>JAICYS010000140.1 GCA_025934105.1 Myxococcota bacterium | reverse complement strand
GACGATCCGCGCCGGACGCTTCGTTGCTTCTCCTCACAATACCTACGGGTATTCCTCGTCGTCGCGCCTCGCGTCCAGCGCGGCTTGTCGGCCTCGGCGTTGACGCTATTTCGACGGCGGTGCACTAGGCCGCCTCCGGGCGGCCACGTCGTCGGGCGTGGTTCGCTACCGCTCACCGTGGCCTCACGGCAACGGCCTCCCGGCCGCGCGGCGAGGTGCTGGCTCCCGCTCGGGGGACGGCTGTATCCTGGGACCGGCTTGCCCACGTACGCTCGCCTTCGCCGACTTTTCGTCCTGCAGCTCTGCGCGGCGGCCCTGGCGGCCGGCGCTTGCGGCGGGGGCGGGGCGCCCGCCAACGGCGACCCGGGACCGACCGGCGGCGCGGGCGGCGGGGGATTCCATCCGGCCGCGCACCCCGCGCTGCCGCAGGTGGTGACGCTGGGCGGTCGGGTGCTGACGGCGCCGAAGGTCTTGCCGATCGTCACCAGCGGCGACCCGGGGCTGGCCGACGTGACCGCCTTTTTGAACGAGCTGGCCGGGACGGCGACCTGGGCGGCGGTCACGGCCGAGTACGGGGTGGGCCCGTTGACGGTGCTGCCCCCGGTCACGATGAACACGCCCGCGGCCAAGACGGTCAGCGACAGCACGCTGCAGTCGATCCTGGCGGCCAACACCAGCGGCACGAACCCACCCTGGGGCGCAGCCGACGCGCAGACGATCTATCTGTTCCTGCTGCCGGAAGGCACCATCGAGCAGGACTCCGACGGCGCCTGCTGCACCGATTTCGACGGCTACCATCTGGAGGCGCGCGCCGGCAGCCTGTCGGTCCCTTACGCCGTGAGCTGCGCCTGCCCCGGCTTCGATGGGCCGGCGGTCACGCCGGTGCAGGAACGAACGGTGGCGATCAGCCACGAGCTGTTCGAGTCGGCCACCGACCCGCTGCCCTCCAGCGACCCGGCTTACGTGCAGGAGGACGACGCGGACTACGTCTGGACGCTGGTGACCGACGGCGAAGTGGCCGACATGTGCGAGTTCAACGACGACGCGAACGTGGTGCCCCCGGGCGCGACGTACATGGTCCAGCGGTCCTGGTCGAACGCGGCGGCGGCGCGCGGCGACAACCCGTGCCTGCCGTCGCTGACGACCGCGCCCTACCTGAACACGTTCCCGGCGCTGGGGCCGATCACCGCCAGCGGAATCGCCGCCGGTTTCAAGACCCAGGGCCTGGCCATTCCGATCGGGCAGAGCAAGACCATCGCGCTCACCCTGTCGAGCGCCGCGCCGACGGACAACGACTGGACGGTTCAGGTGTTCGACTACGACCAGGCGGTGGCCGGCGCGTCGGCGCCCGGGCTGACGCTCTCGCTGGACAAGAGCTCCGGACGCAACGGCGACGTCCTCCATTTGACGGTGGCGCCCAAGAAGGCCGACGCGCAGATCGGCGGCGAGGCGTTCGTCGTCACCTCGACCTACGGCAAGCCGGGCGATCCCGACTTCGAAAGCCAGCTGTCGATGGGGTTCGTGACAAACTAGGGCCCGCCGATGTCTTCGCCCCCGACACCCACTTCGCTGCGCCGGCTGGTCGCCACGCGCTACGTGACCGCGCTGCGCGAGGGGGGATCGGTCCCCGCGCTGGTCGAAGCCGACGACGGCGCGCTCTACGTCGCGAAGTTCCGGGCCGCGGCCCAGGGCGGAGCGGCGCTGGCCGCCGAGCTGATCGCGGGCGAGATCGCCCGGCGGGCCGGGTTACCGCTGCCCGAACTGGCGCTCATCGAGATCGACGCCGCGCTGGGGCGCAGCGAGCCGCATCAGGAGATCCAGGAGCTGTTGATCCGCAGCGCGGGCACCAACCTGGCCATGGCCTTCGTGATGGGCGCGCTGGGGTACGACGTGGCGGCCGGCCGTCCGGTCGACGGCGGGCTGGCGTCGCGGATCGTGGCCTTCGATCTGTTCGTCGCCAACGTCGACCGCACGGCCCGCAATCCGAACTTGCTCTGGCAGGGCGACGCCCTGTGGCTGATCGACAACGGAGCGTCGCTCTACTGGCATCACGGTTGGGACGGCAGTCTGTCCGCCGGCGAGCTGACCGCCTCGGCCCAGCGCCCGTTTGCCCGCGCTGGCGAGCACGTGCTGCTGCCGCTGGCCGACCGATTGGCGGAAGCCGGCGCGGAGCTGGCGGCCGTCGTCGACGACGCGCGGCTGGCGGCCATCGTGGCCGCGGTCCCCGACGCCTGGCTGCCCGAAGCCGGCGGCCCGTCGCTGCGCGCCGCGTACCTCACCTGGCTCCAGGCCCGCCGCGCGGCCCTCCCGCGCATCATCGACGAGGCGAACCGTGTCCGCGCGGCACGCGTTTGATTACGTGCTGGTTCAGGTCGTCCCGCGCGTCGATCGCGACGAGCGGTTGAACGCCGGCGTGGTCCTGTTCTGTCCGGCGGCCGGCTTCCTGGGCGCTCGCCTTCGCCTGGACCCGGCGCGGTTGCGCGCGCTCTCGCCCGACGTCGATCTGGCCGGCGTGGCGCGCCAGCTGGACGCGATCGACGCGGTGGCGGCCGGGCAGCCCGCGGCCGGCCCCGTCGGGGCGCTCTCCGCCTCCGAACGGTTCCACTGGCTGTCGGCCCCGCGCAGCACGATCGTGCAGCCGTCCCCGGCCCACGCCGGCCTGTGCGCCGATCCGGCGGCGGCGCTCGATCGCCTGTTCCGCGCCACCCTGCCGTCCTGAGCGGTCAGAAGAGGGGCAGCCCCAGGCTGACGTCGAACGCCATCCAGAAGTGGCCGCTGTGGGTGAGAAGAGTCTTTCCGGCAGCGTCCATCGCCTGCAGGTCCGGCGCGTCGATCAGGCTCAACTCGGCGGTGACGAGCCATGACGTCCTGATCCGGAGCGTCTCGCCGATCCCGAGGCCGGCCAGCGGTGAGACGGGCTGGCCGCTGCTGCCGTTCAGGTTGGGCGCGCCCAGCTGCAGGTGCATGTAGCTGAGCCCGAGGAACGGCGCCGCGTAAAGCCCCTCCACGCCCGACTTGCGGCCCACCCGGAGCGACACCCGGGCGACGGCCTGATCGAGCGCGCGGCCGGTGAAGGGGGCGCGGCCGGTCTGGCTGGCGATGGGCAGCGAATTGACGAACGGGCCGGCGGCGTCGACCACCGCCAGCAGGTGCTGGCCATAGCGGACCGCCAGGCCGATGAGGAGGCCGAACGCCGGATCGAACGTCGATTTCCCGGACCAGGGGATCATGAGCGTGGTCGCCCCCGCGAGCAGGTGCCACCGCGCGGGCGCTGGGGCCGCCGCCGGTTGTTCGAACGGCTCCAGCGGCTTCGGGTCCTCGGGATCGTCGACCGCCGTCGCCGCGACCTCGACCTGCAGGTCGCGGAGCAGCTCGACCGCGCGCACCGCCAGCAGCCGGGCGTCGCCGCCGCCGTCGTCGGGCTGCACGCGCACCTGGCGGCGCAGCTCGAGCCCGTTCTTCAGCCGGGAGCTGACGAAGATGGACGTGATGTCGCCGGCCCGCGCCAGCGAGATGCTGGCCAGGGTCTCTTCGCGCGGGCAATCGGCGGGGCCGGCCAGAGGATCGACGTCGCAGGTGACGATCCGGCTGCCAAAGCCCGCCGTGGCCAGCTCGGCCCGGAGCCGCAGGCTGGCTTCGGTGATCACGGGATCGGCGTCCGCGGCGCGGTCGATGGCCACGACCGGCGGCCCGGCCGGGCCCGGCCCCGCAGCGCCGCCCGGCGCGCCCGCGGCCAACACAACCGCGAGCAGCGCCAGCATCAAGGGGCGGAGAGGATCTGCCGGGCGTGCAGGAGGTACGTGCCGTTCGGGAACCGCTCCAGGTACTCTTGGGCCAGCGCGCGGGCGGAGGCGCGGCCCGAGACGCGCGCGACGCCCAGCATGGCGCGCCCCAGCGCCTCGGACGCGTAGGGACCGCGCGGCTGCTCGGACAGATAGCGCCGGTACCAGTCCAGCGCGTCGGTCGACTTCCCCTGGTCGTCGGCCAGTCGGCCCAGGAAGAACGCGGCGCTGCCGGCTCCCGGCGTGTCGGGGAACCGCTGCCGCTCCGCCAGCAGCACGCGGGCGGCCAGGTCGCGCCGGCCGTTGTAGCGGGCCGCATCGGCCAGCGCCACCAGCGCCGGGGCGTCCACCTCCGCGAGGACGGCGTCGATGCCGCGCTCCTCCGCCTCGGCCAGGACATCCGACGCCTGGCCGCTGGCCACCCGTGCGCTCCAGTCGCGCGGCGTCCAGGGCGCGGGAGCTCGTGCCGGGGCGGGCGGGCCGACCAGGGCTACGCGGCGGGGATGCCGCTTGGGTTTCGCCTCCGGTCTGCGCGCCGGCGCGGCGATCGGCGGCGTGGCGGACGCCGCTGCCTGTTGCGCGGGCGGGGCCGCCGCCTGGTCGGCGGGGGCCGGGGCCTCCGCCCGTTCCGCCGGCGAGGGGGCCGCCGCTCGCGTTTCCGGCAGGGCGGGGGCGGCCGGCCGTTCGTCCTCGATCCGCAGCTCGCGCGCCGCCAGCCGGGCGATCAGGCTCTGGCCCGGGCGCAGCGTGGCGTGCTCGGTCAGAAGCGGACCGGTGACCCGGACCGAGCCGACCCGCAGCCGCACTTCGGCCACCTCTTCGGCGCCCGACCAGCGCACGTCGAACACGGTCCCGGTCACCTCGACGGTGTAGGGCCCGGCCTCGACCGTCCAGGCCGCGTGCGGGCGGTGCACGACCTCGAAGTGTGCCCGCCCGTCCTGAACGCGGACGCGCGCGCCGTGGGCGCCGGGCGCGCCGACCGACACCTTGGCGCCGGGCGCCAGCTGGATCCGGGTGCCGTCCGAGAACGTCAAGTGCGCGGACCGGCCGGCGTCGGCCCGGACGTAGCCGGAATCCTCGACGGCGCCGCCCGCCACCTCGTAGGTCAGCGGCCGGCCCGCGTGCTCGCGGGCCACGCGCCAGCCGCCCAGCCCCAGCACCAGCGCGCACAGGCTGCCGGCCAGCGCCCAGCGCCAGGGCGCGCGCCGCGCCACCGTCTGACGCCGCGCCTGCAGCCGGTGCCAGGCTCCCGGCGGCGGTTGCCCGGCGGCCGACAGAGCCGCCACCCGGCGCGCCTCGTCGGAGAGCGCTTCGACCAGCAGCTCGTCCTCGGCCCGGATCACGATTTCGCTCCCGGCGCGCGGCTGGCCACCAGCGCGGCCATCGCGGGGTCCTGCCGCACCATGGCCGCGACGCGCTTGGTGGCCCGGGCCAACCGCCGTTGCGCGGTCGAGATCGAGATCCCGTGCAGCTCGGCGACCTCCGTCAGCGTGAGCCGTTCGATGGTGCGCGACGTGAAGATCGAGCGGTCGGTGGCGCCCAGCCGATCGAGCACCGCGTAGTAGCGGGCGATGAGGTCGCGGGCTTCCACGTCCGGCGCCGGGGTCGGCGCCTCGGGCGCCTCGCCGGTGTCGGTCAGGCGCAACCAGCGCGCCCGCCGGCGCCGGGCGATCTCCTGGCGCACGACGTGAACGCAGATGCCCGCCAAAAAGCCGCGGACTGCCGCCGGCTCGCGCAACGAGCGCACATTGCGGAAGAACCGCAGGTACACCTCCTGCAGCAGGTCCTCGCGGTCGGGGCCGGGGCCCATCAGGCGGCGCAGGGTCTCGGCGCTGCCGGGCGAAAACCGGTTCCAGGCCTCCAGCTGAGCGTCGCGGTCGCCGCGCTTCAGCGCCTCGGCGATCTCCGCGTCCGAGCGCGTTTCGGCCCCACCGGCAACCAGCCGGAACAGAGAAGAACCCATCCCGTGTTCATGGTGCCGCGAATGCGCGCGAAACTGGTCGACTTTCGCTTCGTGCCACAAATCGGGTAGACCGGGGGCATGCGGAACGGCCCTGGCGCGGCGCGTCTGGCGGGGATCGGCACCTCCATCTTCACGGAGATGACCGCCCTGGCGGTGGAACGAGGGGCGGTCAATCTGGGACAGGGATTCCCCGACTTCGCGGCGCCCGCGTTCGTCAAGGAGGCGGCGGCCAGGCACCTGCGCGAGGATCGCAACCAGTACGCCGCCAGCCCGGGGCTACCCCGCCTGCGGCGCGCCCTGGCCGACGACGCCCGCCGCCGCTGGCCCGACGGGCCACCGGTCGACGCGGACGCCCACGTCACGGTGGCCGCCGGGGCGACCGAGCTCTTGCACGACGCCATCCTGGCGCTGGTCGATCCGGGCGACGAGGTGATCGTGTTCGAGCCCGCGTACGACGCATACGGGCCGGGGGTGGCCCTGGCGGGCGGCGTGCTCCGCCCGGTTCCCCTCGACCCGCCCGACTGGTCGTTCGACCCGGCGCGGCTGGCGGCGGCGTTCGGGCCGCGAACCCGGGCGCTGATCCTGAACTCGCCCCACAACCCGACCGGCAAGGTGTTCGATCAGGCCGCGCTGCAGGCGATCGCCGAGCTGTGCCGGCGCCATGACGTGGTGGTGATCGCCGACGAGGTCTACTCCGAGCTCACCTTCGGCCCGCGCGCCGTCTCGATCGCCACGCTGCCCGGCATGTTCGAGCGCACCGTCACGATCGACAGCATGGGCAAGACCTTCAGCGTCACGGGGTGGAACATCGGCTGGGCGGTCGCGCCGGCGCCGCTGACCGCGGCCCTGCGCGCCGTCCACCAGTTCGTCACCTTCACGAACGGGACGCCGTTTCAGGAGGCGTTCGCCGACGTGCTGCCGGCCGCCGCGCGCGAGGGTTACTACGATCGCCTGCGCGCGGACTATGGGCGCCGCCGCGAGCTGCTGACGGTGGGGCTGCGGTCGGCCGGGCTCGAACCGCTGCCGGCCGGCGGAGCGTATTTTCTGGTGACCGACCTCGGCGCGCGCGGCGTCGCCGACGACGTGGCGTTCTGCCGGCGCCTCATCATCGAGGTCGGCGTGGCGGCCATCCCGACCTCCGTGTTTCACGTGGACCCGGCGCGTGCGCCGCGTCTGGCGCGGTTCTGTTTCGCCAAGCGGGACGAGACGCTGCGGGAAGCGGCGGCCCGCCTGGCGCGTGGCGGACCTCTCGCGCCGTCGCCGCCGCGATCGAGCAGGAGGCGGGCCAGCCCGCCTACGCCGGCGCCGCCCGAGCCGTCGCCCGCAGCTTCGCCGCCTGGGACGCCCGGGCGCGCTCCGCGGCGCTGATGGCTCGGATCACCGGAGCAGGTCGACCGCCAGCTTGACCACCACCGCCAGGACCACCAAGACCACCACACCGCCGACCAGGCGGTCGCCGTTGCGGACGGCCAGGTGCGCCCCCGTCGCCGCGCCGACGGCGTTGGCCGCCGCCATGGGCAGGGCCAGATGCCACAGCACGGTGCCGCGCCAGGCGAACAGGGTGAAGGCCGCCAGATTCGAGGCGAGGTTCACGACCTTCGCGTTCCCGGAGGCGCGGGTCAGGGTATCACCAAACACGCCCGCGAAGGCGATCACCAGCATCGACCCGGTGCCGGGCCCGAAGAACCCGTCGTATCCGCCCAGAACCAGCGCGATGCCGATCAGGGCGGCGCGCGCCTGGCCGGGCGTCAAGTGGCGCGGGCGCGGCTGGACCTTTCGCCGCAAGAGCACGATCGACACCGCCAGCAGCAAGAGCCCGATCACGACCATCCGCAGCGTCCGTGGCGGAACGGCCAGCATGGCGCGCGCGCCCAGCCACGACCCGGCGAAGCCCGCCGCGAAACCCAGCCCGGCGCGCCCGCGGTCCAGCGCGCCCCGGCCCCAGAACGACGCCGCCGAGCTGACCGCTCCGAAGACCGCCTGACCCTTGTTGGTCCCGAGGACCAGGGGCGCCGGCAGTCCGGCCGCCAGCAGCGCGGGCACGGTGACCAGTCCGCCGCCGCCGGCGATGGCGTCGACCAGGCCGGCCACGAACGCGGCCGCGCACAGGAAGACCAGCAGCCCCGGCGCGGCGGTCACGGCCGGCGCGACATCCTGGAACGCGCGCGGCGGCCGCCGCTCGTTGCCACGCGCCCCGCCGCGCCTAGGTTGCACGCATGGCACGGATCCAGAGGAAGGCCAGCCGCCGGCGCCGTGCGCCGAAGGTGAGGTTCGCGGTCATCGGGCAGGGCCACTTCGCGCAGACGGCCATCCTGCCGGCATTCGCGCACTGCAAGCGCGCCAAGCTGACCGCCATCTTCTCGGACGACGAAACCAAGCTGGCGGCGCTGCGCCGCAGGTTCCACGTCGAGCAGGCGCTGCCGTACGCGCAGCTCGACGAGTTCCTGCGCAGCGGCGCCGTCGACGCCGTCTACATCGCGGTCACGAACGATCGGCACGTCGAGTTCACGGAGCGGGCGGCGGCCGCCGGCGTCCACGTCCTTTGCGAAAAGCCGATGGCCGCCAGCGGCGCGCACGCCGAGCGGATGATCGCCGTCTGCCAGCGGGCCCATGTGAAGCTGATGATCGCCTATCGGCTGCACTTCGATCAGGCGAATCTGGCGGCGGTGGAGATCATCAAGGGCGGTCGGATCGGGGAGCCCCGATACCTGTCGGCGATCTTCTCGCAGCAGGTGACGCCGGGCAACACGCGCACGCAACGCGCCCACGCCGGCGGCCCGCTGCGCGACCTGGGGATCTACTGCATCAACGCCGCCCGCTATCTTTTCCGCGACGAGCCGATCGAGGTGACGGCGCTGGCCGGCAGCAAGCCCGGCGACCCGCGGTTCCGCGAGGTGGACGAGCAGGTCGGCGCGCTGCTGCGCTTTCCCGAGGACCGCCTGGCCCAGATCACGTGCAGCTTCGGCGCCGCCGACGTGGCGAGCTGCGTGGTGCTGGGGACGAAGGGGCGCCTCAGGCTGGAGCCGGCCTTCGATCTGGCAGCCCTGGCGCTGGAGGTCGAGGTGAAAGGCAAGACCCGGCGGCGCACCTTCAAGGCGCACGACCAGGTCGCGCCCGAGATCGACGAGCTGGCGGCCTGCATCCGCGAAGGGCGCGACCCCGAGCCCTCCGGTCTGGAGGGGCTGGCCGACATGCGTGTCATCGAGGCCATCGAAGCCTCGGCGCGCACCGGGATGCGCGTGGCGGTCGACCGCGTGTTTCCCGAGCGGCGGCCGACGGCTCTCCAGGCGCGCCGCGTCCCGCCCGCCCACGGCGGCGACGGCGTGCACGTCCAGCCACCGGGGCAGTGACCGCCGGCCCCCGGAGCTGCCCGGGGCTTTACGAGCCGCGCGCCGGCTCCGGCTCGCAGAGGTCCAGCGCCACCGCCGCGCCGTGAATCACGGCGGCGATCCGGACCGCGTCGTGCACCTGCTCGTCGGCGAGGCCGCCGTTCAGGACCACCGTCTCGTGCGCCTGCAGGCAGGTCGCGCAGCCGTTGATGGCGCTCACCGCCAGGCAGAACAGCTCGAAGTCGACCTTGCTGCCGGCCGGCTTGGCGATGCGGTTCATGCGCAGGCGCGCCGGCTTCTCGGTGTAGCTGGCGCGCCCGATGAGATGCCGGAACCGGTAGTAGACGTTGTTCATCCCCATGAGCGCGGCGGCGGCGATCGCGTCGTCCACCACCGCGCCGTCGACCTGCGCCCGCGCCTCGGCCAGCACGGCCGCGCGCAGGCGCGGGTTGCGGGCCGCGATCGCGGAGGCGACCGCCGTCCCCCAGCGCTGCGCGGGCGACAGCGGCCCGTCCGCGGAGAGGACCGCCTGCAGATTCAGCTTCAGGTCCTTGGCCGGCTCCGGAATCGCGTCGCGCAGATCGTCGAGGGCGGACATGGTCAAACCTGCAGCGTCGGCTGGCCCTGCTGCCAGTTGCAGGGGCAGAGCTCGTCGGTCTGGAGGGCGTCCAGCACGCGGAGCACCTCGTCGACGTTGCGGCCGACGTTCAGGTCGGTGACCGACGCGAAGCGGATGATCCCGTCCGGGTCGACGATGAAGGTGGCGCGCATGGCCACGCCCTCTTCGGGGTGCAGGATCCCCAGCGCCCGCGACAGCTCGTGCTTGATGTCGGAGACCATCGGGAAGGGGAGGTCCTTGAGGTCGGGGTGGTTCTTGCGCCAGGCCAGGTGAACGAATTCATTGTCCGTGCTGACGCCCAGCACCTGCGCGTCGCGATCGGCGAAGTCGCGGTTCTTCTTGCCGAAGGCCGCGATCTCCGTCGGGCAGACGAAGGTGAAGTCCTTGGGCCAAAAGAAGATCACCTTCCACTTACCCTTGCCGTCCTGATCGCTGACGTCCTGGAACTCTTTGCCCTTCTCCAGGCTGACGGCCGCCTTGAGGCGGAATGCGGGAAACTTGTCGCCGATGGTCAACATGCTCGTTTGGTCCTCCTGCGGCTGAACATTGCGGCCGCCACGTGCATAGGACCAACACATCGTTTGTATCTATGTCATAGTTTGCGCCTATCATGCGTCTGGCTCCTCACCCGTTCACGACGCGGCAGCTCCAGTACGCGGTCGCCATCGCCGACGCGCGCAGCTTTCGCCAGGCGGCCGCCCAGTGCGGCGTTTCGCAGCCGTCGCTGTCCGCCCAGCTGGCGCAGCTGGAGGACGCGCTGGGCGTGCGCCTCTTCGAACGCGATCGGCGGCGGGTCCTGGTCACGCAGGCGGGCGAGGACCTGATCGCGCGCGCCCGCCGCCTGCTGGTCGAGACCGACGACCTCCTCGATGCGGCGCGGCGGCTGGGCGATCCGCTGGCGGCCACCTTGCGGCTGGGCGTGATCCCGACGATTTCGCCGTACCTGCTGCCGGAGCTGGTGCCGGCGCTGCGCCGCGCGCAGCCGCGCCTGGTCGTCCGCTGGATCGAGGACAAGACCAGCCTGCTGGTTCGCGCCGTCCGCGAGGGGACGCTGGAGGGGGCGGTGCTGGCCCTGGAGGTCGACCTCGGGGATCTCGAACGCGAGGAGCTGGCCCGCGATCCCTTCGTGCTGGCGGTGCCGCGGGCGCACGCGCTGGCCAAGCCCGCCGGCCCCGCCGAGCTGGCCGAGCTGGACGGCGCCAGCGTGCTCTTGCTCGACGACGGCCACTGTCTGCGCGATCAGGCCCTGGCGGTCTGTTCGCTGGCCGGCACGCAAGAGCTCGATTTTCGCGCCACCAGCCTCTCGACCCTGTCGCAGATGGTCGCGGCCGGCGTCGGCATCACGCTCTTGCCCCGGCTGGCCGTCCCGATGGAGAGCCGCCACGCCGCGCTGGCCATCCGCCCGCTGGCCGACCCCCGCGCGTACCGCACGCTTGGCCTGGTCTGGCGGCGGACCTCGCCGCTCGGACCGGCCCTCAAGCAGATCGCGCAGGTCATCCGGCAGGTCGCCGGTGGCCCGCTGGCCTCGCCGCCCGTTGCGCGGCCGGCCCGGCGGCGGGCGCGCCGGCGCTAGCGCACCGCCGTCGAAATCGCGTCACGTTCGGCCGACGATCCGCGCCGGACGCTTCGTTGCTTCTCCTCACAATAGCTCCGGGTATTCCTCGTCGTCGCGCCTCGCGTCCAGCGCGGCTTGTCGGCCTCGGCGTTGACGCTATCTCGACGGCGGTGCACTAGGCCGCCTCCGGGCGGCACGCCGTCGGGCATGGTCGGCTGCCGCTCGCCGTTGCCTTACGGCAACGCCCTTCGAGCGAGGCGGCCGTTCCCGTTGGCTGTCCGCTTGATCGCCGGCCGGCGATCGGGCCGGCTGGCCACACCGGGCCTGCGCTTGCGGTCCTCGTCGACCCGGGTCGTCTTCGCTCCGCTCGTCGGGCCGGCTTCTCCCTCCGGCCTGGCCGGTCGGATCGCCGGCCGGCGGTCAAGCGGTCCGCTCGAGCGAACGGAAGGCGCGCCGGCCAGGTCGGCGGCCGCGCGCAGGTCGCCGACGAAGCGGGCCAGCGCTGCTTCCCGCTCGTCCGGCGCGCCGCGCAGGATCGACGCCGGATGCACGGTGGCGACGATCGGCGCGCCGTAGGGGCTGGGCAGCGGTTGGCCCCGGCCCTGCGTGACCCGGAAGCCGCCGCCCAGCAGCGACTGCGCCGCCGTCGCGCCCAGGCACACGATCACGCGCGGCCCGACCGCCTCGATCTCGGCCAGCAGCCAGGGCTGGCAGGCGCGTACCTCGGTCGTGCTGGGTTTCTGGTGGATGCGCCGCTTGCCGCGGCCCTCGCCCGGGACGGCGTGGCCCTTTGCCTGCTGCTTCCGTCCCGCGCTCTCCGCAGCGCTGCGCGGGCGTCGGAGCTGGTCGGCCGCCACCCACTTGAAGTGCTTCACGGCGTTGGTGACGTAGGTCTGTCGGCGGTCGATGCCGGCTCGCGCCAGCGCGGTCTCCAGCAGGTGGCCGGCCGGCCCGACGAACGGGCGCCCCTGGCGATCTTCCTGATCGCCGGGTTGCTCGCCCACCAGCAGGATGGCCGCGTGTGCGGCGCCCTCGCCGAACACGGTTTGCGTGGCCCTGGCCCACAGGGGACAGTTGCGGCAACCGCGGGCCTGCTCGCGCAAGACGTTGAGCGACCGCGCCGCCATGCCCAGAACAATGTAAGAACGGGAGACGCGTGATGAAGAGCGCGAAGGACGACGCCGACGTGGTGGTCATCGGCGCCGGGGTGGCCGGCCTGGAAGCGGCCCGCCGCCTGCTGGAGGCGGGACTCTCCGTGGTCGTGCTGGAGGCCCGCCCCCGCATCGGCGGTCGCATCGACACGCACCATCCGCCCGGTTGGGCCGGCCCGCTCGAGGGCGGCGCCGAGTTCGTGCACGGCCGGCCCAAGGGCCTGGTGACCGCGCTGGACGCGGCGGGAGCGTCGCTGGTCGAGCTGGCGCCGCGCCACGTGCTGGCCAGGCGCGGACGCATTCGGCCGGCTGGCCGGGCCTGGCGTCGGGCGCTCGGGTTCATGGACCGGCTTCCCGACGAGGACGTTCCGTTCGCCGACGTGATGCGCCGCCCAGCCTTCGTCCGGGGGCTGGACCGCCAGGCGCGCGGGTTGTTGCAAAATTTCGTCGAAGGGTTCAACGCGGCGGATGCGCGCCGCATCTCGGTCCGGGGCCTCAACAAGCAGACCGAGGCGTCGGAACAGGAAGAGGGCGATCGCCTGTTCCGCCCGCGCGACGGCTACGACGTTCTGCCGCAGCACCTGGCCCGCGGGCTGGGGCGGCATCCCGGCGCGCTGCGCGTCGCCTCGGTGGTCACGCGCGTCGCCTGGGGCGGCGGGGGCGTGGTGGTCGACGGGCGCGGGCTGTGGGGCGGGGCGCTGCCCGCGGTGCGGGCCCGGGCCGCGCTGGTGACCGTCTCGCTGGGCGTGCTGCAGGCGCGCTCGCCCGCGCCCGGCGCGATCGCGTTCCAGCCGGCCTTGCCGGCGGCCAAGCGGCGCGCGGTGCAGGCCCTGGCGATCGGCAACGTGGTGAAGCTCGTGCTCCGGTTTCGGGCCGGCTTCGGCCAGGGGGCGTTCCGGGACGTTCCGCCGTCCACCACCTTCGTTCACCTGCCCGGCGCGCCCGTCCCCACCTTTTGGGTGGCGGCGCCGCGCCCGTCGAGCTGCCTGGTGGGCTGGGCGGCCGGGCCGGCCGCCGACCGCCTTCACGCCGCCGGTCCCGACGGCGACGCCACGATCGCCGCGGCGCTGCGCGGGCTGGCGCGTGGGCTGGGGATGCCGGCGCGCGCTCTCGCGGCTCAGCTGGAAGACGCGCGCCTTTTCGACTGGGCCGCCGATCCGTTCGCGCGCGGCGCCTATAGCTGGCTGCCGGTCGGCGCGCTGGATGCGCCGGCGGCGCTGGCGGCGCCGCTGGGCGACTGTCTTTATTTCGCCGGGGAGGCCACCGACGTGGGCGGCGATCCGGGCACCGTCCACGGCGCGCTGGCGACCGGGGCGCGCGCCGCCCACGACATCCGGCGGCACCTGGGCGCGCGGCGGTGAGCGTCGCCCCCGTCTTGGAAACCGCGCCTCCGGCATCAGCTTTCCGTAAGGGGAAAAGCGGAGAGGGAGGGGACCATGACCGACTTGGGAGAGCAGAACCGCGACAAGGTGATCGACCTCCTGACGGAGCGGCTGACCTTCGAACGGACCGGTGTCCGCCTGTACGACCACGTCCTCGAGCGCATCCGGGCCACGGGTGATCCCGAGGTGGCGATGCTGCACGCGCCGATGACCGCGCACCGCGACCAGGAGAAAGAGCACGAGGAGTGGCTGGAGGCCAAGATCCGCGCGCTGGGGGGCAGCGCGCACGCGCTGACCAGCCAGGCCCACCTGGTGCAGACCGAGTCTCGGGGCCTCGAGGCGGTGATCTTCGACCAGCGCGCCACGCTGCCGCAGATGCTGCATGCGCTGCTGGCCGCCGAACTCGTCGACGGCGCCGGGTGGGAGCTGCTGGTCGCGCTGGCGGACGAGGCCAACGACCACGACCTCAAAAAAGAGCTGAAGCGGCGCCTCCACGAAGAGGAAGACCACTTGGCGCTGATTCAGCGGGCGGTGGCGCGGTTCGCCAGGCGCGACGTGATGGGCGCGCAGGTGGCCGCCGCGGCCCAGCTCTGAGCCGCCTTCGCGCGGCGGCGCGACTTCCTGGGCCACAACGGTGCAGTCGCATTTCTCATTTTCTGCACCAGGATCCGAGTGTTCATCCCTCGCCTAACCCAGGAGGCTCCTTGCTTCGACGCGCTCACGTCCGCGCCGCCGCCGCGGCGATCACCGGTCTCGTTTCGATGTCCCTGGCCTGCAGTCAGAGCCCCTCGGGCGGGGGAGGGACCGGCGGCGCGCCGGCGACCGGCGCGCCCGGAACCGGCGGCCACGTCTCGGGCGGGTCGCCGGGCGCGGGGGGCGGGACCAGCGCGGCGGGCGGCCAGGTCGCGAGCGGCGGCCAGGTG
>JAICYS010000364.1 GCA_025934105.1 Myxococcota bacterium | reverse complement strand
GGCCTGCCGCTTGATCTCCTCGACGGTGTCGGCGGCCAGTGAGTGGGGCGGCAGGCAGCAGGCGGAGTCGCCCGAGTGGATGCCGGCCTCCTCGATGTGCTCCATCACGCCGCCCACGATGACGTCGGTCTCGTCGGCGACCACGTCGACGTCGACCTCGATGGCGTCGGGCAGGAACTGGTCGATGAGGATGGGCGCTTCCTTCTCGTCGGCGCGCGACTTGAGGCTCTCGCGGCGCGAGGCCTCCATGGCGGTCAGCACGAACTTCTCCAGGCCCGACTCGTCGTGGACGATCTCCATCGCCCGGCCGCCGAGGACGTAGGAGGGGCGCACCATGACCGGGTAGCCGATCTCGCGCGCCGCCTTGTACGCCTCGTCGAGGCCGTGGGCGGTGCTCCAGGCCGGGACGCGCAGGCCGAGCTTGCGAATCAGCTCGCCGAAGCGCTGGCGATCCTCGGCGCGGTCGATGGCGTCGGCGCTGGTTCCCAGCAGCTTCACCCCCGCGTTCATGAGCGGCACCGCCAGCCGCAGCGGCGTCTGGCCGCCGAACTGGACGATGACCCCTTCGGGTTTCTCGGCGTCGACGATCTCCAATACGTCTTCTCGAGTCAGCGGCTCGAAGTAGAGTCGGTCAGACGTGTCGTAGTCCGTCGAGACGGTCTCCGGGTTGCAGTTGACCATGATGGTCTCGAACCCGTCCTCGCGCAGCGCCTGCACGGCGTGCACGCAGCAGTAGTCGAACTCGATCCCCTGGCCGATTCGGTTGGGCCCGCCGCCCAGGATGACGATCTTCCGCTTTTGCGTCGGGCGACCCTCATTCTCGATCGTCGGGGCGGCGCCGACGTGCTCCTCGAAGCCGACCTCGTACGTCGAGTAGAGGTAGGGGGTCTGGGCCTCGAACTCCGCCGCGCAGGTGTCGACCCGCTTGAAGACGGGACGGATGCCATGCTTGAGGCGGGCCTGGCGGACCTGCTCCTCGGAGGTCCCGGTCAGCTTCATGAGGCGGCGATCGGACATGCCGAGCCGCTTGCGCCGCGCCAGCGCGGGGGCGTCGTCCAGCAGCGCCGCGCCCTTCTCGGCGCCCGCCAGCTCGACGGCGCGGTCCTCGTCGGTGAGCTGCTTGAGGTTGCGCAAGAACCAGGGGTCGATCTTGGTCAGCTGGTGGGCCTCGGCCTCGCCGAGCCCCTGCCGCATCGCCTCGGCCAGTTGATAGAGCCGGTCGGGGTTGGGGCGAACGATGCGGCGCTTGAGCTCGTCCAGCGAGGGCGCGCCGTCGAGGTGCAGCCCCCAACGTCCGACCTCCATCGAGCGGAGCGCCTTGCCGAAGCTCTCCTTGAAGGTACGGCCGATGGCCATCACCTCGCCGACCGACTTCATCTGCGGGCCGAGCTCGTCGTCGGCGCCGGGGAACTTCTCGAACGCGAAGCGGGGGATCTTGGTGACGACGTAGTCGATGGTCGGCTCGAAGCAAGCCGGCGTCTCGCGCGTGATGTCGTTCGGGACCTCGTCGAGCGTGTAGCCGATGGCCAGCTTGGTGGCGATCTTGGCGATGGGGAAGCCCGTCGCCTTCGAGGCCAGCGCGCTCGAGCGCGAGACGCGCGGGTTCATCTCGATCACGATCATCCGGCCGTTCTCCGGGTTGACCGCGAACTGGATGTTGGACCCGCCGGTCTCCACGCCGATCTCGCGGATCACGGCCAGCGCCGCGTCCCGCATGATCTGGTACTCCTTGTCGGTCAGCGTCATGGCCGGCGCGATGGTGATCGAGTCGCCGGTGTGCACGCCCATCGGATCGAAGTTCTCGATCGAGCAGATGATGACCGCGTTGTCCTTGCGGTCGCGCATCACCTCCAGCTCGTATTCCTTCCAGCCCAGCACCGACTGCTCGACCAGCACCTCGCCGCGCGGGCTCTGCTGAAGCCCCCAGGCCACCTTGGTGTCGAACTCCTCGGCGTTCCAGACCACCGCGGCGCCCGAGCCGCCCAGCGTGAAGGACGGGCGCAGCAGCACCGGGTAGGCGACCCCGGTGTCGGCCGCCATCTTGGCCTGGATGACCCGCGCCTCTTCCAGGCTGTGGGCGTAGCCCGACAGCGGCACGTCGAGGCCGATCTTCTCCATGGCCTTCTTGAAGAGCTGGCGATCCTCGGCCTTCTCGATGGCCTCGACCTGCGCGCCGATCAACTTGATGCCGTAGGCGTCCAGCACCCCGGCCCGGTGAAGGTCCAGCGCCAGGTTCAGCGCCGTTTGGCCCCCCAGCGTCGGCAAAAGGGCGTCGGGGCGCTCGCGCTCGATCACGCTGGTCAGCACGTCCACGGTCAGCGGCTCGACGTACGTCCGATCGGCGATCTCGGGGTCGGTCATGATCGTCGCCGGATTCGAGTTCACCAGCACCACCCGGTAACCCTCTTCCTTGAGCGCCTTCACGCCCTGGGTTCCGGAGTAGTCGAACTCGCAGGCCTGTCCGATCACGATCGGCCCGGAGCCGATCAGCATCACGGTCTTGATGTCGTCTCGCCTCGGCACTTTCGGCTAACCCTTCGTCTGTTTCTTCACGATGCGCGCCGGCTCCTTGCCGCGCGCTTCAATCTGAAAGGTCTCGGGAAGGTGCTTGTCGACCGCCGCCCGCCGGTCGCCGATGGTCCAGCCGAACTGGGCGAAGCCGTCGGCGATGCGGATGCGCAGCCGCTTGCTCTCTTCTTTGTCCGACGTGAACAGGTCCAGCAGCGGATCGCGCACGGCGGACTCGTCTTCCTGCCGCAGCAGCGCTTCGACCGCCGCGTAACGGACCCCTTCGTCCATGTCGGTCAGGTAAGGGGCGACCAGCGCCGGGACGCGCGCGTGTTTGATGCCGGCCAGGTGGTTGAGGAGCTGGATCTTCTTGGTTGGATCCCGCTCGTAGCCCGGCTCGTGGCGGGTCATGACCTGGGCGATGACCTCGATCACCTCGTCCTTGGTCGCGACCACCTTGTCGAGCAGCCGCAGGGGCCACGAGATCGACTCAGCCGACAGCAGGTACTTCTTCAGCGGCTCGAGCACCTCGCCGCCCATGGCCATCAGCGTCTCGAAGACCCATTCCTTCTCCTGCTCGTCGTCGATGGTCTTGTCGTACATCATCCCGAACCGCCGCATCAGGGCGTAAAGCGCTTCGGGCGAGCCGTCGCTGGCCAGGGTCATGAGCGCCTTCATCCGGTCCGGCGACTGCAGGAACTTGTTGATCGCGCGGCCGGCGTTGCGGTCGCGCGAGCGCTCTTTCGAGAAGATGTCCAGAAGCCCCATCGGTCTTTCCGCGCGGGAGTCTATACGATCAAACCGGGACCCTGGGAGGGTTCCTTTGAACCCCGGGCGGCGCGACCGGCAGAGCCCCGCGTCCGTCGGCGCGAGACCCGGGCCGGCTCACCGGGAGGCGCCGCGGCTCAGTCCTGCGCCGCGGCGTCGAAAGGCGCCGGCCCCGCGTCGTCCAGCGGGCAGACGCCGGTGGCCCCGACCTTGTGGCACACCTTGTCGGCGCCGCAGGTGTAGCCGTCGGGGCAGACCCCGGCCTGGGCGCACGAGAACCCGCAGGCCGGCTGGTTCGGGTCGAAGCATCCGCCCGCCCACAGGCCGGCGGCGAAGGCCAGCGCCAGCGCGACCAGCATCCGGGGCCGCTTCATCAGAACCGCCATGACCAACCTCCGAGCGCGGTCAGCCCGTGCGGCGCGGGCGCGACGGCTGCGGTGGGGGTGCCGGTGGCCGGCGTCAGCACCTCGTCCAGGACGAAGAACGTGATCGACACGGCGCCGGTGGCCGCGGCGGCGAGCAGCAGAATGCGCGCGTCGTGGGCGTCGCTTCGCCCGTCGGCCAGCGCGGAGTTGTAGGCGGCGGCCACGCTGGCATACTCGGGCGGAGGGTTTCGGTAGCCGATCAGCCGGTTGGCATCGCTCTCGTGCGAGCCGGCGGAGGCGCCGAAGTAGGCGGCCGTGCCCAGCAGCGCGACCGTCACCCCGGCCGAGATCATCGCCGTGACGTTGTAGCGGTTCCAGCCGGAGTCCTCTTCGGCCTGGGCGGGCTTTTCGCTGTCCGCGCGGCCGGACGGGGCCGGCGCGTTCGCGGCGGCGGCCGGCGCGGCGGGCGGCGGTCCAGCGTTCGCG
>JAICYS010000408.1 GCA_025934105.1 Myxococcota bacterium | reverse complement strand
GCCCGCGCCCCCCCGCGCCAGTGTGACAACCAGCTCTTCGTGAGCAGGCTGTCACAAACGCGTGAGCGCTTCGACCTGCCGGGCCCCCTGCTCGGCGGCGAAGGCCGGCGAGGACATCAGCCAGAAGGCCCGGGCCGATGTCGTGTTTCTAGTGTCCGCGGTTCGCGCTGGCCTCGTCAGAGTTCGGCAACCGCGCGACTGCGACGTCGTGAACAGCGGGCGGGAGCGGGCAACGTCGGGGCAGGGATGGGCCGCGCTCAGCGAGACCAGAACCCACCTCCCCTGGGCGCCGCGCTCACGCCGGAGCTTGTACAGCAGTTATGGAACGATCGCCGGTCCCACGCCCACCAACCGGTGTGCGTCGAGCGAGGCGACTACCCGGACGTTGTTTCGCCCGCGGCGCTGAGTGATGGCAGCTTGAAGGGGCGATACGGCGGGCACGATGAAAGATCCCGATGACGGCGCCGGTCACGCGCAGATCGATGTGCTCACCGCGACACGGCCGGCGCGCGGTCCAGGCGCGCGACGCCCAACCTCGGCCCGGGCAGGGCGACCGTCTCCATCACGATTCCTCGCTCGGGAATGGACGCCCCAACAGCGCCGAGACTTTCCTAACAAATTGCTTCGGCCGGTGTCGGGTTCTCGACGAGCTTGAACCCCAGGCCTCGGGCTCTACGCTGGAGATTGTCGATGAAGCGCCGCCGGTAACGCTCTTCGTGCCATTCAGTCCCGGGATCTGCGTATCTGAGTCCGAACCGGAGGGCTCGATCGAAGACCGGCGCCGACGCCGGTGGCGGCAACCGCCGGGGCGCCCTCCGCGCCTGCCACACAGCGGGAATCCGCGGCGTTTGTTACCCGGTTGTTAACCGACGCCCCGGAGGGCGCTTCGGCGGCCCTCGACGGTCTCTCGACTTTCGTAGGAATTCCCGACGTTACGGGCGGAGCGGGATATCGGGTTCGAACCGACGACATTCAGCTTGGGAAGCAAGAAGGGCGGCCTGAGCAGGGGGTTGGAGGGGGTGGTAGGGCGTTGCAAGTCGGCGAGAAGATTACGACCGACGGAGCGCCGCGTTCCCAGGAATCCCGTACGGTAGCACCGGTTCGCTCGCCGTTTGTTACCCGGTTGTTACCCGGTTCCGGGGCGACGCGGGCGCGGCTGGAAGTCTTGCGAGCCGGCAAGGATGGGCTTCTATCGGTGCGGGAGGCGGCCGAGCAGCTCGGGCTGTCCAGGGCGACCGTGTACCGCCTCTGCGCCGACAGCGCGCTGCCGCACATCCGGATCCTGAACGCGATTCGGATCGCGCCGGCGGACCTCGAGGCGTTCATCGAAACGAGGCGGGGCGGCGCTCAACGAGGCCGGTGAGTGGCCCATCGCTCACCTTGACCGCGTCGCGATGTGGAACCATAATGGTTCCATATCGGTTACAAGGTGCAACCATGGCCGCCCTGACTCTCAAGAATTTGCCCGACGACCTTCTGCGTGAGCTGCGGGCCGCCGCCGACCATGACCGGCGCAGCCTGAATCAGCAGGTCATTCACCTGCTCGATACGGCCCTGCGCGCCGTGCCGCGGCGCGCGGGGGCACGTAGCGAGGTAGACGCTCAGGTTGCGGCATGGCGCCGGCTGGCCGGCCGATGGCAGTCCGATGAGGACCGCGCCGTCGAGGCAAAACGGATCGCTGGACGACGAAGCTCAGGGCGCAAGGTCGCGCTTTGAGGGTGCTCGACACCGACACCTGCATAGCTATTCTTCGGGGCAATCAGGCGGTCATCGAGCGCCGAGGTGCGACGGCGGACGCTGTCGTGACGACCTGGATCACAGCTGCCGAGCTGTACTACGGTGCCGCTAAGTCGAGGTCGCCCGAGGAGAACCGGCAACTCGTAAAGTCCTTTCTGGCGACGCTTCCCGTGCTCGACCTCGATGAAGCCTCGGCTGAGATCTTCGGAGAGGCGAAGGCCATGCTCGAGCGTCAAGGACGGCGCCTCGCTGACGCCGATCTCTTGATCGGGGCCGTCGCAGCAGCGCGCCAAGCGACGGTGGTGACCGGGAATCGTCGCCACTACGAACGCATCCCCGGTGTCAACGTCGAGAACTGGATTCGCGATTGACTCCTTCGGTGCCGAGACGTTGCGACTGACGGGATGGGGGTAGCTAAATTTTAGGGTGACGATAAGGAAGACGTGAACTCGCCTTCGCTTGGCCACGCGCAGTCGGCACCAGCTTCTCGAGTCAGCGCCGAGATAGCATCCGCGATCGCGTGGAGATCCGTGGCAGCACGTTCGTAGATTCCAGCGACTTCACCGTCAACACCGGGCAAGAAGACGCCGGTCGCCCCGACGCTGTTCAAGCTGCCGAACAAGTCTGCTCTCGAGGCCATGTCGAGGTGACCTTCGCCCAGCGTCGGGGACGTATCAGGGTCGGACAGGACTACCACCTGGCCCTGCATCGGCCAGGCGAACGTGCTGCCTTCGAAGATTCCGGCGGCCGCCTCCTGGGGATCACGGGTTGATTTCCATACGAAGTCGCGGCCCAGGCGCCAACTCCTTCGGAATAGGCGGTGGCGGCTTGGCGACGAGAGTTCGACCGGGAACGTTACGGTCGCGCGTTTACAAAGGGCGGTTACCAGGATGTGTGCCACTGCGGGGGGAACACCCGCGTCGACGGGCGGCGGCTCGACGTGCCATCCAATCAACAGCCGCTCTGCAGGTAGGTCGACCGGCAACCGCCATTCGCGCCGCGTGAAGTTGGGACAGAGGTCAATCCGAACTAGGCGAGGCTCCATCACGGTCCGGAAGTCTCCGGGACGGATGTGAAATTCGCGTCGGCCCAGTCGTAGAGGCGGCCCGCTGCCCGGGACGCTCCCTCGTACCCGATGAAACCGCCAACGAGGCAGCCGACTGTCAAGGGGCGGCCTCACTGACCATGCGCGGGGCGGCCAAACTGGCCACGTGATCATCGACGACGGCACGGCGATCGATCGGGACCACGGCTGGACGCGTGCGGGGCGGCCAAGCTGACCATCGAGAGTCACCTGGCGT
>JAICYS010000168.1 GCA_025934105.1 Myxococcota bacterium | reverse complement strand
CGCCGAAGAGGCGCCCACCCCGGCCCGCGCGCAAGCGGCGCCCGCCCCGGCCGCCGCTTCGCCCGCCGAGACGCAGGCCGCGGCAGCCCAGAAGGAAGCGCAGGACGCCGAGGCGCAGGTGGTCGAGCTGCGCCGGCGGTTGCAAGAGCTGGAGCGCGCGCGGGGCAGCAACGACGATCTGCGCCGCCGACTGGACCAGCTCGAGGACCGCCAGGCCCAGGCGGAACGCGAGGCCGCGGCCGCCCGCGAGCTGAAGCCGCCCGAGACGTCGGTGGTGCGGTTCAAGGACGGCGGCTTCGACATCCGCTCGCCCGACAACGGCTTTTACCTGCGCCCGCGGGTGCGCGTGCAGGGGATCTACACCGGGACGCTCGCCGGCCGCGGCGCCATGGACCTGGCCGCGCCAGACCAGTCGGGCTTCTCGCTGGGGCGGGCCGAGCTGGTCCTGGACGGGCACGTGGGCGGTCCGTTCTTCCGTTATCGGCTGCAACTGGACGCCGCGCAGGCCAACCCGCTCAAGGACGCGTTCGTGACCTGGCAGCCGCACCGGATGGTCGCGATCGAGGCCGGGCAGTTCAAGGTGCCGGTCGGCCTCCAGCGCCAGTACTGGCGCGCCGAACTGGAATTCGTCGACATCGCCGCGCCGACAGCGGCCTTCTCGCTGGAGCGGGACCTGGGCCTCATGCTGGTGGCGCGCCCGCTGCCCGGCCGGCTCAGTGTCCGGGCCGGGCTGCTGAACGGCGCCGGCGCCAACCGGCCGAACGACAACTTCGACCTCGCCTACGGGGTGCGCGTCCGCGCCACGCCGTTCGGCCCCATGCCGGTCGGCGAAGGCGACGTCGACTGGTCGGCGCGCCCGCGGCTGTCGCTGGGCGCCTCCGGCTATTACGACCTGGTCCCCACCGACGCGCGCGCGCGGACCGGCGACCCGGCGGCCGCGGTGGACGTCGACGGCGACGGCCGCGTCGACAACGTGGCCGTCTGGCAAGGCGGCGTCGACCTGCGCGCCGTGTGGCGAGGAGCCTCCCTGCAGGCCGAGTGGTTCGGGCGGCTGGAGGACCCGGGTGCCGCGGCTCCCTCGCGCCGGTACTGGGGCGGCTACGTTCAGGCCAGCGTGTTCGTGCTGCCCCGATACGTTCAGATCGCGGGACGGGTGGGCCACACCGATCTGCCGCTTTACGGCGCCACGCTGGAGCAGCGGCTCCTCGCCGGCCACCACCAGAACGAGCAGGCGGCCGCCGTCTCGGCTTACATCCACGGCCACGGGATCAAGGCGCAGGTCGACTACACGCACCTGACCAGCGACGGGCAGACCGCGCCCAGCGCGCATCGGGTGCGCGCCGCCCTTCAAGTCGGGTTTTAGGTTATAAACTCGGGGATTTCGATCGGACAGGGACCCTCGGCGGGTTCCTGTCGTGGCGACTGCGCTGGGCAAACTCAGCGGGGTCGGCGCGACGAGCCGCTTAAATAGGAGACCCGGATGAGCCTGAAGCGAAGCCACTCCAGCAGCAAGAGCACGTTCGGCGGCAGTGATGCCGGCGCCAAAGTGGACCGCCAGGAGCTCTACGACGAGCTCAAGCGGCTGGGCGGAAGCGGCGAGGCCTTCACGCCCGTCGACGTGGCGCTGGCCATCGGCGCCGGAGAGCCGCAGGTCTCGAAGGCATTGCTGGGGCTGGCCGCCGAGGGCTACCTCGAGAAGGTCGAGCTGGGAAAGTACCGCGCCAGCGGCATGGCCGACCTGGGACAGGCCGAGTTCCTGAAGGCGTTCGGGCGCGCGTCCAAGGTGGATTCGACCCGCCAGCGCGACCTGTCCGAGATCACGCGCCTCAAGCAGAACAACGACATCATGAGGCAGCGCCTGCTGGCCGCCATCGCCGAGCGCGACCACTACCTGGCCGCCCTCAAGCGGGCGGGAATCGACGCCGGGCCGCCGCCGGCCCCGCCCGCCGCCGCGCCGGGAGCCACCGCGGAGCAGGTCGCGGCCTCCGCCCCGGCAGAGGACGAAGAGGACAGCGCGCCCGGCCCGGAGGCCATCGCGGTTCCGTCGCCCTCCTCGGAGTCGCCGCCCTCCGGCCCGGGCGACACCGGCGCCCCCGAGCCGTCTTCGAACGGGTGACACCGCCCGCATGCGGATCACGCTGATCCGGCACGCCGAAGCGGGCGACGACGCGCCTCGCGACGAAGCCCGGGCGCTGACGGCTCGCGGGCGGCAGGATGCGCGCCGGATGGGCCGCGGGCTGGCGCGCCGGGGCGCGACCTTTTCGCTGATCGCCAGCAGCCCGCTGGTGCGGGCGGTGCAGACCGCCGAGATCGTCGCCGCCGAGGTGGGCTATCGCGGCCGCGTCCTGGTCACGGACACGCTGGTGCCGGAGGGGCCGACCTCGCAGGCCGTCAGCTTTTTGGCTGCGGTGGCGCGCGACCCCGAGGCGGCCCATTCCGTCGCCCTGGTCGCCCACGAACCCATCTTGTCGGCCCTGGCGGGCGAGCTGACGCACCGGCCGCGGCACCCGCCCCTCGAGAAGGCCGAGGCCCTGCGCATCCGGATGGAGGGTGGGCCCGAGGGGAAAGGGACACTGAAATGGCGGGTGGACCCCCGGGGGCGCCGGGAGCGGTTATGAAAAATTCGCCCTTCGTCTTAGGATAACGAAGGGGATGAGCGGCAAGGCTGGGAGCCCGAAAGACCAGACGCTGACCAAGCCGGTGATGCCGCCGGAAGGTGGCGAGCAGAAGCGCGATCTGGCGTATCTGGTCGTGCTGGCCGGCGTCAGCGCCGGCGAAATGTTCAAGCTGCAAGCCGACCGCACGGTGGTCGGGCGCGGCACCAAGGTGACCCTCCGCCTGAACGACGAGGGGGTCTCGCGCGAGCACTGCGCGTTCGTGCGGCAGGACGACAAGATCGTCGTCACCGACCTGGGGTCGACCAACGGCACCTACGTCAACGGCATCAAGATCGATCGCAAGGAGCTGACCGACGGCGACAAGATCATGGTCGGCTCGACGACCATCCTGAAGTTCACGTTCCACGACGTGCTGGACGAGGTGTTTCAGCGCCAGATGTACGAGTCGGCGCTGCGCGACGGGCTGACCAAGGTCTTCAACAAGAAATACTTCACCGACTACCTCGAGAAGGAGTTCGCCTTCGCGGCGCGCCACGGCGGCCCGCTGTCGTTGATCTTCCTCGACATCGACCACTTCAAGAAGATCAACGACACCCACGGACACCCGGCCGGCGACTTCGTCCTGTCCGAGCTGTCGCAGATGATGGCCGACCTGCTGCGGACCGAGGACGTCCTGGCCCGCTACGGCGGCGAGGAGTTCACGATCCTTTGCCGCGGGTCCGACGGCAAGGGCGCCAGCGTGGTCGCCGAACGCCTGCGCGCGGCGGTCGAGGAACGAAAGTTCACGTTCGGCGGCCGGGACATCCCCGTCACCATCAGCCTGGGCGTGGCCTCGATTCCCGACAGCAGCGTGACCGACCACGCCGCGTTCCTGGCCGCCGCCGACAAGGCGCTTTACGAGGCCAAGCGCAGCGGCCGGAACCGCGTCTGCGTGCACGGGTCCGAAAAGACGCCCAAGCCGGACAAACGCCAGACCGGCCCCCAGCGCGCCGGCTGATCCGGCCGCCGCCCGCCGGGCCGCTCGTCAGCGCAGGCGCAGGAGCGCCACCAGGGCGGCCAGCGCGAAGCCGCCCGCGCCGATCAGGTAGGGCGCCCGCGGATCGATGGCGGCGTAGAGGGCGCCGCCCACCAGCGGCCCCACCGACCGGGCCAGCGCGCCGGCCGACTGCAACACGCCCAGCGTGGTCCCCTGTCCGCCGCTGCCCGTCCGGCGCGAGGCGTAGGCGGGCATGCACGGGCTCTGCAGGCCCGTCCCGAGCGCGATCATCGCCGACGAGGCCCACAGCGCCAGGCGCGACACCGGGCCGAGCTGCGGCGAGAGGCCCAAGAGGACGAACGCCAGGGCCAGCACCACCACGCCCATCCGGATCAGCCGGGCCTCGCCCAGCCGGGGCGCCAGGCGCGGCACGACCGCGCCCTGGACGACGGCGCTGACGATCCCGACCACGCCGAAGATGCGCCCGGTCCCCGCGTCCGACATGCCGAACCCGTCGGCGGTGAAGAGGCGGAACGTCTGCTCCATCCCAGAGAACCAGAGCAGGGTGATGAAGTTGATGGCGACGGCGGCGCCAATCCCCGGGATGGCGATGGCCTGGCGAAAAGCGTGCAGGTCGACGGGCGACGCGCGCCGCACCGACAGGCCGCGCCGCTCGACGGGGAGCGATTCGGGCAGGGTCCGCAGCGCCATCAGCAAGTTGATCGCCGACAGGCCGGCGGCCACCAGCGGCGGCAGCATCCCCACCCGCCCCCGGATCGGGAAGCGCGCCAGCTCGCCGCCGATGAACGGGCCGAAGATGAACCCGAGGCCGAAGGCGATGCCGATGATGGCCATCCCGCGGGCGCGCCGCTCGGGCGGCGTGACGTCGGCGATGTAGGCCTGCGCGACCGCGATGTTGCCGGTGGCGGCGCCGCTCCAGATGCGCGCGATGAACAGCCAGGTCAGGTCCGGCGCGAACCCGAGCACGGCCATGCCGACGGCGGAGGCGCCGATGCTCCAGAGCAGGACCGGCCGCCGCCCAACCCGGTCCGACAGCCGCCCCCAGATCGGGATGAACAGGAACTGCATGAGGGAGAACACGGCCCCCGGCAGCGTCGCGACGAAGTCGTTGGCGCCCAGGCGCCGCGCGATCCCGGGCAAGAAGGGGATCACCAGCCCGAACCCCAGCAGGTCCAGGAAGATCGTCAGGAACAGGGTCCCCAGCGAGGCGCGGCGCAGCCTGTCCACGGCGGCCTGGGGCTCGCCGCTCACGGGCGCAGCCCCGCGCAGGCGATGTCGCGGCTCTCGGCGGCGCGGGCCCGCCGCCACCAGAGGCCCGTTGCCTGACGCTCGGCGGAGCTGGCGAACTGGTACTGCCAGAACACGATCCGGACGGCGGCCGGGTGGAGCGGAAGCTGATCGCGAAACAGCGGCTGCACGGCGGCGGGATCGTTGCACAGTTTCTCGACCAGCGCCGTCACATACGACGGCTCGCGGCGCCGGAACTGCAGGCCGTAGAACCAGAGCTGGAAGTCGACCCGCGGCTGGTGCGGCGCCACGAACCCGGGCGCGCGGTGCGGGTCACCGGGCTTGTAGCGCAGGTCGTGCTCGGTCCAGGCGCCGTCGGCGCCAGCCGTCTCGAACTGCGCCTCGATGCGTTCGCGCGTGACCGACGCGAACAGGTGATAGGTGCCGACCAGCCGGAAGCGCTGGTTCAGCTCGAACAGCGGCGCGGCCAGGGCCAGCGCGCCACCCGGCTCGGTGAACACCACCAGCGCGTCGACCAGCGAGACCAGCAGGAACAGCGCGGCGCCCGCGCGGGCCAGCCAGCGCGGGCCCGGGCGCAGCGGCGGCGGCTGGACGGCCGGCGGCGCGAACCGCTTCAGATCGGCGTCGTCCAGCAAGAACACGTTCAGCGCGGCGGCCAGGTAGCAGAAGATCCCGTAGTTCGCGGTCGCCGCGTTGAAGATTTGGAACAGGCCGAAGCTGGCGGCGGCCGCCAGGCGCAGGCGGCGCGGGCCGAACACGAACAGCGGGATCACCAGCTCCAGCACCAGAACGGCGCGGCTCTCGAGGTGATGCCACCAGACGGGCAGATGATGCGCCGCCACGGCCAGCCAGGTCGGCAGCGGCGCCGTCTCGTAATAGAACGTCATCGCGCTGCCGTCCCGCCAGTCGTGAAGCGGCGACTGCCACTTCGAGACGCCCGACTCGAAGTAGAGCTTGAACAGCACGACCCGGAACAGGAAGTGGATCAGCGGCGCGCGGCGGTCGCGCGGCAGGAAGGTGGCCAGCAGGCCGCACTCGAGCAGCAGGTTGTCCCACTGGAACGAGAGAAACTCGCGGCTCACCGTCGCGTACGACAGATAAAGCACGGTCGAGAGCGCGAAGCAGACCCGTGGCCGCCAGCCGATGAGCGCCGCGACGGACAGCGACGCGCCGGCGAACGTGCCGGCCACCAGCAGGCCGTCGCCGTGAAAGTGCCAGAACAGCGTGGGCACGTCCCACGGCCACAGGCCCGCCGCGCGCACGGCGTCCATGAACTCCGCGGCCGGCAGCAGGCCGCGCCGCCCGATGAGCACGCGCACCTGAACGCCCAGCGACCACCAGGCCGCCAGCGAGATCAGCGCCAATAGCCGGTGGAACAGCCGCGCGACCGCCGGACCGGAGCCCGGCCGCCACCGCCTCCACCAGGCGGGGAATTGCTCAGCGGCGCCGTCGCCGGCGGGCGAGGCGTTCATGACGGCGGAGCCGCCAGGCCGCGGCGGTGCACCAGCCGGATGACAGGCAGCGGAGTTCGGTTGACCAGACGGCGAGTGACGAGCCGGCCCGATGGCGAAACCGGGCCGAGAACCGGACCGGAGTTTGTTGGGCTGACTGGGGTAAATGAAAACCGGAACCGCGAGCCAAGTGCAGCCGGCGGGTCGGATCGTCGCTCGGCGGTCAAGCGAACCCCAGAGTGAACCGCGTGGGGCTCGCCCGGCTCGCCGGGCTCGCCCGGCTTCGACGAACGGTCGGCCCGCGCGGGCAAGCTCATGTCTTCGGGACGAGGCGCCCGACCGCGCGGAGGGCGTCGCGCGCCGCCGCGACGGCGTCCACCGTCTCGGGGCCGACCCCGCGCGGAAAATCCTCGCGCCGCCCGGCCAGCACCTCCAGCGACGCCCGGACGGAGGCCGCCAGCGCGCCGAGGTCGTAGCCCCCCTCCAGCAGCAGCGCGATCTTGCCGCCGCAGGTGGCCGCCGCCAGCTCGCTCAGCGCGGACGCCATGGCCGCAAACCCGCGCTCGGTGACGCGCATCTCGCCCAGCGGATCGTGCGCGTGCGCGTCGTACCCGGCCGACACCAGGATCAGATCCGGCGCGAACGCCCGCCCCATCGGCAGGAACAGATCGTGAAACACGGCCCCGTAGTCGGCGTCGGTCTGCCCGCCCGGCAGCGGGCAGTTCACCGTCGCGCCCACGCCGGCGCCGACGCCCACCTCGCCCGCCGCGCCGGTCCCCGGATAAAACGGGAACTGGTGCACGGACATGTAAAGCACGTCGTCGCGCGCCGCGAAGACCTCTTGCGTGCCGTTCCCGTGGTGGACGTCCCAGTCCAGGATCATCACGCGCCGCGCCCCGCGTCGCAGCGCGGCCTCGGCGGCGATGGCCACGTTGTTCAGCAGGCAGAACCCCATCGCCGCGCCGGGGCGCGCGTGGTGGCCCGGCGGCCGCGCCAGCGCGAACGCGTTCTGCGCCCGCCCGCTCATCACGGCTTCGACCGCGCCCACGGCCGCGCCGGCCGCCAGGATCGCCGCGTCCCAGCTCCCCGGCGACACGCCCGTGTCCGGATCCAGCGACGCGTACTCGCCGGCCAGCGCCGCCAGTTGCCCGCGATAGCCCGGCAGGTGCACGGCCTCGATCTCCGCGTCGGTGGCGGCCCGCGGCGTCTCGATCACCAGGCCGTCCAGCGGCGCGCGCCCCAGCTCGCCCATGATCGCGTCGAGGCGCGCCGGCGACTCGACGTGACCCGGCCCGGGATCGTGGTCGAGGAACTTGGGGTCCGTGAAGAGGATCGTGCTCATGGCACCTCGGGCGAGCCGCTCAACGGCAAATCGAAGGTAAACACGCTCCCCCCGCCGTCAGCCTCCCGCACGCTGACTTCTCCTCCGTGGTCCCGCACGATTTCACGCACGAAGGCCAGCCCGAGGCCAGTCCCCTTTTCGCGGGTGGTGAAAAACGGCGTGAAGATCTGCTCGCGCAGGTCCGGCGGAACCCCGGGGCCGTCGTCCCTCACCTCGACGCGCACCCGCCGGCCGTCGGCCCGTCCCACCATCGACACTCGCCCCTGCCGGGCCGCCGCCACGGCGTTGCGGGCCAGGTTCAACAGGAGGCGCCGCAGCTGCCCGGCGTCGGCCGACACGCGCACGCCCGGCGGCACGTCCACGTCGACCCGCGCGCCCGTCCCCGCCCGCGCCAGTTCGGCGACCTCGCGGCAGACCGGCCCCAGCTCGATCGGCTCCAGCCGCGGCGGCGCGCGGCGGGCGAACTCCAGGAACTCGTTGACGACCGCCTGGAGGTGGCCGAGCTCGCGCTCGATCCGCCCCACCTCGTCCAGGCGTTCCGGCTGGTCCGCCAGCGCCTCGCGCAGCAGGCCCGCGTAAAGCGCGAGGCCGCCCAGCGGGTTCCGCACCTCGTGGGCGATCCCGGCCAGCATCGTCTGCGCCCGCTCGTCGCGCGCCTTCAGCGCCTGGCGGGTCTCTTCGAAGGTCCGCGCCAAGAGGCCGATCTCGTCGCGGGTCTCGACGGGAAACGGCGCCTCCAGATCGCCCCGCCCCAGCCGAGCCGCCGCCGCCGCCAGCCGCGTGACCGGCCCCGAGATCCGGCCTGCCAGCCAGAGCGTCACCAGCAGCACGCCCAGCGCCGCGGCCAGGCCGGCCAGCAGCATCGAGCGACGGAAGGCGGACAGCGCCGCCGGATAGTCGGCGTCCCCCTCGACGGCGATCAGGCCGGCCACGTCGCCCGGGTCTCCAACCGCCGCGTACGCCCGCTCGTAGGCCACGCCGTCGTGTCCGATGAAGAGCGGCGACGAAGCGGGCGTGCCCGCCAGGGCTTCGGCGATCTCGGCGCGATCGGCGGCCAGCTCGTAGGCGTGCGCGCCCAGGGCCAGCAGGCCGGCCGTGTCGCCGCGCGCCTCGAGGTCGGGGGTCACCGCGACGACGCGCCGCACCCCCAGTCGCGTCCGGGCCGCCTCCAGGCGGCGGCGGACGTTCGCGTAGGTCAGCGACGATTCGTCCCCGGCGCGCAGGGCCCGCAGCTGCTCGGGCAGGATGGTCGCGGCGGCGCCGGCGGCGGCCGTCTGCAGCCGGCGCCCCAGCTCTTTTTCCAGCGCCCGCCGGGCCACTTCGTGGGCCAGAAAAGCGAAGACGAGAAGGACGCCGACGGTTGGCGCCATAGTCCCGAAGAGAAGACGGACCCTCAACCTGCCCGCGGCCGGCGCGGCGGTCCCCCCCATGAGCGCCATAGTGCCAGAAATCGAGCGGCGGCGGCTTGACTTGCGGGCACCTTACGCTAAAAGATGCCCGCCTTCCGGTGCGGCGGATATTTTTGTGCCTTTAGTTCCCAGGGAGAAGATCGACGACGTAAGGGAACGCACCAACATCGTCGACATCGTCAAGCGGCATGTGGAGCTCAAACGGGCGGGCACGGGGAGTTGGAAGGGACTCTGTCCCTTTCACAGCGAGAAAACGCCGTCGTTTCACGTTCACGAGCCGCGGCAGTTCTTTCACTGCTTCGGGTGCGGCGAAAAAGGTGACGTCATAAGCTTCCTCGTCAAGATCGAGCAGCGTCCGTTCATGGACGTCCTGACCGACTTGGCAGGTCTGGCCGGCGTCGACCTGGATGTCCGCCCGCTGACCCCCGCCGAGCGGCGCGCCCGCCAGGAACAGGAGTCCGAGCGCGATCGGATGTTCCGGACGATGGAACTGGCCGCCGCCTTCTTCGAAGAGCAGTACGCCGGGCCGGCCGGCGCCGCCGCCCGCAGCTACGTCGAAGGGCGCGGCATCGGGCCCGAGGTCCGGCAGCGGTTCCGGGTCGGCTACGCGCCGGCCCGGTGGGACGCGCTGTCCTCTCACCTCTCCGCGCACAAGATCCCGCACTCCGTGATGGAGCAGCTGGGCCTGGTGGGCGTGAACGACCGCGGGATGTACGACTTCTTCCGGGATCGCGTCATGCTACCGGTGCTGGATCGCCAGCGGCGCGTGGTCGGCTTCGGCGGGCGGCTGCTGGACCCCGACGCCAAAGATCGCAAGTACGTCAATTCGCCCGAGTCGCCCCTCTTTCACAAGAAGGAGCAACTGTACGGATTGCACGCGGCGATGGACGCAATTCGCAAAACCGGGCGCGCGGTGGTGGTCGAAGGCAACTTCGACGTGCTGGCGCTGCACCAGGCGGGGGTCGAGGAGGCGGTCGCGCCGATGGGGACCGCCCTGACCGTCGAGCAGATCACCGGGATCGGCAAGCTGGCCCGGTCGGTCACGGTGGTGTTCGACGGCGACACGGCCGGGCAGCGGGCGGCGCAAAAGGCGGTGCCGCTGTTCGTCGAGGCGGACGTGGACGGGCGCGTGGCCCGCTTGCCTGCCGGCGTCGACCCCGACGACTTCGTCCGGGACACGGCCGGCGGCGGCGCGGACGCCTTCCGGCGGCTGGTCGAGGGCGCCCGGCCCATGCTCGACCAATTCATCCAGGACAGCGCCGAAGAGGCGTCCATCCCCGGCAAGATGGCGGCGCTCGAGCGCGTGACCGAGCTCTTGGTGCGCGTCCGGAACACCACCAAGCGAGAGCTTTACGCCGGCCAGCTGGCGGGAGTCCTGGGGATGACGACCCAGCAGGTGACCCGGGCCCTGCGCGAGGCGGCGGCCCGGGCCCAAAGACCGGCGGCCCCGGCGGCGCAGGCCTCGGCCTCGGCCGGCCCGACGCCGGCCCGGGCCAAGTTCCCGCCGGAAGAGCTGCACCTGCTGGTGCTGCTGGCCCGCTACCCCGAGCTGATTTCGACCCCGGAAGCGGTTCGCGCCGCCGAGCTGCTGGTCCACCCGGCCCTCCGGCGGCTGCACCGGGCCGCCACGACCGCGCTCGGCGAAGAGGGGCGCCTGGACGTGGCCGCCTGGCTGGACGCGGCCGCGCCCGAGGTGGCGCCCACGGTGTCGGCCGCCCTGATGGACGGCAGCCTGGCGGACGTGGCCGACCCGCCGGGCCTGCTCCGCAAGCTGTCGGCCCGGCTCCAGCTTCAGCGCCTGGAAGCCGAGATGGCCATGAACGAGCGCCAATCTCGGCAGGCACACGTTCAGGGAGACCTGGAGGCGCTTCGCGCGCTGTCGCTCCGGGGGATCGAGCTTCGTAAAACAAAGGAAGGGTTGCAGGCAGCCCTGCAGAGGCCGTAAGGACGATGGAACACGACGACACGTTCGACAACGAATCCGACCGCGACGATCTCGACGACGAAGAGGTACCTCGTACCCCGCGTCCGCCCAAACCGGGCAAGAACGGCGTCCCGAGCGGCGGCAAGAAAGCCTCGTCCAACAAGGAGAGCGAGCGGAAGAAGCGCGAGCTCATCACCATGGGCAAGGCCAAGGGTTTTTTGACCTACGACGAGGTCAACGAGCACATGCCGGAGAACATCGTCTCGTCGGACCAGATGGACGACTGGCTGTCGGCCTTCTCGGGCGAGGGGATCGAGATCGTCGACTCGGCCTCGAAGATCAAGGTGCCCGGCAAGGAAGCGGCCGAGGGCGAAGCCGAGGCCGACGAGGACGAAGAGGTCGAGGCCAAGAAGGAAGAGGCCGACGAGGACGAGGACGCCGACGGCTACTCGAAGACCAACGACCCGGTGCGCATGTACCTGCGCAAGATGGGATCGGTCTCGCTGCTGACCCGCGAGGGTGAGGTGGAGATCGCCAAGCGGATCGAGGACGGCGAGCGGCGCGTGCTGCAGGTCGTGCTCAATTCGTCGGTCGCCATCGAAGAGATCCTGCAGCTGGGCGACAAGCTCCGGAAGCAGAAGATCCGCGTCAAAGAGGTGGTCAAGGACGCGGACGAAGAGGACGCCGAGTTCGACGAGCAGTGGCACATCGAGCGCGTCTGCAAGGTGATCGACAAGATTCGCCGGCTCTGGAAAGAGCAGGAGAAGGTCGCCGAGAAGCTGGACGCCAAGGCGGTCGCGGAGCCGACGCGCAAGAAGTACAAGAAGCAGATCGCGGATCTCAAGCAGGAGATCCTCGATGCGCTGCAGGAGATGCGCTTCAACAAGAAGCAGATCGACAAGATCGTGCTGCAGTTGAAGGAGCTGGTCGAGCGCATCGAGCAGGCCAACCGCGAGATCGTCGGCTGCGAGCACCGCTCCGGGCTGCCGCTGAAAGAGCTGCGCAAGACGCTGCGCGAGATCCGGCAGTCTCCGCTGCGCCAGCGCGCCGTCGCCAAGAAGCTCGGCATCCGCCCCGACGAGATCGAGGAGATGTCGCAGATCATCGCCAACGCGCAGAAGAAGGTGAAGCGCGTCGAGGAAGAGGCGAAGCTCACCGAGACCGAGCTGCGCGACACCGTCGCCGAGATTCAGGACGGCGAGCGCATGGCCGAGAAGGCCAAAGCCGAGCTGGTCGAGGCCAACCTGCGCCTGGTGGTGTCGATCGCCAAGAAGTACACCAACCGCGGCTTGCAGTTCCTGGACCTGATCCAGGAGGGGAACATCGGCCTCATGAAGGCGGT
>JAICYS010000077.1 GCA_025934105.1 Myxococcota bacterium | reverse complement strand
GTACCGGTCTTGCTCCAGGTGGGGTTTGCCGTGCCCCCCTCGTCACCGAGGGGGCGGTGCGCTCTTACCGCACCGTTTCACCCTTGCCGTCGCCTTGCGGCGCCGGCGGTCTGTTCTCTGTTGCACTGTCCTTCGAGTCACCTCGACTGGCCGTTAGCCAGCACCCTGCCCTACGGAGCCCGGACTTTCCTCGACGGACGCCCCGAAGGGCCCCCGCCGCGACCATCTGTCCAACTCGAGCGCGAAGCGGAAGGACTATAGCAAATGCCGGTCAGGCGCTGGGGGCCGCGGACGACTGGTCGTCCTTCTTGTCGTCCTTCATCAGATCTTCCCAGTAGATGATCCGGTGGCACGACGGACAGGTCTCGATGGTCTGGCCGCGCTGAATCACGTTGTAGAGCTGCGGCGGGATGTTCATGTTGCAGCCCTGGCAGGTCCCGTTGCGCACGCTGACCACCGCCAGGCCGCGCCGCATGCGGATGCTGGAGTAGCGCTTGAGAACGTCGGGCTTGACCTGGGCGGCCACCTTCTCGCGCTCGGCGCGGAGCTCGGCGATCTTGCCTTCGATCTCGGCCATCCGCGCCTTCGCGGCGTCGCCGTCCTTGTCGACCGAGCTCTTCAGGTTGTCGACGTCCTTGGCCCGTTCGCCCAGCAACTTCTTCTTCGACTCGACGGCCTCGACCAGCTTGGCGATCTCGCCCTCGCGCGCGGCCAGCCCCTCGCGCCGCTGATCGATCTCGCGCTGGGCGGCCATGTACTCTTTCGAGTTCTTGGCCTGGGCCAGCTTGTGCTTGGCGCCGGCCACCTGGATCTCGTCCTCGGTCAGCAGCCCCTTCTGCTCGCTGTAGTAGCGCTCGGTCTCGGTCAGGGCCTGCCGTTCGGTGGCCAGCAGGCCCTCGACGCGGGCCAGATCGTTCTGCGTCGCCGCGAGCTTGGCCGGAATCGCCTTCAGGGAATTTTCGAGCTCTTGAATACGGGCGTCATGGGCCTGAAGGTCCTCGAGTCGCTTAAGCTGATCGCGCACTTCTGTCATCCTCCGTCACGCATATACCCCACGACACCGCCGCAGAGTCGAGAGTGGGCCCACCTGGATTCGAACCAGGGACCAGGCGGTTATGAGCCGCCAGCTCTGACCGCTGAGCTATGGGCCCAGCCTTGTACGGAAATGCCGTGTACAAAGAGGAACGAAATCTACACCGCACCTCGGGACCTGTCGAGGCGATCTCCGTCGACGACGCGGTCAAAGTTTCGGGCGCCGGCGACGCCGCCACACCGCCGCCGCGGCGCACAGCAGGACGCCCGCCAGCGTACCGCCGGGGCGCGTCGGGTCCAGCCCGCAGCCACACCCCGAGCTCCCGCCGCCGGTCGCGCCGCCGCCGCCGGTTACGCCGCCGCCGGCCGCATCGCCGCCGCCCGACGCGCCGGAGCACACCGACAGGTCCCAGACGCCCTGGCTGTTCACGAACTTGCAGCTGTCGAGACAGATCTGCTGCACGCAGGCCTTCATCCCTTTGACCTGGTCGTATGTCATCAGCTTGGTCAGGGTGGCGCCCTCGTCGTCGGAGACGGCCAGGGCCCACCCGTCGCTGTAATTCTTGGCCGACAGATAGAGCCGCGGCCGTCCGTTCTCGACCCGCTCGGCGAGGCCGACGAGGTGCGTGGGCTCCGGCAGCGTCGTCCAGGGCTGGAACGACGCGGCGGCGTCGGTCGACCGCACGGCCGTGCCCTGTGTCCCGCCGCTGGCGGTCGCGACCAGCGCGCCGACCAGGACGGTGCCGCTCTGCAGCCGGGCGAAGGCGCTGACCTGGCCGCCCGGAAACGCGATCGGGACGGCGAGGCTGCCGCCCCCGTCGCGCGTGACCGCCACCGCATCCTGCGCGGCGGCGATGACCCGCAGGTAAACGAGCGCGCTGTCCTGCGGATCCACGGCCAGGATGCGCACGATCGAGGCGCCCAGCGGCGCGCTGAGGTCCGTGGCGGTCCAGTGCGCGCCCCCGTCGGTCGAGCGGGCCAGTCCCGGGTTCCAGCCGCTGGAGCCGGTCGAATAGTAGGCAACGTAAATCACCTTCGGATCGGTGCGCGCGATCTCGACGCCGGCGATCGTCGCCCCGCCGGGCGCCGTGTAAAGCGGCGCGGAACCGAACGTCGCGCCTCCGTCCGTCGACGCGAACACCGCCGCGGTGGCCGCGCCGCCGTCGGCCGGCACCGAAACGACCGCCAGGACGTGCGCCGGGGCGCTCGGATCGACGAAGAAGTCCGACAGGGACCCGCCGGGGGCGAGGCCGCGGGCGCTGGTCCAGGTGCACGACTGGTCGTCCGAGAGGGCCAGCCCGTCGACCGGCGAGAGCGCGTAGAACCGATCGCCCACGCCCCCCGACGCCGTGGCGGGCGGGCCGACGGCGTAAGCGTTGGCCATCGACGTGGTCGCCGGCTGCTCGCACGTCCAGGACCAAGTGGCGCCGCCGTCATCCGACAAGATGAGCCCGAACGTCGTCGCCAGACCGAGGGTCCGCGGCTGATCCGCGGGCAAGAGGATGGCCAGCGACCCCGGGATGCCGCCGTCGGCGCGGGCGGCCGCCGGGATTCCCGCGGCCGCGCCCAGGACGAGGATCAGGAGGCCCGCGTCGCAGCGGCGGCGCTTTCCGCGGGAGCGCTTCGCCGATCCGTGCCATGATGGCGATCTGTACGACGGCGTCGGGCTCACCCGCGCCGGCCCCGATTCCGTCCTCTTCGCGATGCTCAAGATCGAGTTCGACACGTACGCGCTGGCCAACGGCCTCACCGTCATCCTCCACCAGGATCGATCCAGCCCGCTCGTGGCGGTCGACCTATGGTACCACGTGGGCTCGAAGGACGAGTCGCCCGGCCGCACCGGCTTCGCGCACCTGTTCGAGCACCTGATGTTCATGGGCTCGCGGCACGCGCCCTACCCGTCGTTCGACGCCATCATGGAGAGCTGGGGCGGCCACAACAACGGCACCACCAGCAACGATCGAACGAACTACTACGAGATCGGGCCGCGGAATTTGCTCGAGACGTTCCTGTGGCTGGAAGCCGATCGGCTCTCGACGTTGCCCGACGTCATCACGCTGGAAGAGCTGGATCGCCAGCGCAAGGTCGTGCAGAACGAGCGGCGCCAGTCGTACGAGAACCGCCCCTATGGCGCCGGCGAGCTGGTGGTCCCCGAGGCCATGTACCCCGCCGACCACCCGTACCACTGGCCGACCATCGGGTCGCACGAAGACGTGGAGGCGGCGACGGTGGCCGACGTGCGTGACTTCTTCGACCGGTTCTACCGCCCCTCGAACGCCAGCCTGGCCATCGCGGGCGACTTCGATCCGGCGGAGGTCCGCGCGCTGGTGGACCGGTACTTCGGCTGGCAGCCGGCGCGCCCGCAGCCCCAGCGGGCGCCGCGCCCCCCGGTTCCGCGGCTGGCGGCCGACGTCACGCGGACGGTGACCGATCGCGTGCAGCTTCCGCGCTTGCGGCTGGCCTGGCACTCGCCGGCGCTGTTCGAGGCGGGCGACGCCGACATGGACCTGGCCGCGCACGCGCTGGGCGGCGGCAAGTCCAGCCGTCTCTATCGCGCGCTGGTGTTCGACGGGCGCATCGCGCAGGACGCCTTCGCCTACCAGGGCTCGCTGCTCCTCGGCAGCCTGTTTCACGTCGGCGCGACCGCCAAGCCGGGGCACGACATCGCTGAAGTCGCCGCCGCCGTCGACGCCGAGCTGAATCGGTTCGCGTCCGAGGGGCCGACCGACGAGGAGCTGGCGCGCGCGCGCAACACGCACCTGTCCGACTTTTACAAGGGACTCGATCACCTGCAGACGCGCGCCGACCTGCTGAACCACTATCAGTACCTTCTGGGGACGCCCGACGGCGCCCAGCGCGACGTCGAACGCTATCGCGCGGCCACCCGGGCCTCGGTGCGCGACGCCTTCGCGCGAGTGCTGGGCGGCCACCGGCTGGTGCTGCAGACCCTGCCCGAGGCGGCGCGCGCGTGACCGCCACGCCTGCGTCGATGGAACACCCGCCGGCGGTCGGCCCGCTGCCGCCGGTGATCGTGCCCGCGGTCGAGCAATTCAGGCTCAGCAACGGCCTGCCCGTGGTCGCCATTCACCGCGAGGTCGCGCCGATCGTCTCGATGGCGCTGATGGTCCGCAGCGGCAGCGCGGCCGATCGGCCCGAGCTGGCCGGGCTGGCGTCGCTGACCGCCGAGATGCTGGACGAAGGGGCGGGCGCGCGGGACGCCCTGGCGTTCGCCGACGCGCTCGAGCACCTGGGCGCCGATCTGTGGCTGGGCAGCGGCCGCGACGGGTCGCAGCTCTCGGTGCAGTCGCCGCGTGAAACGTTCTTCGAGGCGCTGGACATGGCCGGCGACGTCCTGATCCGGCCCCGGCTGGCCGAGGGCGATTGGCAGCGCGTGCTGTCCGACCGGCGGACGTCGGCCGTCCAGCGGCGCGACCAGCCCGAGGCCGTGGTGAGCGTGGTGTCCGATCGGCTGTTCTTCGGCGACGAGCATCCGTACGGGCATCCGGTCGAGGGGTTCTTGCGCACGCTGGACCGGCTGTCGCTGGAGGCGGTCAAACGCTTTCACGCCTCGTTCTGGGTCCCCAGCAACGCCTTCGTCGCGGTGGCGGGCGCGTTCGACGCCAAAGCCCTCCGCGATCGCCTGGAACAGGCGCTGGGCGCCTGGCGGCCCTCGCCCGGCGAGGAGACGCGGCCGGTCCCGCCCTTGCCCGCGCGGCCGCGGCTGTGCATCGTCGACCGGCCGGCGGCGCCGCAAAGCGTGGTCCGGCTGGTGGCGCCCGGCACGGATCGCCTGTCGCCCGATCGGCCGGGGCTGGCCATGCTGAACGCGGTGCTGGGCGGCAGCTTCACGAGCCGCCTCAACTTCAACCTGCGCGAGAAGCACGGCTACACCTACGGCGCGGCCTCCAGCTTTGCGTTCCTGCGGCTGCCGGGCACCTTCGCCGCGCGCGCCTCGGTGTTCGCGGAGTCGACGGCGGCCTCGGTGCGCGAGATGCTGGCGGAGCTGACGGGGCTGCACGAGCAGCCGATCACCGCCGAGGAGCACGCCAAGGCGCAGGCCACGCTGCTGATGCGGGTGGCCGAAGGGCTGTCCACCACCGGCGGACTGGCCGCCACCTTCGGCGAGCTCGGCCTCTACGGGTTGCCGCTGGACGATCCGAACCGATTCGTGGCCGCGCTGGAGGCGACCACCGCCGACGACCTGCGCGCGCTGGCGGCGCGGACCATCGATCCGGGGGCGGCGACCATCGTCATCGTCGGCGACCGGGCGACCATCGAGGGGCCGCTTCGGGAACTGGGTCTGCCGGAGCCGGTCATCTGCGACGCCGACGGCGACCGGATCTGAGCACCTTCGCGGCGACGGAACCGGCCTTTGCTTCGGCCGGTATGATCCTCATGTCGCGGTCGACGCCAGAATCTGCGGGGCCGAAACGGGCTTGGGACGGCGCCGGCCGGACCCGCAGCGCGGGTCCTCGTCGCTGAGCAGCGTCTCGCGCAGCTTGCGCCGCGCCCGCATCAACCGGGTGCCGACCGTCGAGCGCGGGATGGTCAGGCGATCGGCGATCTCGTCGTAGCTGCAGTTGCCGAGCAGCCGCAGCTCGTACACCTCGCGGAACGGGTGCTCGAGGTCGGCCAGCGCGGCGTGGATTTGCTCGTCGCTGATCGTCTCCCAAGGCTCCGGCGCGTCGGGCTCGGGGCTGGCAACCTCGTGCTCGTCGATGCAGAGCGCGCGCGGCTCGCGCGCCTGCCGCCGGCAGCGATCGAGGAACAGGTTGTACATGATCGTCATTAACCAGTGGCGCAGGTTGGTGCCCGGCTGAAAGCTGGTCCGCCCCCGCAACGCCCGTTCGTAAGTGTCCTGCAGCAGGTCCAGGGCGTCCGAGCGGCTCCGCACCAACCGCATCGCCCGCGCGTAAAGGACCGCCTCGTACCGAGAGACCATTTCGTCCGGATGCATGCCCTCCCATCAAGCAATGGCAATGCCACCCGTAAGTAGCTGAAATAACGTCGGTGGTGGCTGAACCACGGCGCGAGTTGCGCAGACTTGCACAACTTGCGCAACTCGCGCTTGCCCGGAGCGGGCCGGAGTCGACATACTGCGGGTCATGCGCGGGCGAACGACGATGGTCGCGGCTCAAAGCGAGGACCAGGATCCCGCCAGCGCGTTCCTGCTGGTGGTGGGCCGCGATTCGTACGCCACCTACAACCTGCCCGCGTCCGGCACGCTGACCATCGGGCGCGGCGAGACGAACGCCGTGCGGGTCGACGACCCGCTGGCGTCGCGCGCGCACGCCTGCCTGCACTTCGGCGACGGCATGCTGCTGGAGGACCTGGGCAGCGTGAACGGCACGCGCATCAAGGACCAGCCGGTCCCGCGCGGCGAGCGGGTCGCGATCCGGATCGGCGACACCGTGCAGATCGGCTCGACGGTGCTGATCATCCAGCGCCGGACCGCCCCGGTCAGCGACGCGCGCCCCGAGACGCTGCCGGGCTCGGTCACCGCCACGCAGGCGTCGGCGCCGCCCCGCGGCGTCGCCATGCAGCGGGTGCACGCGCTGGCCGAGCGCGCGGCCGCCGGCACGATCAACGTCCTCATCACGGGCGAGACCGGCGTCGGCAAGGAGCTGCTGGCCGAGACGGTGCACCGCGCCTCGCCGCGGCGGGACGGCCCGTACGTCTGCCTCAACTGCGCGGCGCTGTCCGAGACGCTGCTGGAGAGCGAGCTCTTCGGTCACGAACGCGGCGCCTTCACGGGAGCGGTGCAGGCCAAGCCGGGCCTGCTCGAGACGGCGGCGGGCGGAACCTTGTTTCTCGACGAGGTGGGCGAGCTGCCGCTGGCGACGCAGGCGAAGCTGCTGCGGGTGCTGGAGACGCGCGAGGTCACGCGCCTCGGCAGCGTGCGGCCGCGCCGCATCGACGTGCGCTTCATCGCCGCCACCAACCGCGATCTGGAGGCCGAGGTCGTGCGCGGGACGTTCCGGCAGGACCTCTACTTCCGTTTCGCCGGCATCACCCTGACCATACCGCCGCTGCGCGAGCGGCTGGACGAGATCCGGCCGCTGGCCGAGACCTTCGCCCGGCAGATCTGCCGGGACCTGGGGCGCGCGCCGCCCATCTTCCCGGCGCCCATCCTGATGCTGCTGGAATCGTACTCGTGGCCGGGGAACGTGCGCGAGCTGAAGAATATCGTCGAGCGCGCGGTGCTGCTCAGCAACGGGCCGGTCATCGGGACCGATCACCTGCCGATGGAAAAGATCAGCCGCCCGCCGGCGCCCACGCCGGCCAGCGGGATGCCCTCGCGGCTGATCGCGGAGGCCTACAAGCTGGCGGCGGCCACGCCCCGCCAGGTGGACGCCGGGCGCATCGACGTTCCGTCCCCGGTGCGCGCGGCGCGTGGCGGGGGCAACGCCGCCGAGCGCGAGCGCATCATCGCCGCGCTCAACGCCTGCGCCGGAAACCAGAGCCGCGCCGCCAAGCTGCTGGGCATCCCGCGGCGGACCTTCCTGACCAAGCTCGACGCCTACAACATCCCGCGCCCGAAGAAGAGCTCGGACGCGGACCTCTGAGCGGCCGAGCGCCCGCCGCTCCCCCGGCCGCCGGCGCTCAGATCTTGAGGCGCAGGGCGGCGCCCAGGTCGACGATCGGGTAGTTGCTGAGCACGGAGGCGCCGGAGAGGGCGCCGATCTGCGAGGCGGCGCTGGGCGGCAGCTCGAACCGGAATTCGCCGCCCACGTGGCCGTAGTGGACGCCCACGAACGCCTCGACGGACAGGTGGGTCAACACGGTCACCGAATAGTCGACGCGGCTGATGAACGACTTGTCGGACAGGTTCCCCAGCGTCGACAAGGTGAAGGTCGTGTAGTTCCACGAATACGGCGCCGGGAAGCTGGCGAACACCGCGCCGTAGTGGCGGCCGAGGTAGAAGAACGGAAACAACGAGAACGGGTTGCCGTTCGGAATCAGCGGCGCGTTGGCGGAATTGAGCGCGAAGTTCAGCGCCGGCTCGTACGCCGACGAGCTGCTGTAGCCCGGGTGGTTGTAGAAGTACTCGACCCCGGCGGTCCACATGTCGTTGTCGTTGTACTTCCGCGAGTAGTTCAACCCGCCCACGATCTGCGACTCGTAGCCGGTGAACACGCCCACCGTGTTCAGCTCCGGGTCGTAGTGGAAGAAGTCGCCGCCCGGGCGAACGGCCATGTCGCCGTACACGTCGAAGTCCCAGATACCGGTCGAAAAGTCAAAGCCGTAGCGCGGCCGATCGCCGCGGTGCAGGTAGACGTCGGCGCCCAGCTCGACGCCGGCCACCACCGCCTCGACGCGCGCGGCGCCGGCCACCCGGCCGACGGTGTTCGTCTCGAGGTTGGGGTCCTCGGCGATGCCGAAGGCGTAGAAGTTCCAGCCCTGCTCTTCCCAGGGGATGTTTAGCTTCAACATCGTCTCGCCCGGGCGCGCGTCGAACACGTCCAGCGGGTTGCGCTTGACGGGGTGCAGGTAGTCGGTGGGCTGCCAGAACCGGCCGGTGCCGAAATGGACGTGCTGCTTGCCGGCCGTCACGAACACCTTGTGCAGGATGTCGAACCGGATCCACATCTGGTCCAGCAGCGACGTGGGCCCGCGCGTGTTGCTGAAGGTGGAAAACCCGGTCGGGCTGCCGCCGGCCAGCGCGCCGTTGCTCCCCATCTGGGCCGACCCGGTCGCGCTGGCGGTGTTGGGCGCCAGCGTCGGGTCGTACGCCATCCGGCCCAGAATGAAGGCGCGGACGCGGGGGTTGGGGCGCGCGTCCAGGTAGACGTCCAGCAAGCTGGGCGCGGACAGCGACCAGTCGGCCGGGTTCTGGTGGGCCGAGGCGGTGCTCTGCGCGCGCAGATAGAGCTGCCCGCCGATCTGCAGCGGGTTGTCGGGCGCGACGTAGTCCGAGAGGAACTTGGTTTCGTCGCCGCTGCCCAGCAGCTCCTGGTCGCGCGGCGTGCCCTGGGCGGCGGCGGCCGGCTGATTGGGCTGCGCCTCGGGCGAGGCCGGCGGCGCCGCGGTGGTGGCCGGCGGCGCGCCGGGCACGGCGGGCGCCGCCGAGCCGCCGCCAAACAGGTCCTGCTCGCTGGGCCGATCGCCGAGCTGCTGCGCGGACGCGCGCCCGCCGGCCAGCACCGCCAGGCCGCCGACCAGCGCCAGGCAGGCCCGCCTCATCGGCTCTTGCTCTCGAGCCAGGCCTTCGTGAACAGGTTGGGCGGAAGCGGGCTGGGGTCGACGGCCTTGATGAGCACCAGCGTCTGGTTGGCCTTTTCGACCTCGTCGTAGAACCGGATCTCTTCCGGGTAGTAGACCTCGCCCTTCTTGGACGGGCTGTAGATCTTCTTCCACTTCGGGTAATAGGACGTGCGCAAGAGGCGCCCGGACAGCGCGTACTCCTGCCGCTTGAGGACGTTCTTGGTGTCCTTGTCGATCCAGATGCGCACGACCGGGAAGGCCAGGTCCAGCCCCGGCTTGCCCTTCAGCAGCAGCTTCTGGGCCGTGTAGACGCCCAGCTTCTCCTCGCCTTCGTCGGTCGGGTCGTACTCTTCAGCCAGCCGGGACTCGTCGAAGTCGGACCGGCGCGAGTTGGTGCCGCCGATGCGCTCGCGCTCGGTGCGCCGCTCCCACTTGCCCACCGACGGGTCGTAGAACCAGAGGTTCTTGTCGATGCGCAGGTAGCCCTGCCCGGCCGACGACTTCGGCGCCGTGAACAGGATCATGAACTTCTGGTCTGCCGAGCGGCGGAAGTACTCGGTGTTGTAGACCGTGTCGACCTTGTCCTTCTCTTTCTGTTCCAGGTAGGCCTGCGCGCGCCAGTCGCCGTTGTTCTTCTGCCGGTCGTCGACCTGCTTGAGCAGATCGACCATCTGCTGCTGCGTCAGCGCCGCGTGCGCCAGGCCTTGGAGGTTCAACACCAGCGCGGCCGCCAGGATCATTCGTCTCATCAGGGTTCCCTCATCCGAAGTGCGACATGGCGACCACCGGACGCAGGCGGGCCGCCTTGATCGACGGGTACAGCGCCGCCGCGCCGGTGACCAGGGTGATGGCGATGACCGCCGAGATCAGCAGGCTGCCGTGGACGGCCAGGTGCAGGTACGGAGACATCAAAAAGAACTGCAGCCCGTGCGGCACGGGGATGTGGGCCGCGTTCACGCCGGCCGCCACGGCCGCGCCCAGCGCCACGCCCGCCACGGTGGACATCAGCCCCAACATCAACGACTCGAGCAGGAACATCCAGAGCACCTGCCGCCGGTGCATGCCGATGGCGCGCAGCGTGCCGATCTCGCGCGTGCGCTCGCGGATGGCGATCCACATCGTGTTCATAATGCCGATGACGATGATCGCCACCAGGATGGCGATCAGCACCACCGAAATCCCCTGCAGCGCCTTGAGCGTCCAGGTCATGAACGAGATCTCGTCCTCCCAGTTCGTCACGTCCAACTTCTGGCCGGTCCAATCCTCGCGCGACACCGACTGGAACTTCATCCAGAAGGCGCGCGGATCCGGCTCCATCACGCGAAAGCCGGCCTGATCCAGCGACTGGCGCAGCCGGGCCGCGATGGCCGGGATTTTGTCGAAGTCCTGCCGGTGCAGCATGATCTGGATGACGCCGGTCGACTCCTGATTCAGCTGGTAGAGCGCGCGCAGCGTGTCCATCGGAACGAAGGTGTTCCAGGTGCTGAGGAGGCCCAGGCTGTGCGCGATCGCCACCACCCGCACGTCGACGGTGTTGTTGGTCCCGCGCGTGGTCGGCGCCGAGAGGGTCAGCGCGTCGCCCACCTTGACGCCCAGCTTCTCGGCCTGGTTGTCGAACAGCAAGATCGTCCCCGGCTGCGCCAGATCGTCCAGCTTGCCGCTCTGCAGCTGCAACACGGAGGCGAACTTCGACTCGTTGCGGACGTCGATGCCGGTCACGCCGGCCTGCATCGACCCGGTGTCGGAGACCAGCTTGGCCCAGCCGCGCCCGCGCTCGACCGCGAACGCCATCTCGGGCACGGTCTTCTTCACCACCGCCAGCACCTTCTTGTAGTCGGTGACGACCGGCGCCGCCTGTCCCGCGGTCACCTTGTAGAACCCACCCACGTTGACGTGCCCCGTCGACAGCGTGGTGGCGGTGTCGATCATCGTCTCGCGGACGCCCGTGGACAGGCCGGTCAGCAGGACCAGCAGCGCCGTCACCGACGCGATGGCGATCCCCAGGAACAGCGAGCGCCGGCTGTGCTGGACCAGGTTGCGGAAGGCGATCGTGAAATCGACGAACAGCTTGGACATGGCCCCTGCCTACTCCTCTTCCGCCATCGCCTGCCGCGGGGTGACCCGCATGGCGATCCACGCCGGATAAAAGCTGGAGAACGCGCTCACCAGCAACACGATCAGGAACGCGGCCACGATGTTGCTGGTCCCGATGAAGGGGTAGAGCCGCGGACCGGAGAAGAAGAAGAACCAGACGTCGGATTTGGCCGGGATCCCGACCTTGCCGACGATGCTGACGATGATGGCGCCCAGCCCCGCGCCCAGGCCGCCGAAGATGACGCCCACCACCAGGGACTCGATCACCAGCATCGTCAGGATGAACCGGCGTTGCGCGCCGATCGCGCGCAGCGTGCCGATCTCCTTGAACCGCTCGAGCGTGGCCAACACCAGGGCGGTGTTGATGATGACCAGCGCGATGAGGAAGATGATGAGGATGGCGACATAGAGGACCATCCGGATCACGTTCACGAACTGCCCGATCAGCCCGGCGGCCTGCTGCCAGTCGATGGCCTTCAAGGTCAAGCCGTCCTTGGTCCCCTGCGCCTCGATGGCGGCCATCGTCTCGTGCAGCTTCTTGGGGCTGGGGTCCTTGAGGATGACCGCCGCGTTCAACACCACGCCCTTTTCCACCTCGTCGGGCGGGAACACGCGGCTGCGCGCCTCCTCGCGCTGGAGCTTGCCGGTCAGCGACTCGCCCAGGTCGCGCATGACGGGGGCGACACCCGGCGTGGTGGTGGCCGTGACGTGACGGGGCGGGCTGGCCGGCGCCGCGGCCCCGTCGTCCACCGACTTGCTGCCGAACAGCTCCGCCTCGGCGTTCTCGCGGCTGATCTCGTGGGCGCCGGCCGCCTTTTGCAGCTGCTGGATCTCGGCCAGCTTCTCGCCGCTCATGAAGCCGTAGAGCTCGCGGAAGCTGACCATGTCCATCAGATTCAGCGCGCCCGCCAGCGTGGACTTCTCCAGGCCCTGGAACTCGAACGTGCCGTACACGGGGACGTTCACCGACTGCACGTACCCCGAGCGCGTGAACGCCTTGATGGTCAGCACGTCGCCGATCCGCACCCGATAGAGCTCCAGCGACGGCGCCAGCTGCTTGTAAAAGAAGTCGTAGCGCTGGTGCAGGTTCTGGTCGTCGGTCTGGAAGAACGCCGCCAGCAGCTTGCCGACGTCGGTCTCCTGGCTGCCCAGCTCGCGCTGCAGCTTGGCGCGGAAATCGGCGGTCTTGGCGGCGTCGAGCTGCAGCAGGATCTCGCGCACCTGCGACACGTTCTCGCGCACCATCCGTTTGAGATCGGGGTCGGTGGCGATGGAGAGGCCTTCGGCGTCGATCCCCTCCTTGATCTTGTCCAGCCGGCGCGCCGCCTTCAGCTTGAGCTGATCTTCATAAACCTGCTTCGAGAACAGGAAGCCCCGCCTGCCCGGCGGCACCATGGATCCTTCGACGATGCGCATGCGGTCGAAGGCCTTCTGGAAGGCCTGGAAGTCGGTCCCGACGTAGTTCAGGAACAGCAGATCGGCGTCGGCCGCCTGCGACGCGATCCGATTCTCGAGGAACTCGAGGCTCTCGTACGGGTGCTGATCGAAGTCGCGCCAGAACTGGTCGGACGAGGCCCGCGTCACCGCCTCGGCGTCCTCCCGGTCGATGGTCCGCTCGTCCTGAATGGCCTTGGCGTTCTTGAGGTCGCTCTGCAGCACCTGCACGATCTGGCGGACGTGGCTCTTCTCGCTCTCGATCTGCGCCTTGTCGTGGGCCTTCACGGCGTTGCGGAGCTTCTCCAGGGCCAGGTCGATGGTGTTTCCCGACGTCACCAGCGCGCCGCTGATCCCCATCGGGACCACTGATTTGACGTTGGGGACCTTCATCAGCGACGCGCGCACCTTCGCGAAGTCGTCGAGCTGCGCGATGTCGGGGTCGCCCATCATCATGCGCCCCATCACCTCCAGCTTGTCCTTGGACTGGGCGTTGTAGACCTGGATGTGCCCGGCCACGCTGCCGATGACGCTGCGGCTCATCGAGGCGACCAGGCTGTCCAGCAACGAATTGCCGGCCACCACCAGCAGGCCCCCGAAGAAGATGATGCCGCCGACGATGACGGTCTTGAGGCGGCTGGCGAACAGGTTCCGGAACGCCATCTGGGCGACCACGCCCAGCGTCGAGAACCAAGCCTTCACACCCGCGCTCCCTGCGGCACGGCCTGGGCGGCCTCGGCCGGCGACACGCGGTCGACCAGCTTGCCGTCGGCCAGGCGCACGATGGCGTTGGCGTTGGCCATGACCTTCTGGTCGTGCGTCGAGAAGATGAAGGTCGTCTTCTCCGTCCGATTCAGCTCTTTCATCAGGTCCAGGATGTTCTGGCCCGTCACCGAGTCGAGGTTGGCGGTCGGCTCGTCGGCCAGCACCAGCTGCGGTCGCGTGACCAGCGCGCGCGCGATGGCCACGCGCTGCCGCTGCCCGCCCGAGAGCTCGCTCGGTCGATGGGTCGCGTACTCGCGCAGGCCGACCTTCTCCAGCAAGCCCATCACGCGCTCGGCGCGCTGCGGGCCGCTCAATCGCCGTTGCAACAGCAACGGCAGCTCGATGTTCTGGAACACCGTGAGCACCGCGACCAGGTTGAAGCTTTGAAAGATGAACCCGATCGTGTGCAACCGCAGATCGGTCAATTCGCGCTCGGACAGCTTGCGCGTGTCCTTGCCCGCCACTTCGACGATTCCGGAGGTGGGCGTGTCGACACAGCCAATCAGGTTGAGCAGCGTGGTCTTGCCGCTGCCGGACGGGCCGGCGATCGACAGGAAGTCACCGGCGGCAACGTCCAACGTCACGCCGCGAAGCGCCGGAACCTCCACCTCGCCCAGCTTGTAGTTCTTGACCGCGTCCCGAACCGAAACGATGGCTGTCATGACGTCCTTTCGCGCTGTCCGCATTCGGACATGGCTCCGCCCACAACGCCGCAATAGTCGACGGTTCCCCCCGTGTCAAGGCCGTCGCGCCGGCGGAGCCGGTCTCCACCCGGCGGCGGCGCCGCGGCAGGACCACGGAAGCCGCCCGGCGCTCCGGTCCGATCGACTACATTGACGCCATGACGAAGCTCAAGTTCCCGTTTGTGACACTCTCGATGGCAATATTTTTGGCCGGTGCCGCGCACGCCGCCGACAAGCCGGCCGACGCGGCGGCCGTCAAAACGGCGACCAAGACCGCGACCAAGACGACGCCCGCGAAGGCGGCGACTCCGGCGGCCGGCGCGACCACCGCCACCTGGTGGGGACATGCCGCCTGGGTGATCACCACGCCGGGCGGGGCGACCATCGCGATCGATCCCTGGCTGGACAACCCCAACGCGCCCAAGATCGAGCACCCCAAGACGCTGGACGCCATCCTGGTCACCCACGGTCACTTCGACCACGTCGGCAACGCCGCCGAGCTGGCCAAGAAGACCGGCGCCAAGCTGATCACCTCGTACGAGCTGGCCAGCCTGATCGGCGCGCCCAACTCCGAGCCGATGAACATCGGCGGGACGACGACCGTCAAGGACGCCACGATTCACGTCGTCGAGGCGCTGCACTCGGGCGGCTTCGGACAGGACAAGAGCGGGCCGAAGTACAGCGGTCCGGCGGTCGGGTTCGTGATCGAGGTCGGGAAGGGGCCGATCCTCTACCACGCCGGCGACACCGACGTGTTCACGGGGATGTCGCTCATCGCCGAGCGCTACCACCCGACCATCGCCATGCTGCCCATCGGCGGCCACTTCACGATGGACGCGGTGGGGGCGGCGTTCGCGGCCAAGCTGCTCAAGGTCAAGACCGTGATCCCGATGCACTACGGCACCTTCCCGGCGCTGTCCGGCACGCCCGCGCAGCTGCGCGAGGCGCTGAAGAAGGCGCACAGCACGGCCAAGGTCGACGAGTTCGTCCCCGGCGAGCCCCAGACGCTGAAGTGATCGCGGCACAGCCCCGGCCATGGTCTTGCTCCATGGCGATTATTCAAGTTTGAATAAGAAGATCAAGCCGAAGCTTTGCGCCGCCCGCGCGGAGGACGCGCGGGTGGCTGCGGCTTCGTGAGCCCGACCTGGTAGACGCCGTCCCTGAGCCGGCCGATCAAGGTGCGGGCCCAGGGGATCTCGGCGGAGAGCTGGGCCCGCATGCGGTCGTAGAGCTCCTTGACGTGCTCGGGCGTGTCGGGCGGCTTGATCTCCTGGCGCGAAAATTGGAGGTGCTTGATCGCCCCTTCCAGCGCGGTGATGCGGTGCTCGAGCGCCGCCACCAGCTCCTCCTGGCCCAGCGTCGGCATGAAGCACAGGGCCGGCATGAGGTCGTCGAGGGGCGGCAGGACGCGCCACCAGGTGGCCCGCAACAGCGCCTGGTACTCTTTCTCACCGTCGGCCGTCAGGCTGTACTGCGTGCGCTCGGGGCGCCCGCCCACCTGGTCGGTGCCGGCGACCTTCAGGAACTTCTCCTTGGTCAGCGTCTTGAGCGCGTTGTAGATCGAGCCGGGCGCGACGTTCGCCCACTGCTCGACCCGCCACGAGAGCAGTTCGCGGCGCACGTCATACCCGTGCACCGGCTGGAAGATGCGGACCACGCCCAGGACCAGCAGCCGGGTCGACGACATCTCAGCGGGTGGCCGCCGGCGTCAGCTTGACCTCGACCAGGAGATCGCTGCCGACCCGCTGCAGCTCGGCGCGCAGCTTGGCCACGTCCGTCGAGGGCGGCACGCGAACGTGGGCTCGCGCCTCGAACAGCATCTCGCCCGACATGGGCGCGCTGCCGCGGTTCGTGACCAGCTCCTCGACGTTGACGCCGTTGCCGGCCAAGAGCTGCGAGATCTCACGCACGATGCCGGGCCGATCGAGCCCCACCAGCTCGAGATCCATGGTCTGGTCCGGGGTTCGCGCGCCGGTCCGGGCGGCCGCCTCCACGATCACCTTCAGTCCGCGCGACTCCAGCGCGGCCAGCGCGGCGGTGGCCGCCGCCAGGCGGTCGGCCGGCAGCTCGGCGCGCAGGATGCCGGCGAACTTGCCCGCCAGATGACTCATGCGGCTCTCCAACCAGTTGCCGCCGTGCTCGGAGATCACCTTGGCCACCAGCTCGACCAACCCGGGTCGATCCGGTCCCAGCAGCGTCAAAACCAAATCCGTCATGACCGGAAGAATACCCCGTCCCGCCCGGGCGAAGCGTGCCGCGACGCCCGGCGGAGCCCCGCACCGGATTCAACGAGGAGGCGAGGCCGGCGCGTCTACAGCCACTCGACGCCCAGCGACAGATCCCAGATGGACCCGAAACCGCCCTGCGTCCGGGTCGTGTTGCTGCCCGAGCCGGGCGGCAGCAGCATGACCCCGGCGGCCCAGGGGGAATAGCCCACCTCGAACGAGACCGCCAGGTTGGACGCCGGGAAGTATTTCAGGCCGGTGGCGACGCGCATCTGCGCGACGGCGCCGATGATCTTGTTCGACGTGGCGGGGTCGGGCGTGCTGCGCGACTGCGCGATGCTGCCCGCGATGCCCAGCGAGCCATACTGGAACAGCGCGACGCGCGGCAGGTAGATCCCGAAGTTGATCGGATAGAGGCCGAGCCCGTAGGTCGTGTAATCGGACGCGAACGACAGCGGCACGTCGACCTTGAAGAAGAAGCCGCCGCCGCCCAGGTGCAGCGTGGGCGTCACCGTCATCGCGGTCGAGCTGACCGTGTGCTCGGCCGAGGTCGAGCGAGAGCCGGTCACGGAGTTGTACGAGCCGACCAGCGAGGCCGGCGGCACCAGGTGGAGCTGGGTGTAGCCGAACCGCGCGCCGACGCCGAACCACCCCATCCGCCGGGCGTCGTCGCGCTCGGGCGGTGCGCTGGTCGCCACCGTCGCCGCGGCATCCTGCGCGCGCGCTCTGCCTGGCGCCAGCGCCGACGCGAGCGCGCCCAGCGAACACAACCAGAGGAAGAAGACGGGTCGAGACCTCATGCCGTCTATCTTCCTGTTTGGGGCATCCGGACCCGCCCGGCAACCGCGGCCGTGACGAATCCGACGTGCCGCCGCGGAAAATCCGCGGGATCACCGGCCCGCCGCCGCTTCGCAAAACCGGCGGCGGCGCGCGCCGCATGACGGCGCTGCGCCGGCGGGCGCGGCTGCTGGGCCGCGCTCCGCCCGCATCGCGCTTTTACGGCGTGGCGCTGACGTGCGCGGCCGGTTTGACGTGCCCCGCCCGCACACCGCCGCCAGCCGATTTCCGGAGCACCGGCGTGGCCGGCGCCTTGGCATCGGCGCGCGCGCCGCAGACCGCTTCGATCAGATGGCGGCCGCACGTGCCCGCGCGCGTCTCGGTGCGCTTGCCCGGCCAGCTGGCTTCGATCGTCTTGCCCTGGCAATCCGCCAGCGCCGTGTAGATCGTGTCGTCGCCGCCGGGCGCCGCCATGGTGGTCGGCGCCCACCGGAACAGCGTCTCGCCGCCCAGTTCGCGCACCGACTGCCGGTCGAACACCAGCCGATCACCCACCTCGCGCTCGCACGCCACGTCCCAATCGCCAGGCGCCGGATCGACCTCGCTGGCGGTCACGCTCATCAGCGCGCCCCGCGAGGGTCCCCAGGTGCCGATGGGCGGACCCGCGACGATGACCGCGCCGGTCTTGCGCCCGTCCCTGTCCCCCGACTCCGCCGTCGCCGCGTCGGCTTCCTGCGCCTCACGCGCCTGCTGGATCTCCCGCCGCCACCCGAAATCCTCGACCCCGTGCCCTTTCTCCCGGACCGCCGCACCCGCCAACATCATCAACCCCGTCACCACGCTGCGCATAGTGTCCCTGTCCTTCCTTTCTCTCTAGACGATTCAGTTGTCAGTGATCGCCGACCCGCTCATCGGATCAGTTGCGACGAATGTTGAGCCACGATCGGCAGTGCCGCAACACTTCGGGCGAAAGTTGACTGGCGCTTCGCAGCACCGAAACGCGCCCGTCACGTCGGCGACGCCGGCGGGCGCCGCCGGCCCGGATCTCCGTCGGAAACCTGACGCCGGTCAGGCCACGACGGGCAGCGTCACGGCGCCTTCGGCCGCCGACGAGACGGCGGCGGCGTACTTCGCCATGACGCCCGTCTTGAACCGCGGCGCGGGCGCCTTCCAGCCGGCCTTGCGCGGCTCGAGATCCACGGCGACGTCGATCCGGCGCGCCTCCACGTCCAGCGTGACGGGATCGCCGTCGCGAACCAAGGCGATCGGCCCGCCCACCTGGGCCTCGGGCGACACGTGGCCCACCACGAACCCTTTGCTGGCCCCCGAGAACCGGCCGTCCGTCAACAGCACCACCGAGTCGTCCAGCTTCTGCCCGACCAGCGCGCCCGTCACGGACAGCATCTCGCGCATGCCGGGGCCGCCCTTCGGCCCCTCGTAGCGGATGATCAGGACGTCGCCGGCCTTGATCTCGCGGCGCTGCACCGCCGCGAAGCAGGCTTCTTCCGAATCGAACACGCGCGCCGGGCCGGTGTGCCGGCGCCGGCTGTGGCCGGCCAGCTTCACCACCGCGCCCTCGGGCGCCAGCGAGCCGCGCAGGATCGCGAACCCGCCCGACGGGCTCAGCGCCTCCGCCACCGGGCGCACGACCTGCTGCCCGGGCGTCTCGCGCGCGTCCTTCACCTCCGCGATCAGGCCGCGGCCGCCGACGGTGAGGCTGTCTTTCAGCATCCCCGCCTCGTACAGCCGGCGGGCGACCAGCCGGACGCCGCCGGCCCGGTCCAGGTCGGCCGCCATGAAGCGCCCGCCCGGCTTGAGATCGGCGATGATCGGGGTCCGCGCGGCGATCGCGTCGAAGTCCTCCAGCGCCAGTGGCACGCCGGCTTCCTTGGCCAGCGCCATCAGGTGCAGGATCGCGTTGGTCGATCCGGCCGTCGCCGCCACGGCGGTGATGGCGTTCTCGAACGCCGCCCGCGTCAGGACGCGGCTGGGGCGCAGGTCCTCGGTGACCAGGCGCATGACGATCTCGCCGGCCCGCATGGCGACCCCCGGCTTGCGCGGGTCCACCGCCGGCACGTCGTTGAGGCCCATGGGCGAGATGCCCAGCATCTCGCCGGCCATGGCCATGGTGTTGGCGGTGTATTGCCCGCCGCAGGCACCGGCGCCCGGGCACGCCACGTCTTCGAGCGCGCGCAGCTCGCTCTCGCTGATCCGGCCCGCCGCGCAGGCCCCCACCGCCTCGAAGACATCCTGGATGGTGACCGGCTTGCCACGAAAGTCGCCGGGCATGATCGTGCCGCCGTAGAGCATCAGGCCCGGCACGTCCAGCCGGGCCAGCGCCATCATCGTTCCCGGGATGGTCTTGTCGCAGCCGGACAGGGCGACCACGCCGTCGCACAGCGCGCCCCGCACCGCCAGCTCGATCGAATCGGCGATCACCTCGCGCGAGATCAGCGAGGCGCGCATCCCCTCGGTCCCCATGCTGATGCCGTCGGAGACGACGATGGTGTTGAACTCGATGGGGGTGCCGCCGGCGGCGCGGATCCCTTCCTTGACCTTCTCGCCCAGCGCCCGCAGGTGCATGTTGCAGGGGGTGGCGTCGGTCCAGGTGTTGGCCACCGCGATCAGCGGCCGTTCCAGGTCGGCGTCCGTCAGGCCGGTCGCCTTCAGCATGGCGCGGGCCGGCGCGCGATGGATCCCCTTCTTCAACGCGTCGCTTCGCACAGCGCCGGGCTTATAGCACGCCCGGCCCGGGCCCCGATCAGGGCGGCGGCGCGAGGACCGTGATCTCGAAGGGGCCGATGTCCGACGTTCCCACGGCCGCGCACTTCGCGAACCCGAAGCACGACACCACCACGCCCGGCGCCAAGGACGGGTCGCTGCTGTTCATCAGCACCGAGAAACGAAACTTCCCCGCGTGGGCCGGGGCGGGAACAGTCATCGACGAGCCGCTGCCTTCGAAGGCCGGCGCGCTGTCCTCTCCCGAGTAGCTGGGATCGTCCGTGCCGAGGTAGACGAACGTCGCGGACAGCGGCTGGAAGTTCCGCAGCGCCTCCGGCACCGAGACGTGAATGTCTCCACCCGCCGCGACCGCGCCCGACAAGGGGGACACGATCGTCGCGTCGAAGCCGGGGTCCAGCCCTCCCAGCACCGCCTGACCCTCGTCGGCGCTGTTCGTGCCGTTCCAGATCTTGAGCGCGACGTCGCTGTTGCCCGCCAGCGGGACGCCGTCCGCGAAGCAATTCCCGAACGGCCAGCTTTGATCGCCGACCAACACGCCGCCGCTTTGATCCCCGACGGTCAGGACGGCCCCGGCGGACAGCGGGCAATGGCCGTCGGTCTGGCTGGCCAGCGTGACGCCGGCGGTGTGGCTCGCGCCGGCAGGGAGCGCCGTCGCGTCGTTCACCTGCACCAAGAGCAGCGTGCTGTCGAATGGCGAGGAGCTGCATCCACCGACCGCCAGCGCGGCCAGGCAGGCCAGCGCCGCGCCGGCTCTTGCCGAGCCGCAGGTCAGGGCTTCGACGCCGGTCGGACGCGACTGGTGCACGGCGCCGTCAGTCGCCGGCGACGCCATGGGTCTCGGGGTGAACTTTCGCGCCGTACCAGGCGATGTAGAGGTAGCAGGCGGCCGCGACGATGAAGCCGTAGTGGATGCCGATGGCATCGGCCAGCGCGCCCTGCGCGACCGGAATGAGCGCGCCGCCCACGATGGCCATGCACAGGATGCCCGACCCCTGGCTGGTGTGCGGGCCCAGGCCGTCGATGGCCAGCGTGAAAATCGTCGGGAACATGATCGAGTTGAACAGGCCGACCGCGATGATCGTCCACATCGCCACCGCGCCGTGCGTGGCCATGCTGATCACGACCAGCGTCACCGCGGCCAGCGCGTGCACCGCCAGCACCTTGCCGGGTTTCCACATGCGCAGCGTGACCGTGCCGATGAAGCGGCCGATCATGGCGCCCAGCCAGTACAGCGACACCAGGCGCGCGCCCGCCGCTTCGGTCAAGCCGCCGATGGAGGGCTCTTTGAAGTAGTTGACCAGAAAGCTTCCGATCGAGACCTCGCCGCCCACGTACACGAAGATCCCCACCGCGCCCAAGACCAGGTGACGGTAGCTCCAGGCGCTGGTGTGGCCGTCGGTGGCGGCGGCCGACGCGACCGGCGTGACGTCTTCGATCTTCGGGAGCTTGAACATCCCGATGGCCGCCGCCAGCAAGATCAAGGTGGCGGCCAGCCCCAGGTAGGGGTGCTGGACGGAGGCCGCCTCGGCCAGGCGGTAGGCGTCCGCGGCCGAGGGAGTCATCTGCTTGATCTCGGCCGACGACTTGGCCGCCGTCGACAGGATCACCCACGATCCGAACAGCGGCGCGATGAAGGTCCCCAGCGAATTGAAGGCCTGGGTCAGCGTCAGCCGCGACGACGCGGTCTCGGGCTTACCCAGCGCCGCGACGAACGGATTGGCCGCCACCTGCAACAGCGTGATGCCCGAGGCCAGCACGAACAGCGCCAGCAGGAAGAGCCCGTACGATCGGACGGCCGCCGCCGGGTAGAAGAGCAGGCAGCCGAACGCGGCGCCGCCCAGCCCGATGATGATGCCGTTCTTGTAGCCGAAGCGCGTGACGATCCGGCCCGACGGCAGCGACATCACGAAGTACGCCGTGAAGAAGGCGAACTGGATCAGCATCGCCTTGGCGTAGTTCAGCTCGAACACCGCCTTGAGGTGCGGGATGATGATGTCGTTCAGGCAGGTCAGGAACCCCCACATGAAGAAGAGGGTCGTCAG
>JAICYS010000340.1 GCA_025934105.1 Myxococcota bacterium | reverse complement strand
GAAGAACGAGTTGGGCCTCGACCACAATGAAACCCGCTCCTGGCACGGCTGGCATCGCCACGTCTCGCTCGTCATGCTCGCCTTCGCCATGATGGCCGCCATTCGGCATCGCGCAAACACCGCGACGCCCCCAAAAAGAATGCGCAGGACGACGAACACTTCGCGCCGCCGCTGATCCGCTGGTCGGTACAGGAAATCCGGCGCATTGCCGTCCGGCTCGCGCGGCGACGCATCCAGCCCGCCAACATCATCGCCTGGTCAGTTTGGCGACGGGGCCCATCAATCCTCAGCCCGGAAAGCGCATTCGACCAGAAGAATGCAACTGTAATGTTAGGGGCGCCCTTCGAATGGTGGCGTGTCCGGCACCGTCTCATGCGCGCCCCTAAAGGAAGCTGGCAGTGACGGGATCGGGCAATAGCGATACCGCGTCGGCTGGGCTGTGGTGCCGAAGATAATCGTATGGTCGTCGGGAATGATCATGGTCAGCTTCCCAGAATGCTTTCCGCCCGTGATCGTATTCTGGCACTCGTTAGTCGCGGTGAAGGAATTCCCGCGCCGGGACACTGCCTTGATGGTACAGAGCTCCCGCCCGGCTTCGAAGCGGCCACCCATGATCTGCACCATAGCCGCCGAATAGGCCTCGCCGCACGGCACGTCGGCTTCGAGGTAGAAGCCGTCGTGAAGTGGCAATGGATGGTTATCGGGAGCGGCTTCGGATCGTGTCACCAGCACAGCGGTCAGGACCGAAATCGCGAAAAGGGCCGTCCGGGTGTTCATTGTTCCTGATCCTATCCGGCTTTGCGCCTGCGCATAGGCCGGGCGTTTCATGGAGCGGCCCCCAATTCGACCGGACACCGGGCGCAATCGTGAGGGCCCAGGCTCACGCCTAGTTGTTTGATCCCGGGGTTTGATGGTGCAGTCTCTTCGCAGACATGGAAGGACGCGCTATGGGCCAAGTTCTCCACGGGAGCGCCACAACGACAGAGGCGGTCCGTCGAGCGATACAAGGTAGTCAAGAGAGCCTGAGGGGCCTTGCCCGACGCTACGGGATCAACCCGAAGACCGTCGCCAAGTGGAAGCGACGCAGCTCAGTTGCCGACGTGCCGACCGGTCCCAAGCAGGCGCGCTCCACCGTATTGTCAGCCGAAGACGAGGCGATCGTCGTCGCCTTCCGCAAGCACACGCTGCTGCCGCTCGACGACTGCCTGTATGCCCTCCAACCGACCCTGCCGAAACTGACACGGTCAGCGCTGCACCGCTGCCTGCAGCGCAACGGCATTTCCCGGCTGCCCGACGTCGAGGGCGAAAAGACGCCCAAGCGGAAGTTCAAAGCCTATCCGATCGGCTTCTTCCACATCGACATCGCCGAAGTGCAGACGGCCGAAGGCAGGCTCTACCTCTTCGTGGCCATCGATCGAACCAGCAAGTTCGCATTCACCCAGCTCGTCGAGCAGGCAACCCGCGTCACGGCCTCAGCCTTCCTCGTGGCCTTAGTCGCCGCCGTTCCCTACAAAATTCACACCGTCCTGACCGACAACGGCATCCAGTTCCGCTTCGCGCCACGCTACGCAGACGGACCAACCGCCCGCTACATGACCCACATGTTCGACATGCGGTGTCGGGAGAACGGCATCGAGCATCGCTTCACCAAGATCAATCACCCGTGGACCAACGGGCAGGTCGAGCGAATGAACCGCACCATCAAGGAAGCAACCGTTCAGCGATACCACTACGACGATCACCAGCAACTGCGCCGGCATCTCAATGACTTCGTCGCGGCATACAACTTCGGTCGCCGGCTGAAGACATTGAAGGGCCTCACCCCCTACGAGTTCGTCTGCAAGGCTTGGCAAACCGAACCACATCGGTTCACTCTCAACCCGCTCCACCAAATGCCGGGACTAAACAGTGTCAACGGCGCTCGAATTTTCCCCAGAAGTGGCGGAGTAAAATTCCCCACTTCGTTCACCGATCGATTGGACTTGGCGGGGCGGCTGCGCCTGCCAACCTGACCCAGGCTTGCGCCGTGCTCGCGGCCGTCAAGGCCGCTTCCGCACCGTGCAAGGGCGCGGTGGCCTGCGGCCAGCCTTGACCGCCGCTGCGCGCGGCGCTGCGAGAGGTCAGGCCGGGACGAAGACACGACGCTCAGCCGAACCAAGAAACGGGGAGGTCGCCGCCCCGATCAGCTTGCGTTCGGCGGCCCCTCGGGGATGACGGTCGCCGGATCGCGGCGCTTGGGCGGTCGGCCACGACGCCGAGGCAGCTCGATGGTAGTGCCGGCGGCTTTGAGCCGCAGGGCTTCCGGGATGAGGTCGGCATGTTCGCGCAGCCGGTAGCTGGCACCCTCGATGTGGACGACGACGGCGTGGTGGAGCAGCCGGTCCAGCAGGGCGGTCGCGACCACGGGATCGCCGAAGACCTGCCCCCATTCGGCAAAGCCGCGATTGGAGGTCAGAATCATGGCGCCGCGTTCGTAGCGGGCGTTGACCAGCTGGAAGAACAGGTTGCCTGCCCCCGCGCCGACACTGAGGTATCCGATCTCATCGATGATCAGCAGCGACGATCGGCAGAGATAGCGGATGCGCTCGCGCAGGCGTCCTTCGCGTTCGGCACGGGCGAGGCTGTCGATGATATCGGCGAGCGGGGAGAAGTAGACGCTGCGGCCCGCGCGGACCGCCTCGACGCCGAGCGCGGTCGCCAGATGACTCTTCCCGGTGCCGGACTGGCCGATGAAATGGACCATCTCATGGCGATCGATGAAGTCGAGCCCGGCCAGCGCCATGATCCGGTTGCGATCGAGCGAGGGCTGGAACGAGAAGTCGAAGCCTGACAGCGTCTTGATGGTGGCGAGGCGCGCCATCTGCAGCGCCGCCTTGATCCTGCGGCCCTCCCGGATGGTGATCTCCTCGGCGAGCAGCACCTCGATCGCCTCGATCGCGCTGACCTGGCCGCGCTCGAGTTGCTGGACGACGTGATCCAGCGTCTCCAAGGCGCGCGGCATGCGCAGGCCAACGAGGTAGCGGCGGATCCGCTCGATCGGTGCGTCCGGTACAGCATCGCCTCTCATGCGGCGGCACCGACCGCGGCCAGGCGCCTGCCGACGGCGTCATAGAAGGTCAGATCACGCGCGGCGACGACCTCGCCGGGGCGGAGGATTGGCGCCGGCCCGCGGCGCGGCGTCTGACTGTTCGCCGGCGGCGGCAGGGTGCGGTGCCCGGTGGCGATGCTGCGCTGGCCGCGCCCCTCCATGACCGGATGCACGGCGATGACCTGGCCCGCCTCGAGAATGCGCACCTCGTGCGCCATGCTATGCACCTCGACGGCGCGCTTCCGGGCGGTGTTGGGCACGCTGTAGAGGTTGCCGTCGACCGAGACCATGCCGTCGCGGGTGATGCGCCGCTCGAGCCGCAGCACCGCCTGGAACGGGCCGGCCGGCAGTGGCTGGAGCTGCGGGCGCTCTTCGGCGAAGTGCTCGGCGACGACACGCCTTGTGGTGGCGTGGGTGCGCGCGTTGGCGACCCCGTCGAGCCATTGGTGGAGCTGCGTGTTGAGATCGTCGAGATTGCGAAAGCGCCGGGCGAGGAAGAAGTCCTCTCGGACGTAGCGGAACGGGCGCTCCACCTTGCCCTTGGTCTTGGCCCGGTACGGCTGGCAGGCTTTCGGCAGATAGCCATAGTGGCGGGCGAACCCGACCAGGGTGGGGTTGTAAACGATGTGGCCCGACGCGGGGTCCTCGCGGCTGAACACCGTGCGCATGCGGTCGTAGAGGATCTGCTCGGGCACGCCGCCAAGCGCCTCGAAGGCAGCGGCGTGGCAGCGCAGAAGCGTCTGCAAATCCTGATGCACCACGAAGCGCGCCCAGAGCCTGCGACTGTGGCCGAGCACGAGCGAGAACAACCAGACCACGTGCTCGGTCTCCGGCTCGTCGTCGAAGACGGTGCGGAAATGCGCGAAGTCGACCTGCGCCTGACGCCCGGGCGGCGTCTCGAAGCGGACCTCGAAGCCGACGGGCTGGCTGGGGCGGAGGTCGCGCACGACGTCCTTCACCGCGGTATAGCCGCCGGCGTAGCCAAGCTCGCGGACCTCGCGCAGCAAGCGGATCGCGGTCAGCTCGGGAAACGCCGCGAGCCGCTCCCCCAGATAGCGCTCGAACCGCGTGACCTTGGTCTCGCGCGGCGGCCGTGGTCCGTAGGACGGCGGTTCCAGGCCACGCTCGAGGTATCGGCGGACGGTCTTGCGGTCGAGGCCGGCGCGTCTGGCGATGGCGGAGACGCTCAACCCTTGTCGGTGCAGATTTAGGATCACCACCAGCTCCCCGAGTGTGACCACCACCGCTCTCCCTCGACCCGTCGAGGGGATGGTGGCCTGTCGCGGACGCTGCTCCGGCGACGGACGGCTCAGACCCGAGCCGGCACGTCAAACTGGGGAGTTTTCAAGCGCCGCTTTTGGGGAGAATGCAGGCGGCGGTGACAAACAGCTAGGCTCAGGACTCACTACGCGAGCCAGAAGGTCACGGTAGCTGCGATGCAGATGGCCGAGAAGAAGGTGTGGGCGCAGCGATCATAGCGCGTAGCGACCCGGCGCCAGTCCTTGAGACGGCCGATCATGTTCTCGACGCGATGCCGCTGGCGATACAGGACTTTGTCGTAGGGAAGTTCGATCTTGCGGCTGCGTGTGGAGGGAATGCATGGG
>JAICYS010000016.1 GCA_025934105.1 Myxococcota bacterium | reverse complement strand
TTCTGCTTGAGCCTGGCCGCGCAGCGCGGAATCCGCTGGCCGCCCCGCGGCGGGCTGCCGGCGGAGGTCTGGCTGGAGGCGGCCGGCCCGGCGCTGCGGTTTCCGCGCGCCAAGTACGCGGCGCTGGGCTCGGGCGAGGTCGAACGCCTGCTGGTCGAGGGGGGCCGCCGGCGCGCCGCCGGCGACGTGGCCGAGGCCGAGCGCCTGTTCGGCGAGGCCGAGCGCCTGGCGCCCGAGTCGCACCTGCCGCCGCTGCTGCTGGGCGCGACGCTGGCCGATCCGGGCCTCGCCGCCGACGTGCTGGCCCGCGCCGAGGCCCGCCGCCCGACCTCCTGCCGCGCCGCCTACGAGCGCGGCCTGCGCGAGCTGGCCCGCGGCGACCAGACCGCGGCGGCGGCCGCCTTCGAAAGGGCCCGCGCCGTCGCGCCCGCCTTCGGCGCGCCGCAAGAGCGGCTGGGGCAGCTGGCCGAATCGGCCGGGCGTTCCGGCGAGGCCGCCCGCCTCTACGAGGACGCGGCCCTGCAGAACCCCAGCTTCGCGCTGCCCATCGCCCGCCTGGCCGTGGCCGCGCGCCGCCGCGGCGAGACGGCACGGGCGGTGGCGCTGCTGGAACGGGCGCTGGCCGCCGACCCCGAGCTGCCGCTGACGCACTTCCTGGTCGGGCGCGCCTATCTGGAGCTGGGGCGCCTGCACCAGGCGCGCGCGCATCTGGAACGGGCGGCGGCGGCCGGAGTCAGCCCGCTGCCGTCCGGGTTCTCCGACCTCGGCGAACCCGCCGACGCGCTGGAAGCGCTCGCGCGGGCCGAAAACCGTGGTTAAAGGGAGCCCCGTGGACCAGCCCAGCCGTGAGCTTCGCCCCTCCCAGGTCACGCTGAAGACGGTCTTCACCGTCGCGTTCGGCGTCCTCCTGGTGCTTGGCCTCGTGCAGGCGGTCCTGCACGCGGTCGTCTCCATCACGCTGATCGTGGCGTCGATCATGATCGCCGTGGCGCTGGATCATGCGGTGGCGGTGCTGGAGCGGCGGCGGGTCAACCGGTCGCTGGCCATCGCCATCATCTGCGTCGGCCTGCTGGCCGTGGTGGTCGGCGCCGGCTTCACGCTGATTCCGCAGGTCGTCGATCAAGGGCGCGAGCTGGTTCACGACGTCCCCACCTTCGTGAAGACGGCGCGCCAGAGCTCGCTGTTTCACACGCTCGATCACCGCTTCCACCTGGCCACCCGCATGCAGGACGCCGAGCACAAGCTCCCCGAGCTGCTGGAAGGCGCCGCTTCGCCGCTGCTCACCGCACTTGGCAGCCTGGTCTCGGCGGCGGGGGCGGTCATCACCATCATCGTGCTGGTGGTCTTCATGCTGATCTTCGGCGGCCGCCTGGTGCGCGCGATGATGGACGAGGCCCGGCCGCACCACCGGCCCATCTACGAGGACCTGACGCGCAAGATCTACCAGTCGATCGGCGGCTATCTGGGTGGGCTGACGTTCATCTGCTGCGTGAACGGCACGCTGACGACCACGTTCCTGGCCATCGACCGGGTCCCGTTCTTTCTGCCGCTCGGGATCCTGTCCGGGTTCTCCAGCATGGTCCCCTACGCCGGACCGCTGGTGGTCGGCGGCACGATCTCCGTCGTGGCGTTGCTGACCAAGGGGCCGTGGCACGGCCTGGCGGCGGTCATCTACTTCATCGCCTACGGCCAGGTGGAGGGGAACATCCTCGGGCCGCTGGTGTTCCGCCGCACGGTCCACGTCAACCCGCTCTTGACCACGCTGTCGATCCTGGTGCTGGGCGAAATCGCGGGAATCTTCGGGGCGGTCATCGCCGTCCCGGTCGTCGCCGCGCTGCAGATCATCACGCGCGAGGTGCTCCGCATCCGGCGCGAGCAGCTTCACCTGCGCAAGCCGCCCGCCGCCTCCGCCTGATCGGCTCGAATCAGACCTGCCGCCGCAGCGGCCCGGCGAAGCTGAGCGCGAACAGCCAGATGGCGGCCGCCGCCGCGAAGGCGGCGTTGATTGACAGCGCCCACGACGCCCCCCAGCGGTCCCAGATCCACCCGGTTCCGAAGCCGGCCGGCAACGCCGCCACGCCGCTCAGCCCGTGATAGAGGCCGAAGGCCCGACCGCGGGCGCCCCGCTCGGCCAGGTCGGCCACGATGGCGCGTTCTGCCCCTTCGGCCAGCCCGTGATAGAGCGCGTAGGCCAGGAACAACCCCAGGATTTGCCACTTGGCGGTCGCCAAGCCGAAGCCGACGTACGTCAGCGCGTAAGCGATCCAACCGGCCCCCACCACCAGCGCGCGCGAGTGCCGGTCCGAGAGCGCGCCGCCCGGCAGCGCCGCGCCCGACTTCACCAGGTGGTGAAACGTCCAGAGCAGGGGCAGCGCCGTGGCCGACCAGCCGACCTGACGCGCGCGCATCAGCAGGAACGCGTCGGACGAGTTGCCGAGGGCGAACAGCACGCAAGCGACCATGTAGGCCGAGAAGCCGCGCCGCAGCGCCCCCTGGGCCGGGGGCGCGTCGACCGGGCCGCTGCGGTCGGTGATCTGCCCGTTTTCGCGCAGGCGGTAGAACAGCATCAACGGCGCGGCCGCTCCGATGAGCGCCGCCACCGCGAACGTGCTGCGCAAGCTGACACCGACGGCCAGCAGGCCGGACGCGATGAGCGGGCCCAGCGCCGCGCCCAGGTGGTCCATCGACCGGTTCAGCCCGAAGGCGCGGCCCCGCTGCGACGGCGCCACCGCGTCGGCGATCAGCGCGTCGCGCGGCCCCGAGCGGATGCCCTTGCCGGTGCGGTCGAACAGGCGCGCCCCCAGCACCTGCCAGGGGACCACCGCCAGCGCGATGCAGCCCCGCGCCAGGGCGGGCATGGCGTAGCCGGTCGCCACCAGCACGCGCCGCGGCCCGCGGTCGGACAGACGTCCCGCCGCCATCTTGATGAAGCTGGCCAGCGCGTCCGCGCTCCCCTCGATGAGCCCGAGGTAACTCATCGGCGCGCCCAGCGAGACCAAGAACAGCGGCAAGAGCGGGAAGATCGCTTCGCTCGAGACGTCGTTCAGCAGGCTGGCCAGCCCCAGCACCCAGACCACCCGCGGCAGGCGCTTCAACCGCTCGAGCGTGATCTGCGCGCGCGTGGTGGCGCGCGGGCGGCCGGGCCCCTCGCCATCGGCGCGCGGATCGCCTTCGCTGGTCACCTTGCGACGCAGTATCGCATGCGCGTGCCCTTGGCAAGGCACCGGCAGAGCGCCTATCTTTTTCGCCCGTGAAGCGGAAATGTCCCACCTGCCGGCGCTCGTTCGCGCCCTCCGACGAGACCCAGCCGTACCGCCCGTTCTGCTCGGCCCGCTGCCGCGCGGCGGACCTCGGCACCTGGCTGGACGGCGGCTATCGCATCGCCACGCCGCTCGCCGACGACACCGAACTGGACGACGGCGGCCACCCCGAGACCGACGACTCCAAGCTGCCCCACTGAGGGGGTGAGGCGGCAGGGCCTTCGGTCGAGCGGCCCGGCGGCCGGCCGTCGAACGGACGGCGACCTGAACGGTATCGGGTCAGGCGAAGCGCGCCGGGTGGAGAGCGCGCGCGATGGCGGCCGGCGCCTTGGCCGCGTGGTGCGAGACGTCGCCGCTCCAGGCGCCCGGCACCGTCACCAGGTCGCCCGCCCCCACCGCGCGCAACTCGCGCCAGAGCGGCGCCGCCCGCAGCGCCTCCAGCGGCGGCGGGGCGCCGGGCCAGGCGGCCACCACCAGCACGTCGGGATCCAGGCCCAGCGCGGCCTCGACCGAGATCGGGCCGGCCCCATCCAGCCGCGCCTGGCGGGCCACGTTCACGGCGCCCGCCCGGGTGAGCATCTCGTCGATCAGCGTCCCGGCGCCGGCGCTGAAATCGGGCGGATCCAGATAGAGCGCGCGGACCGGCGCCACGCCCGCCAGGCGCGCCTGCAACGCGGCCAGCTGGCGCTCGACCGAGGCCGCCAGCGCCTCGGCGGCGGCGTCGGCGCCTGTGGCCGCGCCCAGCAGGCGCACGTTGGCCAGCACGTCGGCGAAGCAATCGAACCGGGACCAGCGCAGCACCGGCAGGCCGGCGCCGATCTCCAGCCGCAGGCCGTCGGGGTCGGAGTAGCCCGCCACGCAGACCAGGTCCGGCTGGACGGCCAGGATCGCCTCGACCTGCGCCCGGACCCGCGGCAGCCCGCGCGGGAAGAAGCCCGCCACGTTCGAGACCGACGGCTCGTCGGCGAACGCCGACACGGCCGCCAGGCGCGCCGCAGGCACCAGCGCTGCCAAGATCTCGTCGGCCGCCAGGTAGGTCGAGGCGATCCGGCGCGGCGGCGCGGGGAGCTGCCGCCGGCCGCCGACCGGGTCCACGAGCGTGCGCGGAAACCCGCCGCCCCGCGGCGTCTCGATTCGCCCGTCGCCCAGCCCGGCCGCGCCCAGCAGCGCGCCGCGCACCCGAGGTCCGAGGAGCGCGGCGGCGCCGAACGGAACGGCCAGGCCCGCGCCCAGCCAGGCCCGTCGCGACCAGAAGGCCGGCCGGCGCGCGCCGCCCATCTTCAGTACCAGGCGACCTGGCGAGGCGGCAGGCCGTTCGTCACGTCGGGCGTGAAGGCCTTCACGCCCTGCGGCGCCGCGCTGACGTCGAAGATCTGGACCTTCGGCGTGCTGGCCAGCGCTTCGGGCACGAACAGCAGGTCCCCGGCCAGGGCCGGCGCCCCCAGCGCGAAAGCGGCCGCCGTGCCGACCGGAGTGACCAGGCCGGACACGACGTCGAACTCAAACAGCGCGTCGGGGGCGACGTCGTTCGGATCGTAGGTCCCGGCGAACGCGCGGTTGGGCGCATCGGCCGTCGGGGCGCCCAGCACCCACTCGAAGTTCATCGCGTGCGCGCCGAACGCCACGGCGGAGATGACGTGATCGAGCCGCGGCGCCGACGCCGACAGGTCGATGACCGCCACCCCCGCCTGCAGGGCCTGATTCAGGTCGGCGTAGATGCCGCCGCAGGCCACCAGCAGCGTGTGCGAGCTCGGCACGTAGTCCATCCCCGCGCAGTCGAACAGGCCGGGCAGCGACACGTGATCCGTGACGGTGTCGGTGATCGGATCGATGAACGCCACGGCGCCGGTGCCGTACGCGGTGTAGGTGGCGTCGACCTGGTTCAGCGACACGGCCACCCGGCCGGCCGCGATGAGCGCGCGATCCGGACGCGCCAGCACGCCGGCCCCGGCGCTGGTGGCGGCCAGCGCGTCCAGGCTGATGCGCTTGACGTACGTGCCGGTGGTCGGATCGATGACGACCACGTCGTTGCCCACCTGCTGCGGGCTGGAGGAGGCCAGATTCGCCTGATACCGCGTCACATAGGCCTTCTGGTCGGACACGATCACGACGTCGTGCGGGTCGGTCGTGGCGCCGCCCGGAACGGCGATCTGGCGGGCGATGAAGCAGCCGGTCGGATCGACGAAGGTCAGCGCGCCGTTGCCGCGGTCGACGATGACGATGTCGCCGCCGCGCTGCGGTTGCGACGGCAGGACGGCGTCCCCGGAGATGGTCTTCGAGGTGCCGTCGCCGACGGTGCTCGAGTGGACGCAGCTCCCCTCGACCGATCCCCCCTGCGGGCTGAGGAGCGACAGGCTGGTGGCCTGGTAGTCGCTGTTGAGCGAGACCAGCCCCACCGGCGCCGGGGGAGCCAGCACGGCCGGCGCGCCGCCCGCCCCGCCCTGTCCGGCCGGATTGCCGGCCGCTCCGCCGGCGGCGACGACGCCGCCCTGCCCGCCGGTGCTGCTGGTGCCGCCCGTCCCCAGGTCCGGGCCCGTCCCCTGCCCGCCCAGGCCGGGCGTGCCCCGGCCGCCGGCGCCGCCCATCGCGAAGATCGGCTCGCCGGTGCGCGGCGTATCAGAGCAGCCCGCCGCCATCCCGACGGCGGCCGCCACGGTCCACAAACCCAGAGCTCGCATGACCAGACCTCGCATCGTGTTCTCCTTCAGTCGCTACGCAGTGTGTGTGTCACAGGGGAAGCGCCGCCGTCCGGATCGGCCAGCGTCGAATCGAATGCCACGGAAAGAAAGAACGAGCGCCCCGGCAGCGGAAGGTCGCTGGCGTCGTACGGCGGGTGCTGGTCGGCCAGGTCGAAGGCGCTGGCCGTGGCGCGCAGGCGCGCGCGGCGCCAGACCACGGCCAGGCCGGCGCCCAGCAGCGCGCGCGACGGCACGGTCACCGTGTTGTCGGGGGTGTCGTAGTCGCCGGCCAGCAGCGTGGCGTCGGCGTAAAGCTGGCCCTCCCAGGTGCCGCCCAGCGGCAGCCGGGCCAGCTCGGGGCGCAGGTAGCCGAGATAGCGCGGGTGGTGCGGAAGCTGGCGGCCCCGGCTGGCCGCGTTGTCGCTGCGGTCCTCGGCGACCGTGACCGTGGCCTGGGCGACCAGGCGCAGGTGCGCCCCGACCGCCAGCCGCAGCTCTTGCTCGACGCCGTAGATCCGCGCGCGCCCGACGTTCTCGGCGCGCGACGGGCCGTCCGCGCTGGGGATCCAGGTGATGAGGTCGTCGGACAGCGCGCCGAACAGCGTGGTCCGGCTGGCCACCGCCAGCGCCGGGCCGGCCCCGTCGATCCAGAGCGCCAGGTCGGCGTTGAGACCACGCTCGGGGACCAGCATCGGGTTGCCGAGCAGCCGCCCGTCGCCGTTGCCGTAAAACTCCAGGAACGACGGCGCGCGCTCGTACCAGCCGGCGTTTCCCTTCAGCGTCGCCGCCGCGCTCAACGGCCGCAGCAGCCCCAGGCGGAAGGTGGGCAGCAGCCGGTGCACGGGCGGACTGGCCGGCAGCGCCATGGCGGCGCCGTTCAGGCCGGTGACCACGTCGTCGACCAGCTCGACGCGCGCCGAGGGAATGACGTGCAGATCCAGCCGGCGCAAGCTGGCGTCCAGCTCGGCGCCGGCCACCCCCACCAGCCGTCGGGCCGGCAGCCCGGAACGCGCGGGAACGGTCTCGTTGGCCAGCGCGTAGGTCTCGCGGCGCCCCTCCAGCACGGCCGCCACCCGCCCCCAGTCGCCGGCCGGCCGGGCGGCGTTGGCGATGGCACCGGCTGAGACCGTCGTGGCGCGCGCCGTGGTCGGCCCGGCGCGCGAGATCTCGCCGGCCGGATCGATCAGGCGATCCCGCTCGACGCTGCCGAACGCCTGGACCGAGAGGCGGCCCCCCGGGCCAAGGTCGTCGCGCGACTGGTAGCGGACCGCGGCCAGGCCGCGCGCCGTGTGAAAGCGGGCCAGCACCGTCTGCATGTTGTTGGTGCCGGGCAGCCCCTGCGCGCGCGCGAAGCCGATCGCGCTCAGCGTCAGCGTGCGGCGCCCGTTCAACGTCAGCGCGGCGCGCATCACGCCGTTGGCTTCCCGCGAGTCGTCGTTGCGCCGCGGCTGGACCCGGTCGTCATCGGGATTGGCCGGCGTCCCGTTGTCGTTGAGGTACGGATAGTCGCCGCGCGACTGCAGCCCATGGACGCCGGCGTAGAGCCGAAGCCGGCCCAGCCGGCCGCCGGCAGTGGCGTCGGCGAAGGAGGTGCCGAACGAGCCGACGCCGGCCCGCGCCGCGGCCCGCTCGGCCGCCGGCGTGCGGGTGACGATCGAGACCACGCCCCCCAGCGCCGATTCGCCGAACGCCAGCGGGCTGGTGCCGCGGTAGACCTCGATCCGCTCGACGTCGCCGAGCGGCAAGGTGGACGCGTCGACGCCGCCGCCCTCGGCCACGTTGAGCGGGATCCCGTCCACGAAGATGAGCACCTCGTCGGGGTTCGACCCGCGCAGGGCCAGGGTCGAGAACGACGCCGCCGCGCCCGTGCGGGTGACGGTCACGCCCGGAACCTCCAGCAGCAGCGTGGTCAGGTTCTCGATGGCGCGCGGGCTGTCGCCGGGCCGGACCACCGAGGCGGCGGCCGCGCTGTCGGCCCGCGGAACCAGCGGGTCCGGCGCCGGGGCGGTCACCACCGTCTGGAAGCCGGGCGGCGGCGCGTCGGCCAGCGCCCGTCGCGCGGCGATGAGCGCGAGGGCGGCCAGCGTCGCGCTCCGGCGCAGGCGGGCGATCATCGCGCGGCCTCCCGGCCGGCCAGCGCCGAGAGCGGGACCACCAGCGGCCGACCGGCGGCGTCGCGCAGCACGTCGGCGCGCACGCCGAACACCTCGGCCAAGAGCGCGGGCGTGACGACCTGGTCCGGCGCGGCGTCGACCCGGACGGTGCCGCCGGAGAGCAGGATCATCCGATCGCAGCGCCGCGCCGCCAGCGACAGATCGTGCAGCGCCACCAGGACGCCCCGCCCCGTGTCGGCCAGCGCGCGCAGGAGGTCCAGCGCCTGAAGCTGGTGGGCCACGTCCAGGCCGGCGATCGGCTCGTCCAGCAGCAACAGCCGCGCGTCCTGCGCCAGCGCCCGGGCCAGGTGGACGCGGTGACGCTCGCCGCCCGAGAGCTCCGCCACCGGGCGGTCGGCCAGCGCCTGGATGTCGGTGGCGGCCAGCGCGCGCGCCACCGCCTCTTCGTCGGCGCGCGATTCGGGCTGGAACCGATCGAGGTGCGCCAGCCGCCCCAGCGCCACCGATTCGCGGGCGGTCAGCGGCAGGTCGGCCGGCGCGTCCTGAGGCAGCAGCGCCGCCCGCCGCGCGATCTCGCGCCGGGAGAGCGACGCGACGGGGGCGCCGCCCAGCCGGATCTCGCCCGCCGCCGGCGCGTGCAGGCCCAGCAACAGGCGCAGCAGCGTCGACTTGCCGGCGCCGTTGGGCCCGCACAGCGCCACCAGCTCGCCCGCCCCGACGCGAAAGTCGACCTCGCGCAACACCGCGCGCCCGCCGTATCCGAAGCCCAGGTTCACCGCCTCGACCAGCGGCGCCGCGGCGGCCGTCACGACGCCACCTCGACGGCGGCGCGGCGGCGCAGCAGCAGGGCCAGGAACGCGGGCGCGCCGATCGCCGCCGTCACGACGCCCACCGGGATCTCGCGCGCCGGCAGCGCCCGCGCGATCACGTCCGCCAGCAACAGGAACAGGCCCCCGCCCACGAACGCCAGCGGCACCAGCGTCCGGTGCGCCGGACCGACCGCCAGCCGGATCACGTGCGGCACCAGCAGCCCGACGAACCCGATCGGCCCGGCGATCGCCACCGCCGCGCCGACCACCAGCGCGCTGGCCACCACCAGCCGCAGCCGCACCGCCGGGACGTCGACCCCGACCGAGGTCGCGCCGATCTCGCCCAGCATCAGCGCGTCCAGCTCGCGCGCGTGGGCGGCGATCACCGCCGCGCCCACCAGCACCGCCGGCGCCCCCAGCAGCAGGTGATCCCAGGTGCGCGCCTCCAGCGCGCCCAGCAGCCAGTAGACGATCTGCCGGCCGGCGTCGTAGCGGGCCAGCGTCGCCGACAGCACGAACGTCGCCAGCGACGCGTTCAGCGCGCCGACGGCCACGCCCACCAGCAAGAGCGTCCCCGTGAACAGGCGGCCCCGCCCCCGCCGGGCGGCGATCGCGAACACCAGCAGCGCGTCGGCCGCGGCGCCGGCGAACGCGCACAGCGGAAGCGTCCAGACGGCGCGGGCCGCCAGCCCGCCGGCGATGGCCAGCACCGCCCCCAGCGACGCGCCCGACGAGACGCCCAGCACGCCCGGGTCGGCCAGCGGATTGCGGAACAGCCCCTGCAACGCGGCGCCCGCCACCCCCAGCGCGCCGCCCACCAGCAGCGCGACCAGCGCGCGCGGCAACCGGACCGAGACGACCACCACGTCCCGCCAGCCGGCGGCGCGCCCGGTCAGCCCGCGGACCAGCGCCCCGGCCACGTCACGCAGCGACAGCGGCGCCGGGCCGATCAGCAGCGCCGCCACCAGGGCAGCCAGCGTGAGGGCGGCGAGGACACAGGCCAGCAGCGCCCCGCCGGCCACCGGGCGGCGGCTGGAGACCTCTGACTGGATTGTGGCGTGGCGCGCGCGGCCGGCCTGCCGGCCGGAGGCGGACGCCTGTTCCTGCAGCATCGAGAGCCCTCGTTCGACGCGAACGAGGGGAGCAGAACGGCCCTGGTGAAGCGGGCCGCCGGCGCCTCCGTCCGCGCGGAGAAAAGCGTGACGCCTTCGGTAGGTCTCCTGGCTCGTGGAGCGCAGGCCGCTTGACGACGACCTGCGGCCCCTCTCCCCTTCCCCGACCGGCGTCGAGTGGGTTCGCGAGAGGGGCCTCCACTTACAGTGGCGGGACCGCGCCGGAGTTCGACCGGCTTCCCTTTTATGCCCGTAGGCACCGAAGGCACTATTCAGTTGTCAGCGCCTCGCTTCGACCACGGCCAGGGGCGGCCTGTCAAGGATCCTCGCGCTGCCAGGCCGGCTTGCCGGCCGCCACGGCGTCGTAATAGGCGCGCAACGTCAGACGCGCGGCGGCGGCCTCGTCGACGATGACGGTCGCGCTCGCGTGCAGCTGCAGCGCCGAGCCCGGGACCATGGCGGTGAGCGGCCCCTCGACCAGCCGCGCCACCGCGTCGGCCTTGCCTCCGCCGAAGGCCACCAGCACGCAGCGACGCGCCGACAAGATGGTGGCGATGCCCATGGTCAGCGCGTGCCGCGGGACCGGGTCGGCGCCGAACGCCCCCTGGTTGGCGGCCCGCGTCTCGTCGGCCAGCGTCTTGAGGCGCGTGCGCGATCCCAGCGACGAGGTCGGCTCGTTGAAGGCGATGTGTCCGTCGCGGCCCAGCCCCAGCAGCGCCAGGTCCAGCCCGCCCGCCGCCGCGATCCGCTCTTCGTAGCGCCGGCAGGCCTGGGGCGGATCGGCCGCCAGCCCGTCGGGCGCGTGGGCGCGGTCGGGCGCGAGGTCGACCTGCCGATAAAGTTCCTCCTCGAGCGCGCGGCGGAACGAGCCGGGGTGGTCGGGCGGGACCCCGACGTACTCGTCCAGGTTGAACGCCGTCACCCGCGCGAACGACAGCTTCTGGGCGCGATGCTGGCGGACCAGCTCGGCGTAGATGCCGCGCGGCGTGGCGCCCGTCGGCAGGGCCAGCACGGCCTCGGGTTTGGCGCGGACGAGGCGAGCCACGATCCGCGCCGCCCGCAGGCAGGCGGCCTCGGGCGACGGCAGGACGACGATCTCCATGGTTGCGCGCTATCGTAGACATCGATGACCGCCACGTCTTCCCCCTCCGACCAGGCCGCGGCCGGCGCGCGGGCGCTGCTGGCCGCCGAATCGGTCGGCGTGCTGTCGACGGTCTCGGTGCGGCGCGCCGGGACCCCGTACGGATCGATCACCCCCTACGCGCTGGCGGCCGACGGCGCGCCGCTGCTGCTGCTGTCGGGGCTGGCCGCGCACACGCACAACCTGCAGGCCGATCCGCGCGCCGGGCTGTTCGTGGGCGACCGCTCGGCGGCCGCCGACCCGCAGGCGGGCGCCCGCCTCTCGCTGCTGGGGCAGGTCGCCCGCCTTCCGGCCGGCGCGGAACCGGACGCCCGCGCGCGCTACCTGGCCCGCTGGCCCCAGGCGGCCCAGTATCTGGCGCTGTCCGACTTCGCCTTCTGGCGTTTTCAGATCGACGAAGCGCGGCTGGTCGCCGGGTTCGGCGAGATCCGCTGGCTGCCGGCCAGCGCCCTCGTGATGAAGTAACGAAGGGACCGGGAGCCCCGGGCTGCGGGGGACGCCCGCGATGCGTCCGATCAGGCGGCCGTCTTGTGACGCCGCCGAGATCCGCGAGGCCCGACACGATCGCCTGGTGGCGTCAGGCGAACACGATCGTCCGTTTGCCGGACACCAGCACGCGTCGATCCAGGTGCAGGCGGACGGCGCGGGTCAACACCCGGCGCTCCAGCTCGCCCCCCTTGCGGACCAACTCGCCGACGTCGTCGCGGTGGCTCACGCGGGCCACGTCCTGCTCGATGATCGGCCCCTGGTCGAGGTCGCTGGTCACGTAGTGGGCGGTCGCGCCGATCACCTTCACGCCGCGCGCCTGGGCCTGGTGGTAGGGCCTGGCGCCGACGAAGGCCGGCAGGAACGAGTGGTGGATGTTGATGATGCGCGCCGGCCAGCGCGCCACGAATTCGGGCGACAGGATCTGCATGTAGCGCGCAAGCACCACCACGTCGACGCGCTGCTGGTCCAGCAGCTCCTGCTGGCGCGCCTCGGCCGGGGCCTTGTCGTCGGCCGCCACCGGCAGGTGGGCGAACGGGACGCCGAAGTGTCCGGCGACCGGACGCAGCGCCTCGTGGTTGGAGACGACCACCGCCAGGTCGCCGCCCAGCTCGCCCAGTTGGTGCGCCAGCAACAGGTCGTAGAGGCAGTGGGGCGCCTTGCTGGCGAACACGGCCACCCGCGGGCGGACGTCCGAGTAGGTCAGCTCCCACTCCAGCTCGTAGCGCGCGGCCAGGACCCGAATGGCCATCTCGATCTCCGGCCGCGCCAGCTGAAAGGTGGCCAGATCCCAGCGCAGCCGCATGAAGAAGAGGCCGGTCTCGACCTCGGCGTGCTGGTCGGCGTCCAGAATGTTGCCGCCGTTGCGGAACACGAAATCGGACAGCGCCGCCACCAGCCCGGTTCGATCCCGGCAGCTGACCAGCAGCGTCGCGGTGGCGGGCGCGGGCGTGCTCATCGCCGGCAGGATGCCCGGCCGCCGCTCAAACTTCCAGCGCCGTCACCGCCGTCGTCTTGGCGCCGCCCGTGGTCAGCGACCAGAGCCCGGGCACCAGCCGCCGGCCGACGGCCACCTCGGCCTCGGCCATCGTGGTGGCCTGGATCTGCGAGCGCGTCAGCCGGTGCGCGGCCAGCGCGCCCGCCGACGGTGTCGTGATGCGCACGACGTCCCCGTGCGTCTCGGCCACTCCCCCGGAAGGCAGGTAGATGATCCGGATGTCCATGGGTCCATCGAACCACGCGCCCGCCGGAACGCCAAAAAACCGGATTGCGGCCGGCGCCGCCGACCGGCCGGCTATTGGGGCCGCGCCCGGCGGACCCGGACGGCGTCGGCCAGCTCGCGCAGCACCGGCACCGTCTCCGTCCAGGCCAGGCAGGCGTCGGTGATGCTCTGGCCATAGGTCAGCGGCTTGCCGGGGGCGGGATCCTGCCGGCCGCCCACCAGGTGGCTCTCGATCATCACGCCGGCCAGCGCGCGGCCGTCGTGGCGGACCTGCTCGGCCAGATCGTGCGCGACGGCCGGCTGCCGCGTCGGATCCTTGCGGCTGTTGCCGTGGCTGCAGTCGACCATCAGGCGGGCGCGCAGCCTGGCCTTCTGCAGGGCGGCGACCGCCCGGCTGACCGCCTCGGCGTCGTAGTTCGGGGCGCCGTTGGCGCCGCGCAGGATCAGATGGCAGTCCGGGTTGCCGCGCGTCGCGACGATCGCCGAGAGCCCCTGCTTGGTCACGGACAGGAAATGGTGCGGGTGGCTGGCGGCCTGGATGGCGTCGATGGCGATCTGCGTGTTGCCGTCGGTGCCGTTCTTGAATCCGACCGGCACGGACAGCCCCGAGGCCAGCTCGCGATGCACCTGGCTCTCGGTGGTGCGCGCGCCGATGGCGCCCCAGCTCACCAGGTCGGCGATGTATTGCGGCGTGATGGTGTCCAGGAACTCGCAGCCGGCGGGCAGGCCCATCTCGGCCAGGTCCAGCAGCAGGCCGCGCGCGATCGAGAGCCCCTCGTTCACCTTGAAGGTGCCGTCCAGGTAGGGGTCGTTGATGAGCCCCTTCCAGCCCACGGTGGTGCGCGGCTTTTCGAAGTAGACGCGCATCACGACGCAGAGCGCGTCGGCCAGCTCCGACGCCAGCCCCTGCAGCCCGCGCGCGTATTCGCGGGCGGCGGCGACGTCGTGGATGGAACAGGGGCCCACGATGGCCAGCAGGCGATCGTCCTCGCCGCGCAGGATGCGGGCCGCGGCGTCGCGACCCTCGGCCACCGTGGTGGAGGCCTGCTCGGTCAGCGGCAGGTTCTCCATCAGGATCTCGGGCGGAATCAGCGGCCGGATGCGTTCGATGCGAAGGTCGTCCGTGGGGCGCAGCATGCTGTTCCGACGGAATTTAGCCTGTTTTCGCCCGGGCTGCGCGCGGCAGCGTCGAAATGGCCGGGGTATGATAGCGGCCACGATGCGGCGTGGCCTGGACGGCTTTTCCGACGACGTGCGGGCCTGGCGCGCCGCGACGCCCGGCCGCGCGCCCGTCTACCACCGGCTGCTCGAGGAGGCGGTGGCGCTGTTCCAGGCGCCGGTCGGCTCGACCGAGGAGGCGGCCCGCGCCCGGGTCGAGGCCGCCTGGCGCGAGCGCAAGCAGAGCAGCCCCTATGCCCGGCCGCTGCTGCTGATGGCCGCGCTGCGCGCCGAGGCGCTGCGGATGGGGCCGCGGCACACGCTCTTCGAGGCGATCGGCGCCGCGCAACCGCGGGTCGCGTCGGCCACGCGCGAGCGGCTGGCCACTGCGCTCGGCGACGCCAGTCCCCGCCTCTTTGCCGACCTGTCCACCCGCAGCGTCCAGACCAACGAGACGTCGCGCGCGGTCGCCTGGCTCTGGCCGGCCGCGCTGGCCGGCGGCGACGCCGGCCGGGCGCTGGCGCTCTACGACCTCGGCTGCAGCGCCGGCCTGAACCTGGCCGGCGATCGGCTGCCGCCGCTCTGGACCGACGCGGCGGGGACACCGCTGGCGGTGGCGGCGCGGCCGCGAATCGTCCTGCGGCGCGGGTTCGACGCCGGACCGCTGGACGTGAACCGGGACGGCGACTGCCTCTGGCTGACGGCGTGCATCTGGCCGGGCGAGGCGGCGCGCCTGCAGCGGCTGGCCGCGGCCATCGACGCCTTCCGGGCGCTGGCCAGCGACCCGGCAGCGCCGCGCCTGGAGACGGCCGACCTGGCGGACGTGCCCGAGCGCCTGAACGGGATCGCCGGCGCCGTCGACGGCCCGGCGCTGCATCTGGCCTATCAGACGGTGGTGCGCGACTACCTCGGCGAGCCGCTCCGGCGGCGCTACACCGACGGGATGCGCGCCTGGCTGGCCGCCGCCCAGCCGGCCGCGCCGCGCGTCTGGATCGAGCTCGAGGCGCCGCCCGGCGGCGGTTCGATGGCCATCGAGGCCCATCTGGGCAGGAGCGGCCCGGCGGCGCGGGCGCCGCTGGACCTGACGCTGGCGCGCTGCGGATACCACCCCGACCGCCTGACGACTGATGCGGCGGCGGTGGCGGCCTTCTCGGCCGCCCTCGCCGCCCGATGACCGGCAGCCGGACACCGCGCCGCCGGGGGGCGGCCGGGTTGGCCGACAGGCTGGCCGGCGCGGGGGTGAGCGCCACCGGAGCGGCGACGCTGGGGCTGGCGGCCTGGATGTACGTCATGCCGGCGTCGGTGACCTCTCCGTGGGGTCTGAATCCGCCCGGCCTCGAGCAGTTTCGGGCGCTGTGGGGCGTGCACGCGCCCGCGCTGCCGGCGGCCGTGTTCCGCGCGGGCTTTTGGGGGCTGGTCGCGGCGGCCTGGGCGGGCTACGCCGTCCTCGTCGCGGCAGGGCTGCGCGGGGCGCGGTTTCCCCGCCGCGCCTGGATGCTGGCCCTGGCGCTGGCGATCGCCCTGGCGGCGGCTTGCCCGCCGCTGCTGTCGCGAGACGTCTATGGCTACGTGGGCTTCGGCCGGCTGGCCGCCAACCACCATCTGAACCCGATGGCGACCCCGCAAAGCCGCCTCGTGGCGTTGGGCGATCCGGTCGGGCCGTTCCTGGGCGGCGACGTCCCCTCGCCGTATGGCCCGCTCTGGAGCGGGCTGTCGGTGGCGCTGGTCCGGATGACGGCCGGGTTCGGGCTGGTCGGCCAGGTGGTGGCGTTCAAGCTGTCGATGGGCCTCGCCCTGCTGCTGGCGGCCTGGGCCGCCCGTCGAGCGGCCGCGGCCATCCGCCCCGGGGCCGGCGCCCTGGCCCGGCCCGCCCTCGGGGTGTGGCCGGCCGAGCCGGACGTCCTCGCCCGTCCGCCGTCCGCCGGCCGCCCCGCCGCTCTCACCCGCCAAGCCGGCGCAGCCCCCCTCGCCGGCCGCGCCGCTCCCGCCCCTCCGGACGCCGGCGCCGGCGCAGGTGACCGCGGCGCTCTGGCCTTCGCGGCGGTGGCGTTCAATCCGCTGCTGCTGCTGGAAGGGCCGGGCACCGGACACAACGATCTGGCCGTGCTGGCGCTGGTGCTGGCCGGATTCGCCGCCGTGGCCGCGCGCCGGCCGCGGCTGGCGGCGCTGGCCGTCGGCGCCGGCGCCGCGATCAAGCTGGTCCCGATCCTCCTCCTGCCCGGGGTGGTCCTGGCGGCCGGCCGAGGACGCCGCGTGCGCGACGCCGCCGGGCTCGCGCTGCTGGGCCTGTTGCCGATGGCGCTGGCCCTGGTGCCATTCTGGGACGGCCGGGCCACCGGGGCCGGCCTCGCCGCCTGGTGGGCCGAGGGACATCACGGCGCGGCCGCGTCGCCCTGGCCGCTCGCGCTGGCGGCGGCCAGCTACGCCTCCGTCTCGTGGTACGTCGCGCGCGCGCCGGATCTGCCGCGGCTGGCGACCGGATGGGCGCTGGCGTCCGCGGCGGCGATCGCGTTCGCGGGCGGCTCGTGGTTTCCCTGGTACTTCGCGTGGCCGCTGGCCGGGTTGCTCGTGCGGTGGGACCGCCCCCACGTCGCCGGCACGGCCTTCGTGATGGCCCTGGTCGGCCTGTTCACCGGGTTTTACGCCGGGCCGTGATTTCGCGGGCGTCGATCGAAACGAAAATTTGACGGGCGGCGCGGCGCTCCTACCGTGAGATCAGGAGGTCACGCGATGGATTACGCGTCGACGCGAGAGTTGGTTCGTCTCCGCCACGAGCTCCGCCGATTGGTCGCCGAACGCCCGGCCGGCGCCCGGGACGCCGCTCGCGGCGTCCTGGCTCGCCTGACCGAGCTGGTCGCAGCCGACGAGCACGAGGCCGCGCAGGCCGCGCCCGACCTGGCCCGCTGGTCCGCCAGCCTGAGCGGGTGGATCGAAGGCCCCAGACACGCGTAGCGGGAGCTCCCTCCGGTCCCGGCGCCCGCGGCCGCGGCGTGCCCGTCGAGCGCCGGCCCCGCCCGGGTGGCTCAGCGCGCGTGCTGGGTGCGGAACGGCCGCCCGGCGGCGGGCGCGGCCCCGCCGGCGGCGGACGGTTGCCTCAAGGGGACGAGGTGCTGGGGCCCGTTTCCGATCAGGTCGGCCCGACCCATTCGGCGCAGGGCCTGCCGCAGCAGCGGCCAGTTGGCGGGGTCGTGGTAGCGCAAGAACGCCTTGTGCAGCCGGCGCGCCTTCGCTCCCTTCGGCACCGCGACCGAAGGCGCGCCCCGGCGGACCCGGTGAAGCGTGTTCTGGCCGGTGTGGTACATGGCGGTGGCGGTCGCCATCGGCGAGGGCAGGAACGTCTGCACCTGGTCGGCGCGGTACCGGTTCTTCTTCAGCCACAACGCCAGCGCCAGCATGTCCCGGTCGGTGGTGCCGGGATGGGACGCGATGAAGTACGGGATCAGATACTGTTTCTTGCCCGCCTTTTCCGAAGCTTCGTTAAACAAACGCTTGAACTTTTCGAAGGTACCGATGCCGGGCTTCAGCATCAGCGACAGCGGCCCCTCTTCGGTGTGCTCGGGCGCGATCTTCAGGTAGCCGCCGACGTGGTGGGTGGCCAGCTCCCGGACGTAATCCGGCGAGGTCGAGGCCAGGTCGTACCGGACGCCGGACGCCACGAACACCTTCTTCACGCCCGGGATGGCGCGCGCCTTTCGATAGAGCTGGACCAGCGCCGAGTGGTCGGTGTTCAGGTTGGAGCAGATGGACGGGTAGACGCAGGACGGCAGCCGGCAGGCGGCCTCGACCCGGGGATCCTTGCAGGCCAGGCGATACATGTTGGCGGTCGGGCCGCCGATGTCCGAGATCACCCCGCTCCAGCCGGGCACCGTGTCGCGCACCCGGCCAATCTCCCGCAGCACCGAGTCTTCGGAGCGGTTCTGGATGACGCGCCCTTCGTGCTCGGTGATCGAGCAGAAGGTGCAGCCGCCGAAGCAGCCGCGCATGATGGTCACCGAGAACCGGATCATGTCGTAAGCGGGGATCTTCGCGTCACCGTAGCTGGGGTGCGGGCGGCGCGTGTACGGCAGCTCGTAGAGGCGATCCAGATCGGCGGTGGGCAGCGGCAGCGGCGGCGGGTTCAGCCAGAGGTCCCGATCGCCGTGCCGCTGCACCAGCGCGCGGGCGTTGCCCGGGTTGGCCTCGACGTGAAGCGTGCGCGAGGCGTGCGCGTAAAGGACCGGGTCGGCCGCCACCGCGTCCGCGTCCGGCAGCCGGATCACCGTCCGCGCTCGATCGCCACGCGGCCGTAATCCGGACGCAGGGACGACGGAGGCGCCCGGGGTGGCCGGCGCACAGCCAGCGGCCGGCATCTCCGCGTACGGGTCGGGCGCCGGCGCCACCGGGCCCGGCGTGTCGACCTGGCGCGAATCGATCTCGGTCCAGCCGTCCGGCCGATCGCCGGCCGGGCGGCCGAACGCCGTGCCCCGCACGTCCCGAATCCGGTCGATCGCGTCGCCGGCGGCCAGACGGTGCGCGATCTCGACGATGGCGCGCTCGCCGTTGCCGTAGACGAGCAGATCGGCCTTGGCGTCCATCAGGATCGACCGGCGGACCTTGTCGGACCAGTAGTCGTAATGGGCGATCCGGCGCAGGCTGGCCTCGATGCCACCGAGCACGATCGGAACGTCCTCGAACGCCTCGCGGCAGCGCTGGGCATAGACGATGACCGCCCGATCGGGGCGGCGGCCCCCGGCCCCACCCGGCGTGTAGGCGTCGTCGTGCCGGAGCCGCCGGTCGGAGGTGTAGCGGTTCACCATCGAGTCCATGTTCCCGGCCGTCACGCCCCACATGACGGTGGGGCGGCCCAGCGCCCGGAAGGGCTCGGCGCTTCGCCAGTCGGGCTGGGCGATGATGCCCACCCGAAACCCCTGCGCCTCCAGCAGGCGGCCGACCAGGGCCATGCCGAAGCTGGGGTGGTCGACGTACGCGTCGCCGGTGACCAGGATGACGTCGCAGCTGTCCCACCCGAGCGCGTCCATCTCGGCGCGCGACATGGGCAGCACGGGCGCCACCCCGAACCGCTCGGCCCAGTACTTTCGCCGCGCGAACAGCGCGGGCCGTTGCAGCGCCGGCGAGACGGGCACGAAGCCCGCGGGGCTGGCGGCGCCTGATTCCACCGTCATGGCCGGCGCATTCATAGCACGGGCGCCGGCGCGCCGCCGGGCCTCAGCCGCTCTGCGCCGCGTCGGAGCTGGAGCGAACCAGCGTGCCGGTCGAGCCGGGCGTGCAGGTGATCGTGAAGCCGCCGTAATTCACGCTGGTCGAGCCGGTCATGGACATGTCGATCTGGCTGCTGGCCAGCGACAGGGTCCAGGTGCTGACGGCCACCGTGGCCTGGATGCCGTTGTCGACGATGTCGCAGGTCTGGCCGCTGTCGACCTTGGCCGTGCTTCCGTCGACCACGAAGCGAACGTTGCAGGTCGCGCCGGCGCCCGAGATCATCATGGCCAGGTGACTGGAGTCGATCTTGGTGATGTTGACGATGCTTCCGGTCAGGTCGACAGGGTCCAACGTCACCAGGCTGCAGTTCGGCGTGATGGCCCCCGACTGGAAGGCCCAGGTCCCGACGAAAGAATCGGGATTGGAGTTGCTGCTGGAGCTGCAGCCCGCGGCGGCCAGCACCAGCACCGTCACCGCGATCCGGAAGCCATGAAATAGACACGCGCGCATGAGCCGTCCCTCCGGCCGCGCACTCTACCTCAAGTCATTCCGCTCAGGGGGACGGCGGGGTGAGCGCCGCCGCCGCGAAAATGAAGGGCGCGTTCCAGTTGATCGCGATCTCGTTCACCTCGTACTGGGATGCGTCGTCGATCCAATCGAAGTCCGAAGACTTGATGGGCGCCGCGCCGGGCGCCCCCTTGGCGGTGTTGTCCGCGCCGCCCACCAGCAGCCCGGGCCAGGGATCGACGATGCCGTCGCCGCTGGACGGCCCGTGATGCGGTTTCATCGGCGGGTGATACCCGATGGCCGTCACCTGCGAGCGGTCGTAATAGTTCCGGCCCAGCAGGAAGTCCGCCTGCATCTGGATGGCGTCCAGGTACTTCGGGTCCGGGCTGACGGCGTAAGCGGCCGCCAGCGTCATGGCCGAGCGCGCGACCGAGCCGTTCGATCCCCAATAATAGCTGTCGCCGATGGCGCGCCCGAAGATGTTCGCGGCGGCTCCGGCGGCCAGGTCGTCGGCGGTCGACATGAGGCTGGCCGTCATGTTGGCCACGATGGCGGCGTCCCGGCTGGCCTTGTCGTCCCGCTGAGACAGCAGGTACGTGTAGAGGCCCAGGTTCTGCACGTTGGGCCAGTCGAAGTCGGCCGCGAAGGTCGCGTCCTTCGCCCGCGTCTCGAAGTCCATCAGCGCGGCCGGGTCGCCGGTCGTTTCCCACATCTCGGCCGCCGCCCAGATCCGGTTGTCGGTGTCGCCTTCCGCGTAGTGGCCGGTGCCGAAGACGTTGGCGGTGGAGTTGGGGTCGGGGTCGTCGTTGGTCGCGGTGGCGGGGTCGCTGGTGGTCTTCAGATAGTCGTAGGTCTGCTGGGCGGCGGCCAGGTACTTGGCCGCGTCGTCGGGGGCGTACATCTGGTAGATGCGGGCCGCGGCCGCCATCACCGCCACGAAGTTCGCCGCCATCGCCGTCCCGGGTCCCGAAAAGTACCGCGGCTGCCCGTCGGCGTCGGGCATGGTTCCGTAACCCTCGAACTTCAACGCGGTCAGCTTGTCGGGAACGGCGCCGTTGCCGCTGGCGGCCTGGGCGGTCAGCAGCCAGTCCAGCTCCCACTTCACCTCCCACAGGAAGTCGGGCATGGGATCGGTTCCGCCGCTCGCCGTCTGGCCGTGCTCGGGGACAGGCAGCGCCAGCCCGGCCAGCGTCGGCGTGAACTGCTCCCAGGCAGCCAGCAGCATTCCGACCGCGAAGGCGCCGTTGTTGGTGTACTTGCCGAAGTCGCCGGCGTCGTGCCAGCCGCCGACGCTCTTGTAGGGCTTGTCCTCGCCGGTCAGGTACTTCAACGAGGCGGCGTCATGCTGGTGGCAGGCGGCGTGCGACCAGGTGTCGCCGCCCAGCGTGATCCTCACCGCCGTGCCGCAGCGCTGCCCGTACATTCCAATCATGGCGGTGGTGAGCGGGGCGCGCATGGCGTCGGCCGCGATCTGGAACGGCGCCGACTCAGCCGTGTCGTCGCTGCCCAGCGCCGGAACCCGGATCTTGTACGTGCCGTCCTCGTCGAAGGCCGTGAAGTCGGCGAAGTAGTAGACGGCCTTGTTCATGGCCGGGTCGGTCATGGGGCCGGTCATCGTGCAGCTCCAGGCCAGGGTGTCGTCGTCGGCCTTCACCACCTGGGCGGTCATGTCCGGCAGCTCCGTCATGCCGGCCGGCAGCACCACCGTCGCGATCTTGGCGCGCCCCCGCGCATAGCCAACGGTGTTGACGCGCACGTCGTGAACGGTGAAGGCCACCTTGGGGGCGGGGCCGCCGGGCGGGCCGCCTCCGCCGCCGGCGGGAAACAACGAACCACAACCCGCGGCGAACGTCAGTCCGGCCGACAACAAGCAAGCGAAGCGAGTTCCAGAACGCACGCGAACCTCCTGGGAGACGTATTTCGGGTACCTCCTGGGTGGAGTCTCGAACCGGCCCGCGTGAGCCACAAATGTACGGCCGGGCCGGCCGCCGGCGGTCAGCGGTTTCCGCCGCCCCGCACCATGGCCCATTCCGCGATCTTCTCGATGAACTCCGGGTACAGGTGTCCCCCCTCTTCGGCCGCCCAGGCCAGGTCTTCGCCTTCGGCCAGGTAGGGGTTCGGGTTCGCCTCGACCACGTAGACGGCGTCGTCGTGCGCCAGGCGGACGTCGATGCGGCCGTAGTCGCGCAATCCGGCGGCCTGGTACGCGCGCAGCGCCACGTCGGCCAGCCGCTGGCGCACCTCCGGCGAGAGGTTCTCGGCGATCATGTTTTGAATGCCCTTGCTCTCGCGGTAGCGGACGCTCCACTTGGCCTTGAAGGTCGCGATCCGGGTCTCGGCCGTGGATTCGCCGCCGAACACCATCTCGATCGGGGGCAGCGCGACGGGCGGGTCGTTGCCGATGACGCCGATGTAGAGCTCGCGGCCGGCGATGAATTCTTCGACGATGGCGTCGGTCTTGAAGCGGTCGTGCACGAACAGCACCCGCTCTTTCAGAGCCTCGTCGTCGCGGACCACCGAAGCCTGCGCGATGCCGACCGACGCGTCCTCGTCCAGCGGCTTCACGATCAGCGGATAGCGCAGGTCGCTGGGCCGCTGAACCGCGCCGCCGCGCCCGCAGACCATGAAGCGCGGAATCCTGATCCCCTCGTACGCGAACACCTTCTTGGTGAGCGCCTTGTCGCGCGCCAGGATCAGCCCTTCCGAAGAGGCGCCGGTGAACGAAAGTCCGAGCATCTCCAGCACGGACGCGACCGTGTAATCGAGCGCCGACAGACCGCGGAATCGCTCCGACAGATTGAAGATCACGTCGAACGGCTCGGCGCGAAGCCCGGCCACCAATTGGTCCAGGTTATCCCGGAACCCGAACAGGCGGACCTGATGCCCCTTCGCAATGAGAGCGCGCGCGACGTCGAACTCGGCTTCGTCCGTCGACTCGAGCTGCTTCTTGTACTCCTGCGACGCGGGCGGCTCGCCGTCCGTATCGAAGAGAACGAGCACGCGCGCTTTGCCCAAGCCCATCTTTGATACTTCATCGGCGCGGCCTGCGTCCAGCTATACCGGCGTCAGAAGATCGCCGGTCCCGGGGCGACCAATCGTGCGAAGAGGCGGGCCGCCACCAGGTCCGTGAACGAACGCGCCGGCGCGCGGAAAGTCGGAACGGGATCGTGGCGCGCGCGGCGGCCCAGACGGGCCGCGATCGACCGGCGTGTCCAGGATGGCGCGCGATCCGCCGGTCGGGGCCGAGTCTCGGGTCCGGTGGTTGACGGGCTGGGCGCGGCTTGACGCTCGGGCACGGTCACGCCTAGCGTGCGCGCCGTGCCGCGACTGCTGCTGGCGTATCACTTCTTCCATCCCGACGACGTCGTCAGCGCGCGCATGTTTTCGGACCTGGCGGTCGAGCAGCGGCGCCGCGGCTGGTCGGTGACGGCGCTGACCAGCAATCGGTCCTGCTTCGACACGACCCGCGCCTACCCCGCCCACGACCAGTGGGACGGCGTCGAGATCCACCGCGTGTTCCGCCCGCCCCTGCGGCAATCGCGCCCCCTCGAGCGCCTGGCCAACAGCGGCTGGATGACGGCCGCCTGGCTGGCGCGGGCGGCCCGGCTGGGTCCCGTCGACGCGGTGGTGGTCGGCTCCGATCCAGCGTTTGCGCCGATCATCGGCCCCGGCCTGCGACGCCTCTGGCCGGACGCGGCGCTGGTGCACTGGTGCTTCGACGTCTATCCGGAGGCGATCGCGGCCGAGGGCGGCAACGCGGCGGTGCGCGCGCTGGTTCCGCTCGCCGGCCGCCTCATGACCTGGGCGTATCGAGCTTATGACGCGCTGGTGGACATCGGCCCGCGCATGAGCGAGCGGCTGGCCCAATACGGCAGCGGCGCGCGGCAGATGACGTTGACCCCCTGGGCACTGGTCGAGGGCAGCGGCGCCGCGCCCGCGGACCCGGTCATCCGCGGCCAGCTCTTCGGCGGCGCCAAGCTGGCGCTGCTTTACGCCGGCACCATGGGGCGCGCGCACGATCACCGCTCGCTGCTGGCCGTGGCGCGCGCCTGCCGCCGGCGCTGGGGCGACGAGGTCGCGATCTGCTTCGCGTCGCGCGGGAACCGCCACGACGAGCTGCGAGCCGCCGTCTCGGCCGAGGACACGAACGTCCGCTTTGCCCCGTTCGCCGACGAAGCCGCCCTGCCCGCCCGGCTGGCGGCCGCCGATCTGCACCTCATCAGCCTGCAGCCGGAATGGGCGGGCGTCGTCGTGCCGTCGAAATTCTTCGGCGCGCTGGCGGCGGGGCGTCCCGTGCTCTACGCCGGCCCGGCCGATTCCGAGATCGCGCGATGGGTGGCGCGCCACGACGTGGGCCTGGTCGTGGGCGACGGGGACGCCGCCATCGAGGAGACTGCCGCGCGCCTGCACGAACTGGCCGTCGCGCCGGGCGCGCTGGCCGCCTGGCAGGCCAACGCGCGCGCGGTCTACGAACGCGAGTTCTCGCGGACGGTCGTCAACGACCGCTGGAACGCCCTCTTGCGCGAGCTGGTGGCCGCCCGCGCCCGCTCCGGATAGCCGCCAGGCCGCTTTCTGTCGAGCGGACACCGGCCGGCGCCGAGCCGGCCGCTGCCGAGGCCGGGACCAGAACCGACGGGAGTTGACTCGGTGTCACCGAGGACGGAAGCGGGGCCGCGCGCGGGCCACCGGCCGGAGCGGCCGGCCGCCGGTCAACGGACCGCACCGCCCACGGCCCTGCGACTCGGCCGCCGCCGGGCGGCACGTCGTCGGGCATGGTTCGTTGCGGCTCACCGTTGCCTTACGGAAACGGCTGCTAGAGGAACGTGTAGATCAGGTTCAGCTCGGTCAGCGTGTCGACCTTCTCCGCGAAGGGCTGGAAGCCGGCCGCGTACATGGTGGCGCCGTTCGAGAGGGGCGGGATGGGGAGCGGCGCGGGGTTCTGGTCGTACTTCACCGTGAACCCGAACCCGATGCTGAGCCGCTTGAACAACGTGGTCGTGACGCCCAGCTTGCCGGTGATCCGCGTGTCGTGAAACGAGTCGACGCCCACCTGCCCGGTGGAGACGTTCAGCGCGCTGTTTTCCTTGTTCAGGTTGAGAAACGCTTCGACGCTGGCGTTGAAGCCGGTCTCGGGCGTCAACTTCAAGGTCTCACCGGCGAACAGCCGGGCCGAATGGATCGAGACCGGGTCCAGGGTCTTGCCGGGCGTCTGCACGTACCGCTCGTACGAGAAGTCGTAGCCGATCTCCGCCACGGCCAGGTGCATGGCGCTCTTGTAGAGCTGGCGGCTGTAGCCGATCTGCCCGCCGCCGAAGAACGACTTGCCCGCGATCTTGTCGGCGGCCGCCTGCCCGCTGGCGTAGCCCGAGTTGTTGGGCGTGAAGAACCGATCGTAACGACCCTTGGCGAGCCAGTTGTTGGTGGTGTCGATGTCCTTGCGGCTCACCGACACGATCTGCATGGGCATGTTGGGATCGACGTTGGCCTGCACCACGTTCGACCGGCCGTAGGCGGCGTCGCCCTCCAGGGCCAGCTTGTTGTTGCCCTGCTTGCGCGACGCGAGGACGCCGAAGGACCCGTTGGTGGTCTCCGAGTTGCCGCTGGTGACCATCACGCCGCCCTTCACCTGCGCCTTCCACTCGACGGCCGGGGGCTTGTTGGCTTCGACCTTCACGTCCTCGGGCTTGGCGAACGTGAACGACGGATTGGATTGCGCGCGGGCCGTGCCGGCCACGGCCGTCGCCACCAGGATCAAGAGGAAGCGCTTCATGGGCGCGGCAGTGTAACAGCGGCTCCGCTGCGATCAATGGGCGGCCCCGTGCTACAAACCGATCAGATGAGCGACGGACATCGGTGGACGTTCTTCCGGGCGGGCGATTTCGATCAGGTCAAGCTCAGGTCCGGCGAAGACCTGCGGCACCTCGAATCCCTCGACCAGAAGCTGTGGGCGGCGCTGGCCTGCCCCATCGCCGGGCTGGAGATGGACGCGCGCACGATGGCGCTCATCGACACCGACAAGGACGCCCGCGTCCGGGCGCCCGAGCTGCTGGCCGCCGTCGACTTCGCCTGTCACAACCTCAAGAACGCCGACGACCTGCTGAAGGGGTCGCCTGCGCTGCCGCTGGCCTCGATCGACGATCGCCACGACGAAGGGCGCGCGCTGCTGGCGTCGGCGCGCCAGATCCTGACGAACATCGGCCGCGCCGGCGCGGCCAACATCTCGGTCGAGGACGTCGCCGACCCGGTCCGGATCTTCGCCGGCACCGTATTCAACGGCGACGGCGTGATCCCGGAGGCCGCCGGCGCCGACGAGGCGACGCGCGCGCTCATCCGCGACGCCATGACCTGCGTCGGCAGTACGCCCGATCGTTCCGGGGCCCCCGGAATCAACGCCGAGCTGGCGGCGGCCTTCTTCACCGAGGCGCGCGCCTACTCGGCCTGGTACGCCGAAGGCGACGCGGACGCGCCCCGGGTGTTCCCGCTCGGCGCCGAGGCGACCGGCGCCGCGCTGGCGGCGGTGGACGCCGTGCGCGCCAAGGTCGACGACTACTTCACGCGGTGCCGCCTGACCGCGTTCGACGCGCGGGCGTCCGAGGTCATCAACGGCACCGTCGAGACGTATGCGGGCATGGTCGGCGAGGACCTGTCGGCCGCCAACGCCCGCGTCACGGAGCTGCCGCTGGCGCGCGCGGCGGCTGGACGCGCCCTGCCGCTGGTCGGGCCAGTCAACCCGGCCTACGCGGCCGCCGTCGAAGCCTTGCGCACCGCGGCCGCCGTCCCGCTGCTGGGCCCGCACGCGGAGCTGCCGGAGGCGGAGTGGCGCGCGCTGCAGGACCGGCTGGGCCCGTACCAGGCCTGGCTGTCCCGCAAGCCGGCCACCCGCGTCGAGCCGCTGGGGTTGGCCCGCATCCGCGAGCTCCTGGCCGGCCCCGGCGAGACCACCGTCGGCGAGCTCCTGGCGCGCGACCAGGCGCTGGAGGTCGAAGCGTCCGGCGTCGAGAAGGTCGAGCGCCTGGTCCGCTACCACCGAGACCTGGCGCGCCTCTGCACGAACTTCGTCAGCTTCGAGGATTTCTACGGAGGCGCGCGCCCCGCCATCTTTCAGATCGGCACGCTGTTCCTGGACGGCCGCGCCTGCCACCTCTGCTTGCGGGTGGGCGACGCCGCCAAGCACGCGACCATGGCCGGGCTGGCGGGCGCCTACCTGGCCTACCTCGACTGCGTCCGGCCGGCGAGCGGCGAAAAAGCGCAGATCGTGGCGGCGTTCACCGCCGGCGACAGCGACAACCTGATGATCGGCCGCAACGGGGTGTTTTACGATCGGTCGGGCCGGGACTGGGACGCCACCATCACCAAGATCGTCGACAACCCGATCAGCCTGCGCCAGGCCTTCTGGTCCCCCTACAAGAAGTTCGTGCGGCTTCTCGAAGAGCAGGTGGCCAAGCGGGCGGCGGCCGCCGACAGCGTCTCGCACTCGGCGCTGGACGCGGCGGCCTCGTCGACCGCCAACATCGGCAACGCGCGCGCGCCGGAAGCGAAGAAGATCGACGTCGGCACCGTGGCCGCGCTGGGCGTGGCCATCGGCGCCATCGGCACCTTCGCCACCGCGCTCATCGGTTACGCGACCGGCCTCTTCCGAATGGGGCCGCTGGCCACCGTCGGCGCGTTCCTGGGGATCATCTTGCTGATCTCGATGCCGTCGGTGGTGCTGGCCTACATCAAGCTGCGCAAGCGGAACCTGGCGCCCATCCTCGACGCCAACGGCTGGGCCGTGAACATCCGGGCCCGCATCAACGTTCCGTTCGGCGCCAGCTTGAGCAGCGCGGCGCGGCTGCCGGCCGGCTCGCGGCGCGACACGCGCGACCGGTACGCCGAGCGCGGTTTTCCCTGGCGGACGGTGCTGGTGCTGCTGGCCTTGCTTTACGCGGCGCACGCCTGGTCGAAGGGGCAGCTCGATCGCGTGTTGCCGAGCAGCCTGCAGGCCGCGCAGGTCCTGCACCACGCGCCCAGCGCGCCGCCGGCCGCACGCTGAGCCCGAGGCGCCGGTGCGTCGCCTGTCTGCCGGGCTGGCCCTGATTCTCCTGCTGGGAGCGCGACCGGCCGGCGCGCACGCCCGCCCCGAGCTGCTGGTGTTCGAGGCCGCGTCCCTCAAGGACGTGTTCGCGCGGCTGGCCGCCGGCTTCGAGGCCGCGCACCCGCCGGTCCACGTGATCCTCGACGCCGCCGGAAGCCAGGAGCTGCGCGCCCAGATCGAGCACGGCGCCGCCGCCGACCTGTTCGCCTCGGCCGACCGCCGCCAGATGGATCGCCTGCTGGCCGGGCACCTGGTCGAGGCGCCGGTCCTCTTCGCCTGCAACCGGCCGGTGCTGGTGGCGCGCGCCGGCCTGGAAGGCGTCGCGTCGCTGGGCGATTTGCCGCGGGCGCAGCGGCTCGTCCTCGGCGCGCCCGAAGTCCCGATCGGCGCCTACGCCGAGACCGTGATACGCCGGGCGGCGGCGCTCTACGGCGCCGACTTCCCGGCGCGGGTCGCGGCGCGCGTCGTCTCGCGCGAGCTGAACGTCCGCCAGGTGCTGGCCAAGGTCGTCCTCGGCGAGGCGGACGCGGCGATCGTCTACGCGACCGACGCGGCGGCGGCGCGCGGGAAGGTGCGCGTCATCCAGCTTCCGCCGGGCGTGGGCGTGCTGGCCGAATATCCCATCGCGCGCGTGCGCGGCGGCGGACAGCCCGCGCTGGCCCAGGCCTTCCTCGACCTGCTGCGCGGTCCGGCGGGCGCGGCGGCGCTGGCGGCGGCAGGGTTCGTTCCCTGCCCGAGCAGTCGATGACCGGGCCGCGCCGCTCGAACGCGCCGGGCCCCGACCTCTTGGTGCGGGGCGGACTGGGCCTGGCGGCCGGGCTGCTGTTCGCCTTGCTGGCGTTCCCGCTGGCCGGGCTGCTGCTGGGCGCGCCGCCCGCCGATCTCTTGGCCGGCCTGCGCGATCCGGCCGTGCTGCCGGCCGCCGCGCTCAGCCTGGTCACCACCACCATCAGCCTGGGGCTGATCGTCGCCGGCGGGACGCCGCTGGCCTGGGCGATCGCGCGCGGCACCGGCCGGCGCTGGCGCGCGGTCGAGACGCTGGCCGAGCTGCCGGCCGTTCTGCCGCCGGCCGTGGCGGGCGTCGCGCTGCTGCTGGCCTTCGGCCGGCGGGGCCTCCTGGGCCCGCCGCTGGCCAGGCTGGGCGTGGGGCTGCCGTTCACGTCGGCCGCGGTGGTGCTGGCCCAATCGTTCGTGGCGGCGCCGTTCTACGTGCAGGCCGCCGTGGCCGCTTTCCGCCGGCTGGATCCGGATCTGTTGTTCGTCGCGCGGACGCTGGGAGCGGCGCCCGGCCGCGTGTTCTTGACCGTCGCCATCCCGATCGCCCGGCCGGCGCTGAGCGGGGGCGCGGCGCTGGCGTGGGCCCGCGCGCTGGGCGAGTTCGGCGCCACGTTGATGTTCGCCGGCAACATGCCGGGACGGACGCAGACCTTGCCTCTCGCCATCTACACGGCGCTCGAATCCGACCTGCGCACCGCGCAGAGCCTGTCGATCCTGCTGGTGGCGGCCGCCTTCGGGCTGCTGGTCGCTGTGCGCGCCGGCAGGCGGGCATGACGGCCGGCCTGCAGGTAGACCTGGAAGGAGCGATCGGCGCGCTGTCGTTGCGGGTGGCGTTCCGCGCCGCCGATCGGCCCATCGTCCTCATGGGGCCGAACGGCGCCGGCAAGACCTCGGCGCTGCTGCTGGTGGCGGGCGGCCTGCGCCCGAGCGCGGGCCGCGTCACCCTGGACGGCGTACCGCTGTTCGACGCCGCCAGCGGCCTGGACGTCCCGGTCGAGCGCCGGTCGATCGGATTTCTGCCGCAACGGTACGGGCTGTTCCCCCACCTCGACGTGCTGGAGAACGTCGCTTACGGGATTGCGGCGCCGCGCGCCGAGCGGTTGCGCCGGGCCCGAGAGTCCCTGGACGAACTGGAGGTAGCCGGGCTGGCCGCGCGCCGCCCCGGCGAACTGTCCGGCGGCGAAGTGCAGCGCGTGGCGCTGGCCCGGGCCCTGGCCGCGCGCCCGCGCGCCCTGCTTCTGGACGAGCCGCTGGCGGCGCTGGATCCGTCGGTGCGGCGCGAGACCCGGCGCTTTCTGGCTCACCGCCTGCGGGCCTGGTCGCTGCCGACCGTCGTGGTCACGCACGATCGCGCGGACGCCGAGGCGCTGGACGGCGAGGTCCTGGTGCTGGAGGCGGGCGCCGTCGTCCAGCGCGGGCCGCTGCGGGAGCTGGCCGCGTCGCCGGCCACGCCGTTCGTGGCCGAACTGGTCGGCGTGTCGCCCGACCAGCCCCCGCGCGATTAGCCGCGACGCGGTTCACGGTGCCGTCCGCGCCTGCGACCACGCCGACGGCGCGGTCCGCGGCGGCACCGGCCGGCGCGTCCGGTTTTCGTTGGCCCGAAGCCGCCTCCGGTCTGGTTCTGGCCCGGCTTGGCGATCCGGCCGGCTCGAACGGCCGCTGCCCGCCCCTTGACCGAACGGGGCCGCGATCAGCGGCGCGTGTCGGCGTGAATGGCCACCGGCGTCTCGATCGGGACGACGATGATGCCGCGCGGATCGCTGCTGCGCCAGCCGGCCGGCGGCGTGTCACCGATCGTCTCGACGGGCGCGGCAGGCGGCTCGGCGGCGACGGCCGTCTGAACGGCGACCGCGCGCGCCTTGTGGTGATGGCGCCGCACGGCGGACGGCTCGGCCCAGTCGGAGACGCGGTCGTTCGACTGCATCGGGTGGCTGCCGTGCACGCGGCTCTGACTGCGCGCGCTCAACGCCACGCACTCATCGCTGGAGCTGTCATTGCCGCGCGCCAGCTGGTTGCGGAGCCGGCTGGCCTCGGCGCGCGCGGCGGCGGCGTCGGCGCGGGCCTGCGCGAGCTCACCGCGAAGCCGCGAGACCTCGTCCGCGCTGCGCGTCGAGCCGTCGAGGTCGTGGCGCACCTCGTAAGCGGCCAGGATCTGCCGGTCGATCTTGCGGATCGGAATCAGCTTGTGGGGGTCCTCGGCGAACGGGTCCTTGAAGAACAGCGTCTTCAGCTTGGCCTCGGCCAGCTTGCGCTGTTGCTGTTCGCGTTTCGATTCGGCGATCACGCTGGTCACCTGCGCGCTGCCGCGCGGCTCCCCGCGCCACTGGCGCATCGCCTCGTACATCAAGTCGCCGTCGGTGCGTTGGTCGGGCGCCTCGGCGGCGGCGGCGGCCAGCTCCGACATCAGTTCGCGGCGCTGGGCGTCTTCAGATGGACGGCGGCTATGCGCGCGCGCCATCACGGGCGCCCCCACCATGAAACAAACCATCAAAATCCTGCCACGCATTTCGAACCTCCAGCCTACTTCGGGCGCATCCTACGCCGCCTGTAGGTGCGTGCAAGACCAATGACGACACTTTCGTGATTATTTTTTTCTAGGAATTCCGCTCGTTACCGAATTGGGACGTTGCGCCCGGAAATGCGAAATCAGTCCCTCAGAAGACCGTCCATCGCCCACGTTGACAACCAGGCGAAGGCCTGAGCTCCCGCCTCCTCGTCGCTCCGGCCGGCCGCCAGCCGGTCGCAGACCGCCCCGAACGAGGTCCCGGCCGCCAGCGCCTCCAGCGCCCCTCGTTCGGCGGCGCCCAGGCCGCGGTGATAGACCGAGACGTCCTGGCGCCAGACCAGGGCGCCGCCGCTGGCGTCGCTCTCCGCCGGGGGGTCCTCCGCGCCCTCGCCGGAGCGGCGCCACAGATCGAGGACGGCCGCGTCGGCGTCGACGAAGCGGTGCGCGCCGACCAGGCGCAGCGGCAGCGCCGCGAAGCGCTCGGGCGGAAGCCTCCGCAAGGCCTCGACGGTCAGCACGTCTTCGTCCGCCCGATCGAAGACCTCGACGCGCGCCCACTCGAGCCGGGCCAGCCAGGCCAGGCGGCTGTCCCGCGGGCGATCGCGCGCCAGCCAGGCCGCGAACCCTCCGCCGATCTCGCGCAGCGACGGGTGGCGCGAGGGCGCCTCCGCGACGTACGCCACCGCCGCCGCGCCGAACGCCTCGGGACCCAGCAGGCGCGCCAGGCGCGGGAACTGCGACTCCAGCGCCTCGGCGACCCGGAGCCGGTACATCGCCGCGTAGACTTGCACGCGCCGCTCGGCGGAGCCGCGGCCGTCGCCGACGACGTGGGCGGCCGCCCGCCCCGCATCCCCCACGGGCAGGCCGGTGATGGCGGCGAACAGATCGGCCTCGAGCCGCGCCAGGTCTTCAGGCGGCATCGCGCCCTTCCCGGCCGGCGGCGGCGGCCAGCGCGCGCGCCCGGTCCAGCTCGCCGGTCAGCGTCTCGAACGGCGGCACCTGCGCGTCCCATTCGATCATGGTCGCGCGCGGTCCGAACCGGCGGACCGCGTCGCCGTAGAGCGCCCAGACCTGGTCGCACACCGGCGCGTCGTGGGTGTCGATGAGCAGGTCGCCGTCGTGGCTGTGACCGGCCAGGTGGATCTGTCCGACCCGATCGGGCGGGATGGCGGCCAGGTAGGCGCGCGCGTCGAACCCATGGTTGTGCGCGCTGACGAACACGTTGTTCACGTCCAGCAGGATGCCGCAGTCGGCGCGCCGCGAGAGCTCGGCCAGGAACTCGGCCTCGCCCATCTCCGAATCGCGGTAGGCGAGATAGCTGGACGGGTTCTCCAGCAGGATGCGCCGCCCCAGCCGATCCTGGACGGCGCGCAGCCGCGCGGCCACGTGGGCCAGGGCGGCCTCCGTGTACGGCAGCGGCAAGAGGTCGTGGGCGTTGAACCCGTGCGCCGTCCCCCAGCAGAGGTGGTCCGACACCCAGGCCGGCTCGACGGCGCGCGCCAGCGCGGACAGCTCATCGAGGTAGCGCAGGTCCAGCGGGTCCGTCGAGCCGATCGACAGCGACACGCCGTGAAGCACGACCGGGTAATCGCGGCGCACCCGTTCGAGCACCCGGCGCGGGTTGCCGCCCGGCACCATGAAGTTCTCGGAGATCACCTCGAACCAGCCGACGGCCGCGCGCGCCGGGCGCTGTTCGACGACCTGCTGGAAGTGCTCGCGCCGCAGCCCCAGGCCGAAGCCCAGGTCGGGGAACAGTGGACGCGCGGTGGAGTCGCTCATGGCGGAGGCCAGGCGGCGGCGGCCGGATGCCGCCGCCGCGAAGCCGAGGTCGACGAAGTCTACTTGGACGCGGCGACTTTGCCGCCCTTGGCGGCGCACTCTGCCTTGCTCATCTTCACGTTGCCCTGGCCCTTGCAGCCGTTCTGTCCCTTGCAGGCGTTGCTGGCCCCCTTGCAGCCGCTCTGCCCCTTGCAGGCGTTCACACCGTGGCACATCACGTCGGTCTCCTTCGCCGACGCGACGCCCGATGCGCCCATCGCGAACAGACCAGCAACCGAAGCGGCAATCATGGCTCCCTTGATCGTCATGTCTCTCTCCTCGAGCAGGTTCACCGGTGCTACGCACGCCACCGCTCGCGGTTACGGACCTTTTTCGGGGGAGCCAAGCACGGCACGCCCGAGCGCGGAATCCCCCACGGACTTCGCGCTCGGGCGGCCGCTATCTTTTACCCGTCCTTCGGCCGGCGCCTACCGGCAGAGCGGCTCTTGGGTGCCGGTGCTGGTGTTGTCGTTCGGGTTAGTGTCCGCGATTCGGACGTTCGTCATTCGACCTGAAGAATCGGTGAGGGCCAGCGTGAGCCCGGGGGCGGCGTTCACCGGCAAAAAGAGGGAGCCTGCGAAATCGGGCGCTCATGGCCGCAACCCCCGACGCAAGAACTACGCCTTTTGGGCGCCCGCCCAAATCTGCGAAATGACGTGACCGGGTTGGCGATTTTGCGCGCGGGCCGGGTCGAGCGGCCGGGGCTCTCCCCCTCAGATTCCGCCGTCGGGATTCGGCGGCGGCGCGCCGCCGTCGGGCGGCAGCTCCTCGCGGTAGCCGAGCAACGTGTTCTTCTGGTCGAGCGCGGTCAGCTTCACCGCGACCTTGGTGTCGGCGAACGTGTACGCGCGCGTCTGGACGGGGATGTACCCCTCCGACTTCACCACCACGTCGAGCGGCCCCGAGTCGCGCGGCCGCTGCACCACCAGCGGCGCGTGGGGCGCGATGATCCCCAGCCGCCTCTTCCCCCAGAACACGAAGGCCTTCTTGTTCGAGGGGTTGATGGTGAAGACGATCTTGACCGTCGCCGGCGGCGGCGCGCTGGGGGGCGGCGGCGCGGCCACGCCGACCGGCAGCGGCGGCGACGGATTGGCCGCCTGCAACGCCAGCCCGCCGGCCAGCGAACTGGCCAGCAGAACGGCGGCGAGCCACCAGCGTTTGGGACGCGCCGCGCTCATTCGCCGCAGCACCCTCCGCCGCCGGCCTTGTCGCCATTCGCCGGCGCCGCCGGCGGCGGCCCTGGCGGGTACTTGTTCCAGGGCTCCGGGACGTACTCCAAGATCGGCTTCTTCACGTCGCCCATGATGTTCCCCTCGAGGACGTTCACCGGCACCGGCGGGTCCATCTCGTAGAGATAGCCGCGCGACGGGATGCGCATCTCGTAGACGGTGTTCTTCCAGAGGAACTGGCGCGTGAACCCCATCGGCTGGTCACCGGCCACCTTCACGTGGCGGTGGCGCAACATGAACGAGTAGAGCCGGATGGCCAGGTGATTGGGCAGGCGGTGGCAGCCGTGCGAGTAGCCGTTCGAGCTGTAAATCGACAGGTAGTCCGACGAGCCGTGGGCGCGCACCCCGTTGTCGAAGTCGGCGTGGCCATTCTGCCCGGGCACCACGAAATAGCCGGCCACCAACCCGTAGGCCGACAGGTAACCCGGACCCAGCTCGTCGTAGTTGACGACCGTCATCCACTTGCCGTTGACCAGCTTGCCCTTCACCAGGCTGCGGATGGGCGTCGACGACGGCGCGATCCAGACCGGGCCGGAGACCACGTGGCGAATCACCCGGGGCCCGACGTCCGAGCCCTTGTAGCGGAAGTACTCGTACCCGTTGGGCGCCTGATCGGCCCGCCAGCCGCCGATGGTCGTGCGCCAGCGCGAGAGCGCGATCTGCTTGCCGCCGGCCTTCGTGTAGAGCGTCAGCGTCGGGTACTTCTTGCGCGCCTGGGGCTTGTAGTGCCCCTCGGCGTCGAAGGGCAGGTCGTACCAGACGTCGCCCCGGTCGACGACGATCGACAGGTCCATCTCGGGCCCGTAATAGTCCGGCCGGGGCGGCAGCTTGACCGCCACGCGCAGGCGCTTGAGGTCGTCCTTGCCGGCGTGGCGCTTGAAGAAGGCCAGCACCGAGGCGGCGTCCGGAAGCCCCAGCTGCTCGATGGCGAGCTTGACGTACTCGTCGACCAGGTTGCGCGACTTCGAGGCCGAACCGTCCTCGATGATGGCGGCCCCGTCGACCACCCGCTCGCGCAGCGCCCGCACGAAGGCGTCGTAATCGTTGTCCAGCAGCGTGCGCGAGAGCGCGTCGACCGTCCTGCGGCGCAGGAAGTTGGCCTCGTAGATCATGTGCTTTTGCTGGAAGCGGCGCACCGCCAACCGCATGGCGTCGTCGTAGATCCCCTCCTGGTGCTTGGGGCCCTTCGGCGTGTTCAAGAGCCCCTCGCAGGTCAGCCGCTTCTCGACCGCGGCCATGGCCGGCTTTTCGGCGGCCCGCTTGGCCAGCAGCTTGACCTTGGGCGCCAGGTTCGGCTGCCGCGCCACCAGGTCGTCCAGCGTCGCAGCGTGGGCCTTGCGGCGCGCCTGCTCCAGCTCTTGCCGGATGCGCGACAGCTTGCGCTCGTCCTTCTTGACCTCGTTGGGCGGGACGTAGGTGACCGTCTCGACCGCGTCCAGCGCGTCGGCGCTGTCCTGGTCTTGGCAGGGGTGCGCCTCGTCGTCGAGGAAGCGCGCCCGCAGCACCGACATCGACGGGAAGATGCCGTAGAGCTCGAGGTAGTTCTTGGCGCCGGGCGGCAGCGGCTCGCCGTCCTCGTCCAGCTGGTCGTTGGCCAGGCCGACGAAGATCCAGCGATACCGGTTGGGCAACGGCTGCCCGTCCGGACCGGTCTGCTCGGCGAAGATGTAGGGGGTCCAGTCGTCGGAGAAGTCGACCAGCGTGTAGCCGGCGGCCTCGGCCAGGTCGGCGTCGACCCAACGCTCCTCGCCGGGGTGGGCCGGCTGGCCGTTCTGCGCGGGCACCGCCCCGATGACGACCAGCGCCCGGCGCTCGGGCGGCAGGTTCGGCTGGGGGCGCAGGGCCTCCGCCTCGGACACCGGCCCGTGCGGCTTGGCGGGCGCCGCCGCTCCGGGCGTGGCCGACGACGGCGTGGGCGCGCTGCCCGGCTCTCCCGCGTTGTTGGCGGGCGCACCTTCGCCGTGAAGCTGAGCCGACTGTCGGCAACCAAGCGCCGCGGCCAACCAAAGCACCGCCGTGGCGCGCAGAAAGGATCCCCTCATCCGCGGCTCAGAACATATACCAGACCGGTCAAGAGACGCTCGTTTTTGAGCGCGGGCCGACCCGGCCGCCTACGAGCCGCGGAAGCAGACCCGGTTGCGTCCGGCCCGCTTGGCCTCGTACATGGCGGCGTCGGCGGCCGCGATCAGCGGCTGCGCCACCTGCGGCTTGTAAACCACCGTGGCGCCGACGCTGATGGTCACCGCGATGGCCTGGCCGCCGAACTCGAAGTGAGCGCCCGCCACCACGGCCCGCAGCCGCTCGCCCAGGGCCAGCGCCCCCTCCTTCTCGATCTCGCGGCAGATGATCGCGAACTCTTCCCCGCCGTAGCGGGCCAGCACGTCCTCGGACCGGATGGTCGCGATCATCTCGCGCGCCACGCCGGCCAGCACGAAGTCGCCGGCCTGATGGCCGTGCTGGTCGTTGATCTTCTTGAAATGGTCGATGTCGACGAACAACAGCGCCAGCGCCTTGTCGTGCCGGTACGCGAACCGCATCTCGGCGGTCAGCCGGTCGACGAAGTAGCGGCGGTTGAAGGTCGAGGTGAGCCCGTCGCGCAGCGCCGACTCGAACAGGCGCTTCTGGTAGTTCTCGTCCACCTGGTCCTGGTAGGTGAACTTCAGGATCGTCGACGCGCCGATCGAGATCTTGTCGCCGTCGGCCAGCTCGCGGCGATCGATGCGGATGCCGTTGCAGAAGGTGCCGTTGGTCGAGGCCAGGTCGCGCAGGATCATCTTGCCGCCGTCGCGTTCCAGGGCCGCGTGCTCGCGCGAGATTCCGTCGTCGACCAGGCGCACGGTCGCGCTGTCGCCCCGCCCCAGCACGCAGCGCGGCCCGGGCAGGCGGTGCATCTCGCCGAAGCTCGGCCCCGCGATCACGACCACGTACGGACTGGGACCGCCGCGGGCCGGCGGCGGCTCGACGGTAGGAGCGTGCTCCCGCGTCGTTTCGTCGACGGTTTTCGGCATCTGCTCCCATGTTAACAGATGTGGTGGTGGGCGCGACTTGCCGCGCCGCCGCGCCATTTTCCGGACACGCGTTTCGCCCAAATGCACTAGTCTCTAGGCCCGCTGGTGATGTCCAGAACAGAGTCCGACGGATCGCTCTCCTCGCCCGAATCGAGCCCGGAATCCGCCGAGTCGATCGCCAAAAAGGAGCCCTCGGCTCCGCAGGCCGACGCCGCGCCTCAGAACTCCGGGCCTTCGGCGGAGCCCCGGCAGGAGATGACGCTGTCGGAATCGACGCTTCACTGGATGGTCGATCCGACGGTGGAGGCGCGCGAACCCGATCCGTCGCGCCTGTCGCGCTACGACTTTCACGGTCCCCTGGCGGCGCGCCGCCGCGTCTTGATCCTGGTCGGGGCCGCCGGGCTGCTGGCCTTCATCATCGCCCTCGTGCTGCACGTGCTGGCCAGCCACCGCCCGCCGCCCGTCGACGAGAGCGCCGCCTCGGCCGCCCAGATCACCCGGCGCGCCGAGCTCGCGTTCGCGCAGGGCCGCTCGGGCGAGGCCATCGAGCTCGCCCACCTGGCCATCGCCGCCAATCCGCGCGTGGCCGGGGCCTATGCCGTGGTGGGCGCGGTGGCGCGCGCCGCGGGCCGCAACGTCGAGGCCCGCGAGGCCTACGCCAAGTACCTCGAGCTGGCGCCGGTCGGCCCCCGGGCGGCCGAAGCGCGCGCGGCGCTGGCCGCCCTGCCGCCGTGAGCCCCTCCGCCCCCGACCGGCCTCGCCCGCCCTCGCTGTCCGAGCTGCGCGAACGGTACGTCGACCGCGGGCGGCCGCTGCCGGCCGCGCTCGAGCACCAGCTGCGCGAGGATCCGCGCCCCGGCGCGCGGGCCATCCTGGAGGCGATCGCGCGCCGGCGCCGCGACAACCGCGCCGAGGGGCAGCGGCTGCGGATGATGCTGCGCTTCGAGACCACGCTCTGGTCCAGCGGCGTCACCCACGTGGCCGGGGTGGACGAAGCCGGGATGAGCCCGTTGGCCGGCCCGGTGGCGGCGGCGGCCGTGATCCTGGCGCCCGGCACGCGCATCCCCGAGGTCGACGACTCCAAGCGGCTGGACGCCCAGACGCGCGAGCGGCTGGCGCCGATCATCAAGCAGCGCGCCGTCGCCTGGTCCGTCGCGTTCGCCGAGGTCGACGAGATCGATCGGGTGAACATCTACTGGGCCGGCCTGGGCGCCATGCGGCGGGCCGTGGACGCGCTGGCGCCGGCGGCCCAGCACCTGCTGATCGACGGGCGCAAGCTGCGGGAGGTCCCGCTGCCGCAAGAGCGGATCGTGGGCGGTGACGGGCGCAGCCTGTCGATCGCGGCGGCGTCCATCCTGGCCAAGACCGCGCGCGACGCCCGCATGCGCGAGCTGGACGCGCAATTCCCGGGCTACGGCTTCGCGCAGCACAAGGGCTATCCGGTGGCCGAGCACGTGCGCGCGCTGGGCCAGCTGGGCGCTTGCCCCGTGCACCGCCGCTCGTTCGCGCCCGTGCGCGAGATCCTGGGGTTGCCGCCGCTGCCGCCCTGGCCGGGCGTGCCGCAGAGCCTCTGACGGCCCGGGAGCGCGAGGGGCGCCGGCCGGCGGTCCGCCCCTACATGAGGCGACCTCGCCGCAGGTGTGGCGGAACCTCCTCCGAAAATGCGGCCGGCGGCGCGGGACCGCTTCCCATGGCCGAGCCGATCGCCCACAATCGCTGAAGGAGCCGACCATGCAGTCTCGGCGAGCTTCTCCCCGCAGTCCGTACGACGAGGCCGTCTGCCTGACACGGGTGGACGGCAACGGAAGATTGTACGGGCGCGGCGTGGACCTCGGCACCGGCGGGATGGGACTGATGTGCACCGATTCCTGCCCGGTCGAGACCGACGTCCGCTGCGACCTGCTGTTGCCGGGCGGCCCGCGCGCCGTGGCCGGCCGGGTGGTACGCGTCCGGCCCGCCCGGGCCGGTTTCGAGCTGGCCATCGTCTTCGTCGATCTCAAGCCCGGCGTGGTGGCGGTGATCGAAGAGATGGTGAACGCCGCCGCGGCTCCCGACGAGCCGCCCGCCGCCGCCTCCGGCGCGATTCGCAAGCCCGCCGTCGATCAGCCTTCCGGCGACGGCGTGCCGCGCGTGGCGCTGGAGGTCGACGCCGACAGCGCGCCGCGCGACCAGACGCAGCGCTACGGCACGCGCCGCGCGACCCCGCCGCCCCCCATGAAGCCGCCCCCGACCAGCCTGCCGCCGCCGTGCGGGCAGCCGCTGCCGTCGGTGGTGGTCGCGCCCGACGTGGCCGGCGCCTCCTCGTCGGAGCAGCCGACCCCGCTGCCGGTCGTTTCGGCCGCCCCGCCGCCGCCGCCGGCGGCCGGCGCCAACCGGCGCGCCAGCCGGACGAAGCGCGCGGCGCCGCCGGTCATGCGCGGCACCGCCCTGGTGGCGCGCCGGCACGAGCCCCCGGCGTGGGCCTGGCAGACGCCGGCGGTGGTCGTCGTGGCGCCCGCTCCGCCGGTGGCGGCCCCGGGGCGCCGGCCGTCGCTGCTGGACGCGCCGCTGTCGGCCCGGTCCTTGATGGTGCTGGCGCCCCTCCTGTTGCTGGTCGTGGCGCTGGTCGTTCAGCTCAGCCGCTGATCCAGCCTGCCCGTCGCGGCAACCTGGTCAGGAGCGGGATCGATCACCAGATTTCAAGCATGTTCGTGGAGCGCACGGCACGGCCCGGCGAGATCAACTACGCGCCGCTGGATCGGTACTCGCTGTTCCACGGTCTGGTCGGCGTTGCGGCGGGGCTGATCGGGTTGGGGTTCTGGCAGACGTTCGCCATCGCGGTGGGCTGGGAGGTGGTCGAGCACGTGTTCAAGAACCTGGTGCCGGCCCTGTTCGCGTATCCGACGCAGGACACGCTGGTGAATTCGATCGGCGACATCTTGTCGACGATGGTCGGGTGGTCGCTCGCGACCGTGGTCCGCCAGCACCGGCACCTCACCCACGTCACGTAGCGAAAACTCGTGGTACGAAAGGGGGCGTGCACGCGCCCGACGAAGCCGAGCTGTCGTCCGCCAAGCAGCGGGTCGAGGAGCTGCGCGCGCAGATCGACCACCACAATTACCGCTACTACGTCCTGGACGCGCCGGAGGTGTCCGACGCGGAGTTCGACGGGCTGCTGCGCGAGCTGCGCGGCCTCGAGGGGCGCCATCCGGAGCTGCTGACCCCCGACTCGCCCACGCAACGGGTGGGCGGCTCGGTGGGCGCGCTGTTCGCGCCGATCCGCCACTCGGCGCGCCTGCTGTCGCTGGACAACGTATTCGACGACGAAGAGCTGGTGGCCTGGCGGGACCGGGTGGTGAAGGGGCTCGGTCGCGAGCCCACCTACGTCGGCGAGCCCAAGATCGACGGCGTCTCGATCGCGGTCGCCTACCAGCGCGGCCGGCTGGTCCGCGGCGCGACCCGCGGCGACGGCGACGTGGGCGAGGACGTCACCGCCAACGTCCGCACCATCCGGGCGGTGCCGGCGCGCTTGCGGGGCGGCGCCCCGCCCGACTGGCTGGAGGTGCGGGGCGAGGTGTTCCTGCGGGTCGCCGACTTCGAGCGCATCAACCTGGAGATGGGCGCCGCCGGCAAACCGCTGTTTGCCAATCCGCGCAACGCGACGGCGGGTCTCTTGCGGCAAAAGGATCCCAACGTCACGGCGGGCCGCCCGCTCACCGTCTATTTCCACGGTCTGATCCGGATCGACGGCAAGTCGCCGCCCAGCTACAGCGCCACGCTGGCCTACCTGCGCGAGCTGGGTCTGCGCACGCACCCGGAAGCGAAGATGCTGGGGACGCTGGACGACGTGCGCGCCTACGTGGCCGACATGGCGGCGCGCCGGCACGCGCTCGAGCACGAGATCGACGGCGCGGTGATCAAGGTCGATCGCTTCGCCGACGCCAACGAGCTGGGTGCGACGTCGAAGTTCCCGCGCTGGGCCATCGCCTACAAGTTCCCCGCCGAAGAGCAGACCACCAAGCTGCGCGACATCCAGGTCAGCGTCGGGCGGACGGGCGCGGTGACCCCGTTCGCGATGCTGGAGCCGGTGCGGGTGGGCGGCGTGACCATCTCGATGGCGACGCTGCACAACGCCGAAGAGGTCGCGCGCAAAGGCGTCCTGATCGGCGACACGGTGGTGGTCCGGCGGGCCGGCGAAGTGATCCCCGAGGTCGTGGCCCCGATTCCCAGCCTGCGCGACGGCAGCGAGCGGGCGTTCGTCATGCCGCGGGATTGTCCGGTCTGCGGGACCCCCATCGTCCGCCCGGAGGACGAGGCGGTGGCGCGCTGCCCGAACCTGCAGTGCCCCGCCCAGGTTCTGGCGCGCATCGTCCACTTCGCGTCGCGCGGCGCGATGGACATCGAGCACCTGGGCGAGCGGACGGCGGGCGAGATGCTGGACCGGGGCCTGGTCGCCACGCCGGCCGACATCTTCTATCTGACCCCCGACCAGCTGGGGCAGCTCCCGAACTTCAAGGAAAAATCGATCGCCAACCTCTCGGCCGCGATCGGCGCCGCCAAGGACCGCCCGATCGACCGGCTGCTCTACGGCTTCGGCATCCGGCACGTGGGCGCGTCGGCGGCGCGGGCGCTGGCCGACGCGTTCGGGTCCATCGACAGGATCGCCGCCGCCCCGTCCGAGGAGATCGCGGCCGTCGAGGGCGTGGGCGACGTGATTGCCGGCGCCGTGCGCGCCTACTTCGACCGGCCGGAGACCAAGGAGCAGCTGGAACGGCTGCGCGGCGCCGGGGTGCGGCTGGAAGAGCAACGCGCCTCCCGCACCGGGCCGCTCACCGGGCAGACGTTCGTCATCACCGGCACGCTGGCCGCGTTCTCGCGCGAGGAAGCCAAGACCCGCATCGAGGCGCTGGGCGGCAAGGTCACCAACAGCCTCTCGTCGAAGACCACCTACCTGGTCGTCGGCGACAGCCCCGGCACCAAGCTGGACAAGGCCGCCAAGCTGGGGGTCGCGACGCTGGACGAGGCCGCCTTCACCAGGCTCCTGGCCGGCGACCCGCCCGGATAGTCAGGAGGGCGTTGCCGTAAGGCGACGGTGAGCGGCAGCGAACCATGCCCGACGACGCGCCGCCCGGAGGCGGCCTAGTGCACCGCCGTCGAAATAGCGTCACGTTCGGCCGACGATCCGCGCCGGACGCTTCGTTGCTTCTCCTCACAATACCTACGGGTATTCCTCGTCGTCGCGCCTCGCGTCCAGCGCGGCTTGTCGGCCTCGGCGTTGAC
>JAICYS010000344.1 GCA_025934105.1 Myxococcota bacterium | reverse complement strand
AGCCGGCGCCGCCCCCGGTGGCCTTGCTGCCGCCCGCGCCCGCCACCGTCGAGCCGCCGCTGCCGGTGGCGGCAACTCCACCCGAACCCGTCGCGCCGTTGCCGCCGCTGCCGCCAACTCCGCCCGAACCCGTTGCGCCGTTGCCACCCGCACCGGTGGTGCCGTTGCCACCCGCACCCGTCGTGTCGGCGCCGCCCGCACCCGCCTCGCCATCGCCACCCGCGCCCGTGATGTCGGTGCCGCCCGCGCCGGCCCCGCCGGCGCCGCCCGCTCCCGTGATTGAGCTCCCGCCGCTGCCGGTCGCGGCGGTGCCCGTGTCGCCCGCCGTTCCGGCCGCGCCGCTGCCGCCCGCGCCCGTCGCCGAGCTCCCGCCGGCCCCCGTCCCGAAAGAGCCGGCCAGGCCCGTCGAGGAGGTGCCGCCGCTGCCGGCCGTGCCGTCGCCGCTCGAGCCGCCGGCGCCCGTTCCCGTGCTGCCCCCGGCGCCGCTGCCGCTGGCCCCCGCCAGGCCGCTGCCCGACCCGCCCGCCATGCCGCTGCCGCCGTTGCCCGCCGCGCCGGTGGTGGTCACGGCGTTGACGGCCGTCATGGCGTCCGCCGAGATCGGGTTGGCGATGTTCGATGCCGCCAGCGTGGCGGTGTCGGTGAGCACGCCCGCCGCCGCGTTGCTCGCGACGAGCACGGTCAGCGTCACCGAGCCGTTCGCGCCCGCCGCCAGGTCCGACAGCGACCAGGTCACCGTCCTCGTGCCCGAGTCATAGCTCCCGCCGTCGCTGGCGGTCATGACCGTCAGACCGCCGGGCAGCGTGTCGCTGATGGTCACGCCGTGCGCGGCGTCGGTGCCGTGGTTGGCGTAGGCCAAGGTGTAGGTGAGCAGGCTGCCCGGATCGATGGGGCTGGGCATGCCGGTGTTGGTCAGCGACAGGGTGGGCGCGCTCTGCACGGTGTCGGTCGCCATGGCCGGCGCGGTGGCCGCGTTGTCGGCCGACAGCGTCGCGCCCGCCGAGAGCGTCGTGCCGTTGGCCAGCGGCGAGGCCACGTCGACCGTGAAGGTCACCGAACCCAGCGGGCTGGCGCTGGCGGCCAGGCTGCCCAGCGCAAACGTCACGCTGTTCGCGGCGCCGTCGAAGGTGCCGCCGCCAGTCGCCGAGACGAAGCTGGTGTTGGCGGGGACGGCGGCCGTGATGGCGGCGTTGCCGGCCGTGTCCGTGCCGCCGTTCGCGTAGCTGAGCGTGTAGACCAGCTGGCCGCCCGCCGCCACCGGGTTCGGGGCGCCGGTCTCGGTCAGCACCAGCGCGGGCGCGCTGCTGACGGTGACGCTCGCGTTCGTCATCGGCATGCCGCCGTTCGAGGTGAGCAGCGACGCCTGGTCGGTGATCTGGGTGCCGTTCGGCAGCGGGCTGTCCAGCAGCACCGTGACGGTCACGCCGCCGGAGCTGCCGGCCGGGATCGCGCCCACGTTCCAGGTCACCTTGTTCGCGGCGCTGTCGAAGGTGCCGCCGTCGCTGGCCGTCTGGAAGGCGACGTGGGCCGGCAGCGCCCACTGGATCACGCCGTCGGTGGCCGCGTCCGTGCCGATGTTGGCCCAGCTCAGGGTGTAACTGAGTGGCGCGCCGGCGGCGACGGGATTCGGGTTCGGGACGTCGGTGAAGGTCAGGGTCGGCGCGCTGGCCGTGTAAGCCGTCGCGTGGTTGGTGACGGTCGCGTCGTTGTCGCTGGCCAGGGCCGCCATGTCGGTCAGCGGGGTGTGGTTGGCGACCGGCGACGGCACGCTGACCACGTAGCTGACCGTGGCGCCGGCAAGCGCCGGGATGCTGCCCAGCACCCAGGTGACCGTGCGGGTCGTCGAGTCGTAGAGGCCGCCGGCGGCCGCTGATACGAAGGTCGTGTTGGCGGGGATGACGTCGGTCAGGATCGCGTTGGCGGCCGCGGCCGAGCCGCTGTTGCCGTAGGTCAGTCCGACCGTGAGTTGATCACCGGCGTTGACCGGGTCTGGCAGCATTCCGACGGCCAGCGTGGGGGCGGCGTTGTCGACCACGACGGCGGCGCTGGCCGTGACCGGCGCGGCCAGGTTGTCGGCGGCGATCTGGGCCGCGTCCGTGAGGTTGGTCTGGTCGGCCACGCCCGGGTCGACGGTGGCGGTCACCGTGACCGAGCCGGACCCGCCCACCGGCACCGGACCCAGCGCCCAGGTGACGGTGCGCGTGCCGGGGTCATAGCTGGCGCCGTTCGACGCCGAGACGAAGCTGATGCCGGCCGGCAGCGTCTGGGCCAGCGTCGCGGCCGTCGTCGCGCCCGTTCCGGTGTTCTTGTAAAACAGCGTGTACGTCACCGTCGCGCCGTCGTTGACCGGGTTGGGCGCCGCCGCGTCGGTCAGCATCAGGCTGGCGCCGCCGCAGGGCAGGGACGCCAGCGTGAGGTTCGTCGACGAAATATCCTGCCAGGTCATGCTGTCGGGCGACAGGAACTGGGCGTCGGTCGGGCCGTCGCAGCAGTCCTCGAATCCGTAGACCTCGACGGTGTGCATGCCGGCGGCCAGGTTGGCCATGCCCGCCAGGTACTGGCTGGGATCGCTGAAGGCCCCGCCCCACCACATGTTGCTCCAGCGGGACTGCAGCTCGACCCCGTCGACCAGCAAGGTGCCGCCCAGGCCGAAGTCGCCGCCCCAGCGGAACTGCCAGGTGCCGGTCTGCGTCGGGCCGACCACGAACTCCGCCGACACGTGATAGGCGATGTCGTTGCTCGGGCCGCCGTTGGCGCTCTGGTTGTTGAGGCCGTTCACCGCGGGAGCCGAGAGGCAGCCGTAGCCCGAGGCGGTGCTGCCGGCGGCGGCATTGAAAGCGCTGATGGCGGTGGCCGTCGAGCTCGGGTTGTTGACCCCGGGCGTCCAGGCGGCGGTGTCGAACAGGATCTGGGCGTCGGCGGGCGCGGAAAGGCCGGCCAATCCCGCCAGGACGGTGGCCATCGTCATCGAGAGTCGCCACGTACGTCTTGGTCGGGTCACGTCTCCTCCGTCGGCAAAGGTGGTCCCTGGCGCCGTCCCATCGGCACCTCATGGAAGAACCTGAGCCGCCGGCGCTCCTGGAGGAGGCTGATGCGCGCGGCGTCCTCCCGGTCAGCCGCGGCGCGGCTGGCGAAGGCGCGCGACGGCCGCCGTCCGCGCAGGCGCTGGCCGGACGGCCAAGTCGGCCAAGTCGGCGCGCCCGCCGGCCAGGCAGGCGCTGGCCGGACGCCCGGGATGGCGCGCCCGCCGGCTCGAATGACCGCGCGGCCCGCCGCCGCCGACGGGCCGGGGGCGGGCGGTTCGGCCAGAACGCCGCCCGGTCAGTTCACGCCCTGCAGGGTCGAGCCGGACAACGTGATGCTCTTGGCGTTGACGCCGATGGCGGTGCCGACGTTGGTGACGCTGCCGGTGGTCACGTTGGTCCAGTGGCCTCCCGTGTTGCCCGCCATGCGCGTGTCGACGATCGACAGCGTCCCGGCCAGGTTGTCGCTGGTAAAGCAGAGCGCGCCGCCGAACGCCTTGCTTCCGGCCAGGTTGTTTTCGAAGTCGTCGCCGCAGAACAGCAGGTTGAAGTCGTTGCCGTCGGCCGCGATGGCGCCCCCGTTGCCGCCGGAGCCCACCTCGTGCTGGTCGTTGTTGATGGTCGAGCACATGCTGGCGTCGTCGCTGTTCGCGCCGTTGCCGGTCCCGACGTTGCCCGCAAAGACGCTGTTGTAAATGTCCAGCTCGCCGTAAAGCGAGTAGATGGCGCCGCCCACGCTGCCTTTGTTGCCGGTGAAGGTGCTGCCGACGATGGTGGCGCCGTGCTTGCTGCCCACCAGATAGATCGCGCCGCCGCCGGTGTCCGGGCCGAGAGGCGCGGCCTGGTTGTTCGCGAACAGGCAGTCGACGATCACCAGGTTGCCGTCGCGCATCGAGACGGCGCCTCCCTGGCCGTCGTTCCAGCCTTGCGAGCAGGCGGCTTCGGACGCCGGCGGGATCGCCTCGGTCGGCGTGGCCTTGCCGTTCACCAGCGTCAGGTGCTGCAGCGTGACCACGGTGTCCAGCGCCTGGAAGTTCGCGCTGTAGTACTTGAGGATCTGGACCGCGTTCCCGCCGTCCAGCGTGATCTTGTTGCCGCCGTCGATGACGGTGTTCTTGTTGGTCGGCAGGGTCAGCGTCGCGGTGACGCCGATGGTGACGGGCGCGGCGCCGCAGTCGAAGGTGACGACACCGCCCTTCGTCACGGCGGCCGACAGCTCGCCGAACGTGCAGCTCGCCGCGCTGCCGGTTCCGACGACGGACGTCGGGGTCGAGGTGTCGGCCGGTCGAGCGCTGGCGGGCAGCGGCAAGCTGCACGAAGGGGCGGGGGTGCCGGCCTGGCCGCCGCCGCCGCTCGCGGGCGCTCCCGCCCCGCCGCCCGTTCCTGGCCCGCCGCCCGAGGCTCGCGCGCCCGCGCCGCCGCCCGAGGCGTGGGCGCCGGCCGTTCCACCGGAGGCGCGCGGGCCGCCGGTT
>JAICYS010000133.1 GCA_025934105.1 Myxococcota bacterium | reverse complement strand
TCGGGCACCAGGCCCAGGTACCAGAACAGCAGCGACACCAGCCCGTACGTGAACACGGCCGCGGCGTCCCAGGGCAGCGCGCTCTTGAAGTTCGGCCAGACGTGCATGGTGGCCGGATAAGGAATCAGCCAGTACGCGAACCAGGGGCGCCCCAGGTGAAGCAGCGGGAAGATCGCCGCCTGCGCCACCGCGAACAGGGTCATGGCCTCGGCGACGCGGTTGATGGACGTGCGCCAGCGCTGCTCGAGCAGCAGCAGGATGGCGGAGATGAACGTGCCGGCGTGTCCGATCCCGATCCACCAGACGAAGTTGATGATGGGGAAGGCCCAGGCGACCGGGATGTTGGTTCCCCACACGCCGATGCCGCGCCAGACGCTGTAGGTGATGGCTGCAACGCCCAGCAGCGCGGCCAGGCTGCTCAGCGCCACGCCGAACAGGAACACCCGCCCGCGCGGGGTCCACATCGGCGTCAGCAGCTGTTCGTGCAGCTTGGGTGGCGAGAGCTCACCGGTGATGACGTGGGTGTCGGCCATGCTCTGGAAGCCTTTTGTGTGGGTCCGTCAGGCGCGCGGCGCAATCGGGAGCGGGCCGGGTAGCGCCGGCCTTGGCTGGAAAAAAACGCGGCGCGGGCGCCCCCCGCGACGGCGCGGAACCAGACCGCGAACCTGGATTTGCGCGCGGGCCGCGGGCCAAGCCGCGCCCGGCTCGGTCAGTTGATTACAGTTCGTCGGGCGCCCGCGTCGCATCGATCGGTCCCTGGAAGGTCACCAGCACCGCCGACGCCAGGCAAAGCCAGGCGAAGGTGAAGATCCACCACGCGAACCAGGGCGTCCCGTGCTCCAGCAGCGCGATGAGCCACAGCGCGAACAGGACCAGCGTCAGCGCCAGCAGGCACGCGCCCGCCACCCACGCCGACCGCCGGGCCGGCACGAGGCCGACCACCGAGACGACGCCCAGCGCCGCCGCCCCCTCGAACCAGACCAGCCAGGCCGTGGTGTCCTCGGCGCGGCCAATCACCCAGAGCACGACCAGACTCAGACCGACGAACGCAACGACGGGGCGGCTCATCGCTGGTAGAACCCGAAGCTGGGCCCCGGGTGCGGGGCCGGTGGTTGGACGTGGCGGGTCGCGACGTCGGCGACGGCCAGCAACAACAGCGTGAGCAGCAGCGACACGCTGACGCCGAGGCCCAGGCGAACCTGGAACCCGGCCTCCGACAGGTGCATGAAGAACCACATCACGATGGCGCCCTGAACGACGGCGACGGTGAGGTTGATGACCAGATCCCAACGCCCCCAATGGATGGCGCGGGCGAACACCAGCGACACGCCGGCCAGCACCAGCAGCGCCAGGTAGGCCAGCAGGTACGGGGCGGCGGTCATGCGTTTCGCAGTCATGACGATCAGCTCAGGTAAAGGATCGGCCACAGGAAGATCCACATCAGGTCGATGAGGCCCCAGTAGAGCGTCCCCATCTCCAGCTTCACGTGGTACTGCGGCGTGTAGCGGCCGCGGAACGCGTGAACCGCCATCCAGCACATCATCACGACGCCGCCGGTCAGGTGCAGCGCGTGGAAGCCGGTCAGCCCCCAGTACATCGTGAAGAAGCGGTTGCCGCCGAAGGTCGGCAGCTCGCGGTAGTGGTACCAGGGTCCCGGCAACGAGCCCTCCTCGAAGTGTTTGAGGTACTCCAGCAGCTTGATCACCAGGAACGTCAGGCCCAGCGCGGCGGTCGTCGACAGCATCGCGCCGGTGAACCGCCGGCGTCCGGTGCGCGCGCCGTGGAGCGCCAGCGCGGCGGTGAGGCCGCTCGTCAGCAACACGAACAGGTTCGCCGTCCCGTAGGCGAAGGTGTTGTGCAGGATGCCCGCCCGGAAGTCGGACGTGAACATGGTCCGGTAGGCGGCGTAGAGCGTGAACAGCCCGGCGAACAGCAGGAGCTCGCTCAGCAGGAACACCCACATCCCGAAGCGCAGGGCGTCGGATTGGTGCTCGAGATCGACGAACTGCTCACCGAGCGCCGGCTCGTGCACGGGCCTCCTCCTCGGTGAGGGTGTAGTCGTAGGGCGAAAAATCCAGGGTGGGGGTGACGGCGAAGTTGTGCTTGGGCGGCGGCGAGGTGGTGAGCCACTCGAACCCGCGCGAGTGCCACGGATTGGGGGGCGCCTTGCGTCCCCACTTGAGCGCTACCACCAGGTTGCCGAGCGCGATCAACACCGCGCCGCCCAGCAGCCAGGCTCCGCCCGTCGACAGCACGTGCAGGAACTGAAAGCGCGGCGGGTAGGAATAGTACCGGCGCGGCATCCCCATGTTCCCCAGCAGGAACTGCGGGAAGAACGTGAGGACGAACCCCATGAACACGGCGACGGCGGCCAGGGTCCCCACCCGCTCGTTGTAGAGCCGGCCAAACATCTTGGGGAACCAGTAATGCGCGGCGGCCAGGAAGGCCGTCACGCTGCCGCCGACCATGATGAAGTGGAAGTGGGCGACCACGAAGTACGTGTCGGTCCAGTGCACGTCGAGGGATTGCGTCGCCAGCGCCACCCCGGTCATCCCGCCGAAGACGAACAGGAACAGGAAGCCGAAAAAATAGATCAGCGGCGTCCGGACGACGATCTGGCCGCGGTACAGGGTTCCGGTCCAGGTGAAGACCTTGATGGCCGAGAAGATGGCCACGAACATCGACATGATGCCGAACACGCCGGCGTCGAAGGTCGACATCCCCGACACGAACATGTGGTGTCCCCAGGTCAAGAACCCGACGAAGGCGATCCCCAGCGTCGAGACCGCCACGGCGACGTACGAGGACATCCGCCGGTGCGCGAACGTCGGCACGACCTCGCTGATCACGCCCATGCCGGGCAGGATCATGATGTAGACCGCCGGGTGCGAGTAGAACCAGAAGATGTGCTGGAACAGCACCGGGTCGCCGCCCACCGCCGGATCGAAGATCCCCAGCCTGAACGCGTGATCCAGGCCGACCAGCGCCAGCGCCATCCCCAGCACCGGCGTGGCCAGGACCATGATCACGCTGGTCGCGTAGATGGTCCAGACGAAGAGCGGCATGTTCCGCCAGCGCAGCCCGCGCGCCCGCATGAGGTGCGTCGTCGCGATGAAGTTGATCCCGCTGAAGATCGACGACATGCCCAGGATGAAGATCCCGAGGACGACCGGAACCAGATCGGTCGGCGTGGTGTCGGCGTAGGGAGCGTAGAAGGTCCAGCCGGTGTCGGTTCCGCCGGCGATCATGCCGCCGAAGGTGACGACCGCGCCCAGCACGAACGTGTAGAAGCTCATCAAGTTGAGCTTGGGGAACGCCAGATCCTTGGCCCCGATCTGCAGCGGCAGCAGGAAATTGCCGAAGCTGGTCGGAATGCTGGGGACCAGGAACAGCCAGACCATCGTCACGCCGTGCAGCGTGAACATCCGGTCGTAGGTCATGGCGTCCATGATCGTGCGGTTCGGCGTCAAGAGCTCCGTGCGCAGCGCCAGCGCGAACACGCCGCCCAGCAGGAACATGCCGGTGACGGCCACCAGGAACATCACGCCGATCCGCTTGTGGTCGCGCGTGTTCAGCCACGACCAGATGCCGCTCTCGGCCTGCAGGTAGCTGGGCTCTTCGACGGTCTCGACGACGGCTTCCGCTGGCGCGGTCATGGCCTGACCTCCCGAATGATCGAGTCCGGCCGCTGGGTGCCGGCGCCCGCGTCCGGTCCGACGCCGACCGCCGACGGCACGACGTGCCGCTGTCCGGTCGGCGCCTCCACCTCGATCCGGCCCGCCGGCGGCGGGTTGGGCTGCAGCCCGGGCGGGGGCAGGCCCTGCTCGAAGGCGGGCGGCATCGGCTGCTGCGCGGGCGCGAGGTGCAGCGGCAGCGCGGGCAGCGGCTGGTTGACGCGGCCGATGCCTCCGGCGGGCGGCGCCCCCGCGTCGGGCGACGGTTCCATGGGCGGGGTGGCGCGCCCCGGAACGTCGCGCAGCGATTTGATGAGCTCGATCATCGCGGCCGTCTCGCCCGGCGAGAGCAGACCGTGATAGCTGGGCATCACCGGCGCGTACCCGGCGTGGATCTTGGCCAGCGGATCCATCATCGACTCCGTCAGGTAGGCCTCGTCGGCCACCACCGTCCCGCCGTTCGCCAGCGGCACCCGGCTTCGGTACAGACCCGCCCAGGTCGGGCCGATGTGCGGCGTGCCGTCCAGGGTGTGGCAGCGCAAGCAGCCCTGCTGCGCGGCGGCTTCGGTTCCGACGCGCACCAGACTGAGGAGCTGCGCCGGGGGGAATTCCTCTTCCGAGGCCGGTTCGATGTCCGGCGACGTCGCCAGGGAGATGCCGCCCGCCACGCCCAGCGGGGCGCGCGGCTGTTCGCCCAGGTCGCCGACGTTCTGGTCGGTGTTGCCGGCCGCCAGCCAGCGGGCGTAGTCGGAGGGATCCAGCGCCACGACCTGGCCGCGCATGATCGAGTGTCCGGTCCCGCAGTATTCGGCGCACAGCACCTGGTGCGTGCCCGGCTCGGGCACCTCGAACCAGGCCGTGGTGTAGCGGCCCGGCAGCGCGTCCTGCTTGATGCGGAAATCGGGAACGAAGAAGCTGTGGATCACGTCGCGCGAGGTCAGCAGCAGCTTGATGGGCCGTCCGGTCGGCACGTAGACGGTCGCGATCGAGCTCTGGCCGTCGGGGTACGCGAACTTCCACATCCACTGCTTGGCCGTCACGTACACGTTGAGCGCGTTCTTGGGCGCGACGCGCAACCGCACGTACTGCATGAAGCCGATCACCCACCACAGGCAGAACAGGCTGAGGAGGCTCCCCGCCAAGAGCAGCTCGAACCAGGCCGGTGTCGTCGGCGCCGCCCGGGGGCAAACGTCCAGCTCGCCGCGCACGCGGTACTTGATGACCCAGTAGAGCGCCAGCAAGCCGACCAGCGAGGCGCCCGCCAGCGTCGTGCCGATGACGAAGTAGTGCAGGTGGTCGATGTCGGACGCCATCGTCGACGACTGCGGCGGAAGAAAGAGCATCCGCCGGAACAGCTCGTTCACCGCCGCCTGGTGGCTGGGGCCGGGCGGAGGCGTCATCGGGGAGCCTCGTCGTCGGGCGCGTCCTCGAGCGCGACCTCTTCGCGGCGCAGCGCGGCTTCGCGCCGCCACAGCACGCCCAGGCAGATGCCGACGGTGAGCAGCACCAGCGCCCCGCCCCCCTTCAGCAAGCCGACCACGTAGATGCCGTACCGGCGGGCGCTGGGGTCGTAGCGGAAACAGGTGAGGAGCACGCGCTCGACGATCCCGCCCACCTTCCCCTGTCCCGCTTCCGTCAGCGCCAGCCGCAGATCGAGGGGCCGGAACTGCACGCCATAGACGTAGCGGGCGAACCGGCCGTCGGGCGTCAGCACCACCGCGCCGGCTGCGTGCGCGAACTGGTGGCTGGTGGGATCGTAGACGAAGCGGAATCCCATGGCGTCGGCGAGCGCGCGCGAGCTGCCGGCGTCGCCCACCAGGAAGGGCCAGCCCGCCTTGGCCTCCGGGTGGCCGAGCGCCTGCAGGGCGCGTCCCTGCTTCAGCAGCGCGGCGGCCGGCGTGTCCTGCGGGTCGATGCTGACCGTCAGCAAATCGGCTTGCCGGCCTGGTGTCCAGCCGATCTGGGCGAAGGCGTTGGCCAGCCCGCGCAGCACCAGGTCGCACAGCATCGGGCAGCGGTAGTACGCCAGCACCAGGACCACCGGCCGTCCGTGGTGCAGGTAATCGCGCAGGTGCACCGGGCGGCCGTCCTGGTCGCGGAACGCCAGGTTGGGCGGCACCGATTGCCCGAGATGCTCCTCGATCCCGACATTCAGCGCCGCCGGCGGCAGCGGCCCGCGCAACGGACCGCGGGCGGCCTGGACCGGGGCGCTGGCCAAGGCGAGGACGGCCAGGACGACGGCGTGGACGGGCCGGCTCATCGCGATCCCTTCTGCGCCCGGGTTTCGTCGAGCACCAGATCCATGCCGACCTCGACGGGCACGCGGATGATCCCGTGGCGGCGATCGATCCACCCGTACTGCTCGAGGCTGCGGGCCTGCTCTTCCAGCGGCGTGGGCTTCGGCATGGCCATCGTGAAGACCTCCTGGCGCACCTGGCCGACCCGGTGTGGGGCGGGCAGGCCGGCCTCGGGAAATGCCGACGACGGCCGCAGCCCGTGCTCGCGCGCGCGGAGCAGCACGAAGGCGATGACGCAGAGACTGAGGCCGACGGCCACCGTCCCGACCGCGATCCGCAACAGCAGCCCGCGCGGCAGCCGATCCGGTTCCTGAAACACGTCTTCGTTCACCGGGCCGCTCATCGCGCACCTCCGCCCAGCGCGGCCAGCGCCCTGGCGCGCTGAGCGGGCGGCAGGTCGGTCAGGCGCACCCGCTGGCTGCGCTGCAGGGCCCCGAGGTACGCGACCACCGCCCAACGGTCGGAGACGCTGAGGTGGATGTCGTAGGCGGGCATCAGCCCGTAGCCGACGCTGGCGACCTGGAACACGCGGCCGGGCGGAAACGACAGGACCGGCTCGTCGATCAGCGACGGGGGGCGCCGCAGCGTCATGTTGCTGGCGACCATGCTGTCGCCGTCGCCGCGGACCCCGTGGCAGGCGGAGCAATAGATGTCGAACCGATCCCGCCCGCGCTCGAGGACGGCGCGGGTGACCGGGACCGGGATCTGCGCGGTGTACGCCCCCGACGGCTCGACCCCGCGCGTGAGCGCCGGCTGCCCCAGAACCTCACCCCGCGCAATGGTGCCGAGCGGCGGCGGCCGCATGACCCGGCCGTCCTCGAACTGGACCGATCGCTCGAACGGGCGGTAGCCGCGCTGGTGCAGCATGCGCTCGAAGTCGGGCTCCGGCAGCACCCCTTCGCACCCGGCCGCCACCATCGCCAGCAGGCAGACGGCCAGCCCGGCGGCTTCGGCCCGCCGCCCTCCGCGGATCGTCAGACTGGCGCGGGCGCAACCGAGCTTCGCCCCACCCGGCGCGGCGCGAGGTCGGCGCGGGGGACTCAAGCGGCCCTCTCGGGGCCGGAGTCCGAGCGATCGCCCACGTATTCGACCCGCGCGGCGCCCAGCTCGCGCAGCTCGCGTTCGGTCTGGTCGGGATCGAACTTGTCGTCGCGCGCATTCACGCCCACCCAGAACCCGGTGCTGGTCGCGCTCTCGAACCCGGGCACCTCGAAGACGGGGTGGCTCAATCGCGGCAGCCGGCAGCTCCAGAAGAAGAGGACGAACGCGCCCATCGACGCGAACAGCACCATGGTCTCGAAAGTGATGATGATGAACGGCGGGATCGAGAAGGGGGGGCGGCCTCCGTCGTTCAGCGGGTAGAGGTGCCCCACCGTCAACCACTGCAGGAAGAACGCGAAGGCGGCGCCGAAGGTGCCGATCGCGCCCGCCATCAGCGTCAGCTTGGGCCGCGGCAGGTCCAGCGCTTCCTGCAAGCCGCGCACGGGAAACGGCGTGAACGCGTCCATCTGCCGGTAGCCGCGGCCGCGCAACGCGTGGACGGCCGCCAGCAGCCGGTCCGGGTCGTGAAACTCCGCCAGCACGCCGAACCGCATCAGCCGCTCCCGTCCCGGCGTGGCGTCCAGCCAAGCGGCGCCGTCGCGGGGGGCTCGAGCAGCTCTCCCAGCGTTCCCGCCGGCTGTTCGGCGCGGTATCCGACCAGATCCGGGTTGGGATTTTCGATGCGGGCCAGGTAGTACGTGCGCGGTTGCGTCCCCTGGTCGTGCAGGACGGCGAAGCTCCGGTCCTGCCGGCGCCAGTGCACCATCGGGGTGTCGCGATGGGTGAGCGAGCCGAACTGGATGGCGCCGGTCGGGCAGGCGGCCTGGCAGGCGGTCACCACCTCGCCGGGCTGGATGTCGCGCTTTTCGATCCGCGAGCGGATGTCGGCCGCGCGAATCCGCTGCACGCAGTAGGTGCACTTCTCCATCACGCCCCGCTCGCGCACCGTGACCTCGGGGTTGTAGTGCAGTTGGACCATGCCGCGGTTGGCCGCGAGCAGCTCGGTGAAATCGAACCAGTTGAAGCGCCGGACCTTGTACGGGCAGTTGTTGGAACAGAACCGGGTGCCGACGCAGCGGTTGTAAATCATCTCGTTCAGTCCGTCCGGACTGTGCACGGTCGCGTTCACCGGGCAGACGTACTCGCAGGGGGCCTTTTCGCAGTGCTGGCAGAGCATCGGCTGGTGAATCAAGCCGGGCTCGTCGGGGATGCCGCCGTAGTAGGTGTCGATGCGCAGCCAGTGCATCTGCCGGTGGCGCAGGACGTTGTCCTTGCCGACGACCAGCAGGTTGTTCTCCGACTGGCAGGCCACCATGCAGGCGCTGCAGCCGCTGCAGATGCCGAGATCGATCGACATGGCCCACTGCGGCCCGCGGAAGTCGAACTCGGGGAGAATCGAGTCGACCGGCCCCTTGTACTCGGCCGTGAAGTCCGGGTGCTCGCGATATCCCTCGAGGGTGCGCTTGAGCGCGATGGGGCGCCCCTCCATCGAGAAGTGGATCTGCGTCTGCGCCAGCAGGTGATTGCCGGACACGCGCTGGACCGCTTCGGCGGGCACGTGGTGCGGCGCCGCGCGCGTCCGCAACGGGTAGGCGTTGAACCCCACCGACGCCAGCTCTTCCGCGCCGGAGCGCCCGTACCCGAGCCACACCGCCACGACGTCGTCTGCCAGCCCCGGGGCGATCAGGACGGGCGCGCGCGTCCCGGCCCCGCTGGCGCGCAACTCGACCACGTCTTCGTTGGCGACGCCGAGACGGCGCGCGGTGGCCGCGCTCATCAGCGCGGCGTTGTCCCAGGTGAGCTTCGTGATCGGCTCCGGCTGCTCGAGCAACCAGGCGTTGTTGGCGAAGCGCCCGTCGTAGACCGTCGGTGACGGGTAGAACTCCAGCTCGACGCCCGGGCTGGCGGCGGCGGCCGCCGGCCGGAACGCGCCCACCAGCCGCGCCACCGCACCGCTGTCGGGTTCGACCGTGACTCGGGGAGCCGCCGTCCCGGCGACCAGCCCGTCCTGCACGGCACGGCTCCACCCGTCCTCGTCCAGGCGACCCGGAGCCGACCAGTGGGCGTGCAGCAGGCGGTACGCGTCGGGATCGGGTTCGCCCGCCAGGGCGGCCAGGATCTCGCCGTGGGTCTTGCCGCCCAGCAGCGGCTGGATCAGCGGTTGGATCATCGACACCGTGCCGTCGTACGCGCGCGCGTCGCCCCAGCTCTCCAGAAAATGGGTGGTGGGCGCGAAGTCGGTGCAGCGGTTCGCGGTCTCGTCTTCGTAGTAATTGAAGGCGAAGCTCTCCCGAACCCGGGCGAGCGCGCCGCAGAAATCCAGGTCCGCCGGCGCCCCGTAGCAGGGGTTGGTGTCGAACGTCAGCAAGGTGTCGACGCGGCCGCCGCGCATCTCGTCGACCAGCGTCTCGAACGGGATCAGGCCGGGGTGGACGCCCGGCACCGGCAAGACCGGCTCGGTGAAAAAGAGCGTGCGTCCCAGGTTGCCGAGCGCGGCGTTCATGAGGTACGCCAGCGCGTGAACGACCGGCGGCTGGCGATCGCCGGCCAGGATCAGTCCCGCCCCGGAGCGGTTGGCCAGGTCACGGGCGGCCTGCCTCACCCACTCGGCCTCGTCGGCGCTCACGCCGTGCTGGCTGGCGGCGTCGCGGACCCGCGACGGAACGGCGGTCATCGCGCCCGCCAGCGCCAGGGCCGTCCGGGGAATCTGGGACAGGCGGCGGCGCAGGCGATGATCGGCGACCGAGCCCGTCACGCTGAGCAGGCTCTCGACGATGTAGAGGCGGTTCATCTCGTCGGATGGCGAGTCTTGCCGGCGGCGGTCGGCCCACTGCCGCGCGTAGCGCACCGAAAACGGCAGCCCGCACAGGAAATCGCAGTCCAGCGAGAGGATCACCTTCGCCTGCGTGAAATCGTAGTGCGGCAACAGGGGGCGGCCGAACACGGCCTCGGTCGCCTCCCGCTGGTTGCGCGTCTCGAGCGGCGCGAAGAACGCAAACCGCGCCTCGGGGAATCGTTTCTGCACCCGCGCCAGCAGCTCCAGCAGCAACGGCGACGAGGTCGGCTCCAGCAAGAGGCGCAGCCCGGCGCCGTCGTCGCGGCGCGGGCGCCACAAGCTGCGGAACACGTCCTGCCACGACACCGGCGCGTCGGCGTGCCGGGGCCGGCGCGCCCGCATGTCGTCGTACAGTTGCCGGACGGCCGCCTGCTGGAACATGCTGGTGCCGCCCAGCGTGGCCGGGTGCTGGAGGTTGGCTTCGATCTTGGTGGGCCGCCCTTCGTGGCTCTCGACCAACAGCCCGCTGGCGTACCCGTCGAGCACCATCGAGGTCGCGTAGAACGTCGCCTGGCTGGGCAGGACGTGCGCGGGCTGCTTGGTGTACGGAAGGATCTTCCGCGGCCTGTCGAGCGCGCACCCGGCCAGGCCCGCCAGGCTCAAGGTCGCGCCGGTCAGCTGCATGAACAGGCGGCGATCGAGCTGCGGCCGCTCCAGCTCCGACGAGAAGAACTCGGCCGACTGCCGCTGGCCCGGGCCGCGCGGCGGCCGCCGGATCTGGTAGAGCTCGTCTTCCGCGCGCGCGTCCACGGTCATCGGTGACACGTGGTGCAGGTCATCAGGTGCGGGACGGGCTCGACGTGTCCCAGCGGCGTCTTGGCGTCGCCGGGCAGCTTCCCCGGCACCAGCGCGGCCAGCCGGGGGGCGGCCGCGTAACGATCCGGTTGCCGCGAATGACAGTCCAGGCACCAGCCCATGGTGAACATCCGCTCCTTGCGCGCGATCGGCATGGCGGTGACGTCGCCGTGGCAGTGCGCGCATTCGATGCCGTTCTTGACGTGCACCGCGTGGTTGAAAAACACGAAGTCGGGGACCAGGTGTACCCGGTTCCAGGGGATCGGTTGTCCGGAGAAGTAGCTCCGGCGGACCGGCTCCAGCATCGGACTCTGGTTCCAGACCTGGCTGTGGCAACCCATGCAGACCTGGGTGCTGGGGACGCCGGCGTACGCCACCCGATCGGCGCCGTCGTGGCAGTAGAGGCACTTGATTCCGTCGTCCTTGACGTGGTGCCGGTGATCGAACTGCACCGGCTGCATCACGTCGAAGTGGCGATTCAAGTTGTACGGCGTGCGGACGTACACGATCGGGACCACGAACACGCCCGGGATGGCGAGACCGAGAACGCCCAGGGTGATGCGAAGCGCGGTATCGGACCAGACGGGGAACAGCGCGGGCACGCGTCTTTGATAAATCTCGCGCCATCCCGATCAATCAGGCGCCGAACGTAGACTCGCCACTTTCGCGGTCCGCACGTTTCGTCGATTCACCGGATTGCGCACCCGGCCTGCCGGCCCCAGATCGCGTCGGTGACTTTGGTGATCCGCACGGTCTGGGCGGCGTTCATCTGGCCGCCGCTGGGATTGGCCATGGGGCTGTTCCTGGCCGTCGCCTCGAAGGAGCGGGCGTCGATCGTTCCGGCGGCGTCTTACCTGGTGATCGGAATGCTGGGCGCGTCCGCCGGCGGCCTGCTCACCTACGTCTTCACGTACAAACAGGCGCTGCTGGGCGGGTTCTGGACCAGCATCATCACCAGCTTCCTGGGCGGTCTGGTCTTCCTGGGCCTTTGGAAGGCCTGGCTCGAGGCTGGCTCCAAACAGCCGGAATGAGCGCCGGTCAGAGCAGATCGAACACGGCCGTGAGTCCCGCCCCCAGCGCGGCCAGCAACGTGACCAGCGCTGCGCCGAAGCAGCACCACAGCAGCCAGGTGGTCGCCGACGTGGCCAGGCCGACGATCCAGCAGGCGGTCAGCCCCGCCGCCACGAAACCCAAGTTGAGCGCGGCGATGATGCCCGCCCGCCGCTCCGGCACCAGCGAGACGGTGCCGAAGCAGGCGAGCGCCGCCAGGGCCATGAGCCAGGTGAGCCACAGGCTGGCTCCCGTGGTCAGCGCGACGACCCAGACGACGCCCAGCGCCGTCCCCAGCGCCGCGGACGCCAGTCGAACCGCCCGCGCGTCCAGCCGTCTCGGCGATGTCGTGGCGACCATGGCGCTAACCTAAGCAGCAAACGTCCGCGCGCACGGCAGGGATGCGACCGGAAGCGGCCGCCGCCGTTCCGCGGTCACCGAGGGCCCTGGTCCGAGCCGGAGCGCTGGGAGTTGGTGCCTTGCGTATTCGGCGCGGTGGCCGTGTTGCTGTCGTTGTTCACCTTGCGGATGTTGCGGACCTGACCGATGCGGTTGGTGGATCCGGCGCCCGCCTGGTTGGAGGCGCTCCCTTCGGCCGACCCGTTCTGGTTGGCCCGATGGGCCTGCTGGTTGCCAGGGCCGAACACCGCGGCCGCGAAGTAGTCCAACTGGACCCTGTCGCCCTGTTTCAACGAATCGAAGCCCGGCGTTCCCGACGGGATGTTCACGGTGCTCTGGGTTCCGTCGGGCGCCCGCAAGACCAGGTTGCGGTTCGTCTTGTCGATGCTCTGGACGGTGAAGGGTGCGCTGGTGATCTCTTCCTCTGCGAACCCGACCGGAGCCTGCCCGTTCGCCTGCGGGGCCGGCCGGTTGGCCTGCGTGCCTTGCTGATCGGAGCCGGGGGCCGCGTGCGTCTGGGCCGCAGGCGTTCCCGCCGCCGGCGAGGCCTTGGCGCTTGGATTGGAGTTGGCCAACGCCACGCCGCCGCCGCCGAGCGCCAGCAAGAAACTGAGTGTCGTTGCCGCCGTCGTGTTGTGCATGTCACCCCTCCTGTTGCGAATGTGGTCGCCATCGGGGATCCCACAAGTTGAGCCGGAGGCGTTTGCGGCCGCGGATCGGTCCGCCGGCGGCCGGTGTGTGAATCGGCGCCGAGCTCGGTCGTCGCCGGCCGCCGAGGAGGCGGCAATCGTCCGGCATCGGCTCCGCCGCCGATTGCAAGCTTCAGCCGCGTGCTCACCATCGCTGGGCTGAACTTCGTCGTCCGACAAGAGTTGCTCTCGCCCGGTCCGGGGGCCCTGGTGTGCCTTCGCCCGCGGGGCCTGCTCGACTGCATCAGCCAAGGCCGCCACGTCCTGGTGACGGGGCCGGACGGGTTCGTCGCGCCCGAGGGGCGGGTCGGGCTGTGGAGCTGGGAGACGCGGGTCCTGTCGACCTACCGGTGGCTGATCGACGGAAAGGCGCCCGAGCTGGCCGGCGCTTCCCCGGTCACCCAGTCGAGCTGGCTGGGATACTACATTCGCAAGGCGCCCCGCCCCCGGGGCAGAAAACCCGCCAGCGCCCTGCAGACCACGATCGCCCTGCGCCTTCTCAGGCGGATCGAGGACGGCCTCTGCGAGGAGGTGGAGATCTCGAACTGGTCGACCGAGCGGGCGCGCCTGCGCCTGGAACTGCAGCTCGACGCCGACTTCATGGGCGGCAGCGAGGAAGACAAAGGACGGAAGGTCCACGGCCGGATCGCCCGCGCCTGGACGGTGGGCCACCGATCGATGACGGCCAGCTTCGACTACCGCGCCCGCCACGCCTATTCGCACCAGGGCGACGTCGGGACGGCGTTTCTGGCTCGTGGACTCGATCTGGCCGTCCGCGCCCCGGCCGATCTCCGGCGAACGCGGCACGGCGTCGCGTTCGAGCTCACGCTGGCTCCGGGCGGGACTGCCCGCGCCACGGTCCGGTGTACGCCCACCCTCGCCGGCCGCCCGGCCGGGGAGGCGGCTCGCCGGCGCCGCCCTCGGCCGCAGGCGGTCGGCCCTGCCGTCGTCACTCCCGCGGCCGCGGCGCACGCGACCGCGATGGCCGCAGCTCTGTCACGCGCCCGCGCCGACCTCGACAGCCTGGAGCTGCCGGATCTCGGCGCGAACGCCGGTGAGGTCACCGTCGCCGCCGGCGTGCCCACCTACGACACGTTCTTTGGCCGCGACTCGCTGGTCACGGCCTATCAAGCGCTCTGGCTGGGAGACAAGCTGGCCCGCGGGACCCTGTCGGTCCACGACCGGTACGAGACCGAGCGACGGGACGACTGGCGGGATGCGCAGCCGGGGCGCCTGATTCACGAGCTGCACACGGGGCCCCTGGCCACCCTGAACTTCAACCCGCACGGGCGCTACTACGGCGACGTCACCGCCAACCTGTTCTATCCGATGGTCCTCGACGAGTTGTGGCGCTGGACGGGCGATCGCGCCCTGGTCGCCCGTCACCTTCCGACGGCCAGGCGTGCCGTCGAGTGGCTGGAGCGCGACGGGGATCTCGACGGTGACGGCCTCTACGAGTTCCAGACCCGTTCGAAGCAGGGCGAAAAGAATCAGAACTGGAAGGATTCGTCTGAGTCGCTGCTCTACCCGGACGGCCGGCTGGTCCCAGACCCGGTCGCCACCTGCGAGACACAGGCCTACGCGCACGAGGCGTTCTTGGCGCTGGCGCACCTTTTGGTGTCCGTGGATCAGCCGGAGGAGGCGGCTCGGCTGGCCAAGCTGGCGGCGCGGCTGAAGCGTCGCTTCAATCAACTGTTCTGGATGGAGGCGGAGGGGACCTTCGCCATGGCGGTCGACGCGCAGGGCCGGCAGGTCCGCTCGGTCGGCTCCGATCCCGGCCACTGCCTCGGGACGGGGATCTGCGGCGGCGGCCGCGCCCGGCGCGTGGCCGAGCGGTTGATGACGCCCGACCTCTTTTCGGGGTGGGGCGTGCGAACCCTCTCCTCTCGGCACGCCGCCTACGACCCGTTCAGTTACCAGCGGGGCGCCGTCTGGCCGGTCGAGAACGCGATGATCGCCACCGGCTTTTCCAGACGGGGGATGCGCGGCCACCTCTGGCGCACCGTCCGCGCGCAGCTGGAGGCGGCCTGCCTGTTCACGGGACTTCGCCTGCCGGAAGTGTTCGCCGGCCACCCGCGCGACGCGCAGCACCCATTTCCAGGGCTGTATCCGAAGGCCAACTCGCCCCAGGCCTGGTCGGCGTCGGCGATCCTGGCGCTGGCGCGCGCGCTGCTGGGCGTCGAGGCCTATGCGCCGATGAACGTGTTGTTCGTCGACCCGGCGCTGCCGGCCTGGCTGCCGGAGATGGTCGTCCAGGGCCTGCGCGTCGGACAGGCGCGCCTGTCCCTGAGATTCGTGCGCCGGTCGGACGAGCAGACGGACGTCGAGCTGCTGGAGCGCGACGGGCCGATCGAGGTGGTGCGCCAGGCGCGAGCCTGGCAGTCGACGCACGGACCGACGCCCGATCCGCGGCCGGAGATCCGCCGCCGCCTCGCGGAGCCGCTGCGGCGCCCCGTCGGTCGGCCGGCGGGCCGCCCCGTCGGTCGGTCGGCGG
>JAICYS010000337.1 GCA_025934105.1 Myxococcota bacterium | reverse complement strand
TTCGCCACCAGCGAGTTCGCCACCAGCGAATTCGCCACCAGCGAGTTCGCCACCAGCGAATTCGCCACCAGCGAGTTCGCCACCAGCGAGTTGTCCGTGACCGCCCCGATCCCCACCGCGCCGATGGCGGGGGCCGGCGGTTCACTGCCGCAGGCCCCCATGCCCGCCGCGGCCAGGAGCAAACTCAGAGCGCGCGCAAGGCGATTTGGCACCATGCTCGGGACATCGGACCCCCGATGGTAGTGCTTTAGCCTATTTACAAACTTTTTGCGCCGTCGTTTAAGTAATCAAAATTACGCTATTTTCCTGCCGAAATTTCCGACGACGTCCTGCGCCAAGCTTCGGATCTCCTGGTCCGTGATCCCCTTTTTGGTGTCGGCCAGCGCGGAAAAGCGCGTGTAGAGCTCGTCCAGCTGCTCTTTGTCCAGCGACAGCCCCAGGTCGGAGACGCGCACCTTCAGCGCGTGGCGGCCGCTGTGCTTGCCGAGGACCAGCCGGCTCTCCGGGACGCCGACCGACTGGGGGTCGATGATCTCGTACGTGGTGCGCTCTTTGAGGTAGCCGTCCTGGTGGATGCCGGCCTCGTGCGCGAAGGCGTTGCGGCCCACGATCGCCTTGTTCGGCTGCACGCCCACCCCGATGATCTCGGTCAGGAGCTGGCTGGCCGGGAAGAGCTGCTCGGTCTTGACGCCGGTCGTGAAGGGCAGCCGGTCGGCGCGCGTCTTCAGCACCATCACGATCTCTTCCAGCGAGCAGTTGCCCGCCCGCTCGCCGATGCCGTTGACGGTGCACTCGACCTGCCGCGCGCCGTTCTGGACGGCCGCCAGCGAGTTCGCGACCGCCAGCCCCAGATCGTTATGGCAGTGGACGCTCACGATGGCCGACGGCCCCAGCGCCCGCGCCACCTGGCCGATGAGCGCGCCGTACTCCTCGGGGATGCCGTAGCCGACGGTGTCGGGGACGTTCACCGTCGACGCGCCGGCGGCCACGACGGCCTTGGCCACCTGAATCAGGTAATCGGCGGACGTGCGGCCGCCGTCTTCGGCCGAGAACTCGACGTCGCCGACGTACTTGCGCGCCAGGGCCACGCCGGCCGCCGCGTCCTCCAGCACCTGCTCGCGCGTCTTCTTCAACTTGTACTTGAGGTGGATGTCGCTGGTGGCCAGGAAAACGTGAATGCGCGGCGCCTTTTGCGCCCCCTCCAGCGCCCTGGCCGCGCGCTCGATGTCCAGCGCCGTCGACCGCGCCAGCGCCGCCACCCGCACCGGCACCTCGCGGCCCACCTTCTGGACCGCCTCGAAGTCGCCCACCGACGCGATCGGAAACCCGGCCTCCAGCACGTCCACGCCCAGGTCGGCCAACTTGTGGGCCAGGCGCAGCTTCTCGGGGATGTTCATGCTGCAGCCGGGCGCCTGCTCACCGTCGCGCAGCGTGGTGTCGAAGATGTGGACCTTGTCGGGCGTTCGGGAGGACGAGGGCATCGCTCAAGCATGGCGCGCGACCCCTGATTTCACAAATTTATAAATATTGTTGGTTCGATAAGCACTTTTTATGCTCTACCATCGCGGCGCAATGGAGCTGCACGCCCTGCAGGTGTTCGAGACCGTGGTGGCCGAGCGCAGTTTCTCGCGCGCGGCCGAGAAGCTGTTCCGGACCCAACCGGCGGTGTCGCTGGCCATCCAGCGGCTCGAGAACGAGCTGGGCGACAAGTTGATCGATCGCGCGGCCAAGGACCTGGTCCCCACCGACACCGGCCGCACCGTGCTGGATTTCGCGCGGCGCTTCCGGAACCTCGAGGACGAGCTGGCCGGCGCCCTGGCCGAGCTGCGCGACAAATCCGCCGGCCGCCTGGTCATCGGCGCCAACGAGTCGTCGACGCTCTACCTCTTGCCGCACATCCAGCGCTACCGGGACAAGTTCCCCAAGATCAAGGTGCAGGTCCGCCGCAGTCAGTCCAGCCGCATCCCGGTCGAGCTGCTCGAGGGCGACCTCGAGCTGGGCGTGGCCAGCTACGACCCGGGCGACGACCGGCTGGTCGCCAAGGTCATCTATACGGACGCCCTGGCCTTCATCGTCTCCCCGCGGCACCGGTTCGCGCGCCGCCGGGCGGTCTCCATCGCAGAGCTGGGCGAAGAGACCTTCGTCGCCCACAACGTCGTGTCCCCCTACCGCGAGGTGGTCCTGCGCGAGTTCCGCCGCCACAAGGTCCCGCTGCGCATGGACGTCGAGATGCCGACGCTGGAGACGATCCGGCGCCTGGTCGCCAGCGGCGAAGGGGTGGCGTTCCTGCCCCGGATGGCGGTGCGGCAGGACGTCGAGAGCGGGGCCCTCCGCGAGATCCACGTCAAGGAGCTGCACGTCGAGCGCAAGGTCCGCCTCCTCTACGCGAAAGCCCGCACGTTGAGCCACGCAGCCCGAGCATTTCTCGAGCTGGTGTAGGGAAAGCGGCGCGCAAAAAACCGCTGATTGGGGCTGCAGGCGGGCTGGTGGCGCTTATACTGAGGTGTACCTTGAGCGAGGCGCCTCCGTCCCACGCGACGCCGACTCCTCCCGCGAGCGAGGATGACGATCCTGCCTGGGCGGCGCGCATGGCCGTCCGGCGCGCCCAGGCCAGCTGGCGCCCCTCGCGTGAGGCTCGGCGCTATGGCATCCAGCTCCGGCGATTCGCCGGCCCGGCGGTTTACCGCCGGCAGGTCAGCCACCTGCGGATCGCGCACCTGACCGACCTGCACGTCGGCCGCATCACGCCCTTCGAGGTGCAGCGGACCGCGGTCGAGACGACCAACGCCGAGAAGCCGGACCTGGTGGTCATCTCGGGCGACTTCGTCTGCCACAGCCAGCTTTACCTGGATCAACTCACCGAAGTGATCCGGATGTTCCAGGTGCCGGTGGTCACCGTCCTCGGCAACCACGACTACTGGTCCGGCGCCGACGAAGTCCGGCGCGCGCTGGAACGGGGCGGCGCCGAGGTGCTGCGCAACCGCAACACGATCATCACCCTCGGCCACCAGCGCCTGCAGCTGGTCGGCCTCGACGACGCCTACACCGGCCACGCGCGCCGCGAAGAAGCGGTGAAGGGCCTCCGCAAGGACATTCCCATCCTCGGCATCTCGCACATCGCCGAGGAGGCGGACGGGCTGTGGCGCCACGGCGTGCCGCTGGTGCTCTCGGGGCACACGCACGGCGGCCAGGTCACGCTGGCGCGGCTGCACGAACTGGCGGTGGGCATCGTCGCCGGGCACAAGTACGTGCACGGCCTTTACGGCTCGCGCCGCCATGGGCCCGAGGACCAGCCGACCGGCGCGGTCTACGTCGGCGCCGGGATCGGCGCGGCGGTGGTGCCGTTGCGCCTCGGCGAACGCGGCAAGCGCGAGGTCACAATCTTCGAGATGGGCTGCGCGCCGGGCGACTTCGTCGAGCACCATGCCGAACAGGAGCCGATGAAAGGGCGAAAGCCGACGCCCGAGACCATCGAGCGCCGGGCGGCCGCCGTCCTTCGCAAGCGCCTGCGCCGCGAAAAGCGCCTGCTCGGGCGCTGACCAACCAGCGCCTCGGCAACGGGCTGTATTTTGCCGGGCGGCGGCGATTCCCGGACTGATTTCGCGCCCCTGCGGCCGGACGCGAGATGGCACAAAGCTCTTGCGTAAAGACGCGGTGTTGCCATATTCGCGCCCATGCCAAAGTACACACTCCCCGATCTGGCCTACGACTACGCCGCGCTGGAGCCGCACGTGTCGGGCAAGATCATGCAGCTTCACCACGACAAGCACCACTTGGCGTACGTGAACGGCGCCAACACCGCCACCGAGCAACTGGCCGAGGCGCGCGAGAAGAACGACTTCGCCAAGATCGCCGCGCTCGAAAAAGCGCTGGCGTTCCACACGTCGGGGCACGTCCTGCACTCGCTGTTCTGGCAGAACCTGGCGCCCAAGGCCGGCGGCGAGCCGACCGGCGCGCTGGCCGAGCAGATCAAGCAGGACCTGGGCGGGTTCAACGCCTTCAAGAGCCAGCTCACCCACGCCGCCATGACGATCATGGGCTCGGGCTGGGCGGCCCTGGCGTGGGAGCCGGTCGCGCAGCGGCTGGTGACGACGCAGATCTACGACCACCAGAGCAACATCACGCAGGGCGGAATTCCCATCCTGGTGCTGGATGCCTGGGAGCACGCGTTCTACCTGCAGTACGGCCCCGACAAGAAGAGCTTCTTCGAGGCGGTCTGGAACGTCTGGAACTGGTTGGATGTCGGCCAGCGGTTCGAGAAGGTGCGCACGCTGGACCTTTCTCTTCGCGGCGCCACGGACCGCGGTTGATCGACGACGAACCCCCGCGGCCCGACCACCACCCTGCCCTGAAACAGGAGACGACATGATCAAGAAGCTGGTAGTACCCGCCCTGGTCCTCGCGATGGCGGGCTTCGGTTGTTCCAGCAGCACCACCAGCACGACGGGCACCGGCGGCACCGGCACCGGCACCGGCGGCCACGGCACCGGCGGGTCCGCCTCCGGCGGCCACGGCGGCACGGCCGGCAGCTCGGTCGCGGGCTCCAGCGGCGGCGGCACCTCGGGTGGCGGCACCTCCGGTGGCGGCATGTCGGGCGGCGGCACCTCCGGCGGCGGTCACGCCGGTGGCGGCATGTCCGGGGGCGGCATGTCCGGCGGCGGCACCTCCGGTGGCGGTCACGCTGGCGGCGGGAGGTCAGGCGGCGGCCTCGCCGGCGGCGGCATGTCCGGCGGCGGCACCTCCGGCGCCGGCTGCTCCGGCGGCGGCGCGTGCGGCGGCGGAGTCCAGGTGATGGCGAGCTGCACGGTC
>JAICYS010000078.1 GCA_025934105.1 Myxococcota bacterium | reverse complement strand
CGGCTTGGCCGCCGGCGCGGGGGCCGCCGCCGGAGCCGGCTTGGGCGCCTCGGCCGGTTGGGGCGCCGGCTTGGCGCTGCCGGCCGCGCGGGCCTTGGCCTGCTCGACCAGCGCGGCGACGTCCTCGCCGGCCTTGCCGATGATGGCGATCGGCGTTCCGACCGGCACGCTGGCGCCGTCGGTGACGAGCCGCTTCAAGAGGACGCCCTTGTCGAACGCCTCGAAGTCCATCACCGCCTTGTCGGTCTCCACCTCGGCGAGCACCTCGCCGGGGGACACCGCGTCGCCTTCGTTTTTGCGCCACTTCTGCAGCACGCCGACCTTCATCGTGTCGGAGAGCTGCGGCATGTCGAGGATCTGGGCCATGACGGTCGGGGGTTCCTTGTCGCTATTCGAGGTAAAGGAGCTTCTTGGCGAGGGCCACCGCGCGCGGGACGTCCGGCAGGCACTGCACCTCGAGGTGGTGGTTATACGGCATCGGCATGTCGGCGCCAGTCAGGCGCTCGACCGGCGCGTCCAGGTCGTCGAAGCAGCGGCGGCCGATGCGGTAGGCGATCTCGGCGCCCACGCCGTTGAACGGCCAGCCCTCCTCGAGGATCATGCAACGGCCGGTCTTCTTCACCGACTCGACGATCAGGTCCTCGTCGAGGGGGCGGATGGTGCGCGGGTCGACGACCTCGGCTTCGATGCCCTCGGCCGCCAGTTGCTCGGCGGCGCCCAGGGCGATCTTCACCATCTTCGACCAGCCGATGATGGTGATGTCCTTGCCGGGGCGCTTCACCTCGCCGACGCCCAGCGGGATCGTGTACTCGCCGTCGGGGATCTCTCCCTGGTCGCCGTACATGACCTCGGACTCGATGAAAATGATGGGGTTGTTGTCGCGGATCGCGCTCTTCAGCAGCCCTTTGGCGTCCTTCGGGTTGGCCGGCATGACCACCTTCAGGCCGGGGATGTGCGCCCACAGCGCCTCGGTCGACTGGCTGTGCTGCGCGGCCAGCATGTGCGCCGAGCCGCCCGGGCCGCGAAACACGATGGGGAGCGTGAACTGCCCGCCCGACATCTGGCGGATCTTGGCGGCGTTGTTGATCAGCTGATCGGCGGCCACGAAGGAGAAGTTCCAGGTCATGAGCTCGATGACCGGCCGCAGGCCGACCATGGCCGCCCCGATGCCGACGCCGACGAAGCCGCCCTCGGCGATCGGCGTGTCGATGACCCGCTTTTCGCCAAAGCGCTTGAGCAGGCCCTTCGAGACCTTGTAGGCGCCGTCGTAGTGACCGACCTCTTCGCCCATCAAGAAGATGCGATCGTCCTTCTCCATCTCCTCGGAGAGGGCTTCGTTCAGAGCCTCGCGGTAAGCGACCGTGCGCATGGTTCTCCGTTACTCCTTGTAAGTGAACTCGGCCAGCTTCTCGTAGGCCAGCTCGGGGCTCTCGTCCGCGAACTTCACCGCCTCTTCGATCTCGGCCTGGACCTTGTCTTCGATGGCGACGATGTCCTTCTCGTCCATCTTCGCCCTCACCAGAAGCTCGCGCCCGTACGACACCGGGTCGCGCTTCTTCCACTCCTCGACCTCCTCCTTGGTCCGGTAGAGGCCGGCGTCGGACATCGAGTGCCCGCGAAACCGGTAGGTGCGAATCTCGATCAGCGTGGGCAGCGACTCGTTGCGCGCGCGGCGCACCGCCTCGGAGACGCGCTCGCGCACCCGCACGACGTCCTCGCCGTCGAAGCGGTCGCGGGCGATGCCGTAGGCCAGCGCCTTTTGCGACACGTCCGCCACCGAGAGCGACCGATAAAGCGGCGTCCCCATCGAGTAGAGGTTGTTCTCGCAGATGAAGACCACCGGCAGCCGCCAGAGCGCCGCCAGGGCCACGCCCTCGTGGAACGCACCCTGCGGGACCGAGCCGTCGCCGAAGAAGCAGAGGGTGACGCGCCCGTCGCCGCGGTACTTCGACGCGAACGCGGTGCCGGCCGCCAGCGGGATGTGCCCGCCCACGATGCCGTAGCCGCCCAGGAAGTTCTTGGAGGCGTCGAAGAGGTGCATCGAGCCGCCCAGTCCCTTCGAACAGCCGGTCTCCTTGCCGAACAGCTCGGCGATGATCGCCTTCGAGCTCATTCCCTTGGCGTAGGCGTGGGCGTGCTCGCGGTAGGTCGCGATCACGTAGTCGTCCGGCTTCAGCGCCGCCAGGGCGCCCACCGCCACGGCCTCCTGGCCGATGTAGAGGTGCAAGAACCCGCCGAATTTGCGCAGTGCGTAGGCCTTGGCGAGGGCCTCCTCCATGCGACGGATCGCCAGCATCTGGCGGAAGTACTCGGCCAGCTGGGCTTTGTCGGGACGGGGGGTTTCGCGGGGCTCGCTGGCCTCGCGCTCGGTGGCGCTCATCTCCAAGGGTTCTCCTCGCTTCCGGGGTTTCGGACGAACCGCGAACATATACCAGGCGGCGGCGGGGCCGGGAAGATTTCAAAAGCCGGACGGCGGCTGCGCGCGCGCCTCAATGAGGGATGCGTCAACGCCGATGTGGGGGCCGCAGATGAGCGCTACGGGGGTAGCCAGCCCAGACGCCCCGCCCGACGACGGATTCCGCCCGCGTCAGGGAGTGGTGCTGCTGGTCGACGACGAGGGATCGATCGCGCGCGCCTACGCCCGCAGCCTGGGGGCGGCCGGGTTCGAGGTGGTCTGCGCGTTCGACGGCTCCGAGGCCGCCGCGATGGCCCGCGACCGCCGGTTCGACGTGATCGTCAGCGACATCACCATGCCGCAGATGAGCGGCCTCGACCTGCTGCGCGCCGTCCGCGAGCACGATCTGGACGTCCCGTTCGTGCTCATGACCGGCGGCCCGACCATCGACAGCGCCGTGCGGGCGGTGGAATACGGGGCGCTCCGGTATCTGATCAAGCCCATCGACCCGCCCGATCTGGAAGACGTGGTCAGGCGGGCGGTCCGGCTTCATCAGATCGCGCGGGTCAAGCGCGAGGCGCTGGAGATGTTCCAGCAGGAGGGCAAGCAGCTCGGCGACCGGGCCGGGCTGGAGGCCCGGTTCGCGAACGCGATCCAGTCGCTCTGGATTGCCTATCAGCCCATCGTCTCGTGGTCGCGGCGGACGACGTTCGCCTGGGAGGCGCTGGTCCGGAACGAGGAGCCGACGCTGCGCTCGCCCCCCGACCTGTTCGCGGCGGCCGAGCGGTTGGGGCGGGTGCAGGAGCTGGGGCGGACGGTGCGCGACCGGGTGGCCCAGACGATGGACCGCTACCCGGTGCCCGGGCTGCTGTTCATCAATCTTCACGCCCTGGAACTGGACGACGACTCGCTGCTGGACGGCGCCGCTCCGCTGTCGCGTCACGCCTCCCGGGTGGTGCTGGAGGTGACCGAGCGCGCGCCGCTGGAGGAGATCCCCGACGCCACCGAACGGGTGGCGCGGCTGCGGGCGCTCGGCTACCGGATCGCCGTCGACGATCTGGGCGCCGGCTACGCCGGGTTGACCAGCTTCGCCCACCTCGAGCCGGAGGTGGTCAAGGTCGACATGTCCCTGATCCGGGGGATCGATCGCTCGCCCATGAAGCAGAAGCTGCTGGCGTCCATCGTCAGCCTCTGCCGAGACCTCGGGATCGAGATCATCGCCGAGGGGATCGAGACCCCGGAAGAGCGCGACGCCCTCATCCGGGTGGGCGGCGATCTGTGCCAGGGCTATCTGTTCGCCCGCCCCGAGCGCCCCTGGGCAGCCATCGACTTCGGCCGCTGAGGCGGAGCGTTGGCGGGTATACTGCCGACGGTGAACGTCGAGCTGACCAAGGAGTACCGCTTCGAGGCGGCCCACCGGCTGCCGTGCGTGCCCGAGGGGCACAAGTGTTCGCGCACGCACGGGCACAGTTACAAAGTCGAGATCTCGGTGGCCGGCCCCGTCGACCCGCAGACCGGCTGGCTGATCGACTTCGGCGTGATCGACGACGCGTGGGCGGTGCTGTTCGCGCGCTTCGACCATCACGACTTGAACGACGTGCCCGGCCTCGAGAACTCGACCTGCGAAAACATCGCCATCTACGTCTGGCGCGAGCTGCGGCCGCACATCCCGCCGCTGTCGGCGGTCACGGTCTGGGAGACCTACGACAGCAAGTGCACCTACCGGGGCGGGTGAGCCCGTGAAGGGCGGCGTGGTGCGGTTCGTCAGCCTGAACTTGTGGGGCGAGAACGGGCCCTGGCAAGAGCGGCTGGCGCTGGCGGGGGCGGGGCTCGATCGGCTGCAGCCCGACGTGGTCGCGTTGCAGGAGGTGCGGGACGTTCCGGGGCGGGTGGACAATCAAGCGGCGCGGCTGGCCGAGCCGCGCGGCTGGCAGCACCGGTTCGCGGCCACCACCGCCTGGGGCGGCGGCCACGAGGGGCTGGCCGTGATCTCGCGCTTCCCGATCGGCGCGCACGACTTCCGCAGCCTCCCGCACAGCACCGAGACGGAAGGGCGGGGCGTTCTGTCGGTGCGCCTCGACGGCGAGGCCGGGGGCGTCTGGGTTCACACCGCGCACCTCTCCTATCGGTTGAACGAAGGGGTGAAGCGCGAAGAGCAGGTCCAGGCGCTGGACCAGGTGATCGCCGCGCACGACGACGGGCAGGGGACGCCGCAATTGTTGATGGGCGACTTCAACGCCGGGCCCGAGCACGACGAGATCCGGTGGCTGGTCGGCCAGCACACGCTGGGCGGGCGGCGCGTCGCGTACCAGGACGCCTGGGCGGTGGCGGGCGACGGCGGCCCCGGCTTGACCTGGGCGCGCTCCAACGATTACACGGCCGCGATGTACTGGCTGCGGCAGGATCGCCGGCTGGACTACGTCTTCGTCACGCCGGTGAGGCGCGATCGGCGCGGCACCGTCCACGCGGCGGCGGTCGCGCTGCACGAGCCGGGGCGGGCGGCGAGCGGCGACCGCCTGTTCGCCTCGGACCATTACGCGATCGTCGCCGACGTGCAGGTGCGCGTCCCGGCGGCGGGAGAGGCGGGCTGATGTTTCGATTGGCGCACGTCACGGATCCCCACTTCCGCGGTTTCCGGCAGATCCGGCCGTTGGACTTCGCCGGCAAACGCGCCGTCGGGTTTGCCAACTTGGTCGTCAATCGGGTCCGCAAGCACAAGATGGATCTGCTGGAAGACCTGCGGCGGGATCTGCGCGCGATCGCGCCCGATCACCTGGCGCTGACCGGCGACCTGTCGAACGTGGCGATCAACGGCGAGTGGCGGGTGGCGCTGGCCTGGCTGGACCTGTGCGGGTTGGGGCCCGACGCGGTCACGGTCATCCCGGGGAACCACGACGCGTACGTCGCGCAGGTGGTGGCGGACCGCAGCTTCGAAAAGCTGTTCGCCGCCTACCAGACCAGCGACGTCGACCGCGATCCCGAGGCGGCCTATTACCCCTTCGTGCAAATCCGCGAGCGCGTGGCGCTGGTGGGCGTCTCCAGCGCGGTGGCCACCGGCGATCTGGGCGCCTGGGGCCAGATCGGCGAGGAGCAGCTTCTTCGGTTGGAAGCGTTGTTGCGCTCGCCGGAGCTGGCGGGCTTGACCCGGGTCGTGTTGTTGCACCACCCGCCCGTCGTCCACAAGGGCAGCGAGTCCCGCAATCTGCGGGATCGCGATGGCTTCGCGGCCGTCCTGGCCCGGGCCGGGGCCGACCTGGTGCTGCACGGACACGATCACCAGGACGAACGCGGCGAGCTGCCGGGCCCCGACGGAAAACCGATCCCGATCGTCGGCGGGGGCTCGGCCTCCTACACCGGCGGGCCCGAGCGCCGGTCACGTTACAACTTGTTCGAAATCGACGGCGGCGCCATCACCTGGACGACGCGCGTCCACGACCCGGCGACCACGTTCTTTCGCGAAGCGCGCCGCGAACGTCTGGGTTGAGCGCTCATTTCCGTCGCTTCGCAATCGACGTGGAACAATCGCGCGGGCGCCCGTTCCCGTTTTGGAGCCGAGCATGAGCTCGGCGCGGAATGGAGGGTATTTGCGTGAGACAATGGACTAACCGTAGATTAGTTGTAGGGCTGATTGCAGGTGCCGCGGGGATCGTTGGTTGCGCCGAGAGCGCCGATCCCAAGTTCGCGGCCGACACGTACGACGAGTACACGGAGCCCTTGGCGGATGCGGTGATCGGGACCCCGGCCGGGACGACCGTCGTCGGCCCGGCGGGCGAGACCACCTTCGTCCCCGCGGCTCTGGCGGGGCCGGCCGTCGGCGTCACCGCGGGCGGACGCTCCGGCGCCACTGGCGGCAGCACGGGCGCCGGAGGGCGGCCTTCGACCGGCGGCGGCACCGGCACGGCCGGGGCGCCCGGCAAGGGCGGCGCGATGGGCGCCGGCGGCATGACCGGCGCGGCCGGGTCGGCGGGCACCGGCGGCGATCGGGGGACCGCCGGCGGCTCCGGGTTCTGGCACTTCGACGATTGCTCGCCCACCTCGCACTTCCTGCTGGATTCGTCCGGCTTCGGCGCCAACGCGCAGCAGGCGCTGAACGCGGCTTGCGTGGCGGGCATCAGCGGGCAGGGCGTTCAGATCCGCAGCGCCAAGGACATCATCCAGGTCCCCGACGAGCCCCAGTTCACGGTCACCGACCGCGTCGCGGTGGCGGCCTGGGTCAATCCGAACACCGTCTCCGGCAACCAGCCGATCGTCATCAAGCGGCTCAACAACCAGACGTCGTTCTCGCTGGGCGTCCACAACGGCAACATCGAGATGTCGGTGGTGCTGTCGACGGGCAAGACGATCATCTCCAGCGCCCCCATCTCGGCGGGCGTATGGACGCACGTGGCCGGCATGTACGACGGAACGTTCGTCTTCCTGTTCATCGACGGGCAGCAGTTCGGGCAGGTGTTCGGCGGGCAGGCGCTGCGGAACGTCTTTGCGCCGCTGCGGATCGGCGCCACCACGCAGTCCCAGCACTTCGACGGGATCATCGACGAGGTGTTCGTGTCGACCGGCGACATCAGCAAGGACGCCCTGACGGCGCTGTCGTGCGTGGGCCGCCCGTCGACCATGACCGTCACGCCGGTGGCCAGCGATCCGACGCCGCCCGACACCATCGCGCCCTTCACGGTCAGCGTCACCGACAACGACGTGGGCGCCTGCCAGCCCAGGCAATATCAGGCGTTCTTCAGCTCGTTCGAATCGGGGATCGCGACGTCCTTCTTAGGGCCGCCCTTTCAGAACGCGTCTGCCGGGCAGACGATCACCTTCGCCGGCCAGGCCAGCGGCACCCCGGACGCCGATCCAGGCCCGCATGCGATCGCGTTCACGGTGTTCGACTTCCAGCCGCAGACCGACGCGGCCGAGCAGCTGCCCGGCCAGTTCACGTTCAACCTTCAGGCGCCGAGCGGATGCTTCGTCTCGACCCGAAAGGAGCTGATGATCACCAGCACCAGCGTGGTCGACGATCCGGTGCGCACGGTCGCTGACGGCGCCTGGTCCTTCGGCCACGTGTTGCGGCAGGTGGCGCCTTCCGCGGAGCAGGCGCCGGCGCTGGCGTTGCAGCTCTTCCAGCACTGGTTGACCGATCAGACCGTGAATCAGTTCAACGTGGCCGCGCGCCCCAAGATGCAGCAGCAGATCCTGAACGCATGGCCGAAGACGCCGTCCGGCGATCTCGACCTCGATCGGGCGCCGTTCGCGTTGCAGGCGATCGTCAACCGGTTCGACCTGCGCGACGCTGCCAACGGGTCGGCGGGGCAGGCGCGGCTGGTGTACGCCTTCACCGATCCCACGTTCCGGGTCGGTGAGGACTTCACGGTCATCCTCGAGTTCGAGCTGCCGGCGGCCGACGGCCAGGCGATCGCCGATTGGGCCAACCGGTGGCACGCCCTGGCGTCTCATCCGTTCCCGTCCGAGGAGTACAACGTCGCGCTGGAGGCGATCACGCGCAGCTTCACCGAGCGGAACGCGGCCTCCGCGCGCGTGAACGGAAGCGACCTCCTGCAGCTCCGGACCAACGATCTGCTGCTGTCGCCGGACGGCCGCTGGGAGCTGCGCGAATTCCAGCTCTCGGCCAGCACCGGCTTCTTCGACGAGGTCACCGTCAAGGAGACGCCGGATCTGTCGTTCAACGGGACGCAGACCTTCGCGGACTTCGTGAACCAGAAGGCGGCCGACATCATCGCCGTCGTGCCCGGCGCGCCCAGCCACACCGTCTCAGACCAGTTCGAGGGGGTGCCCTTCCAGGCCGGCTCCTCGCTGAACGACGGCTTCACCCTCTGGAACGGGCCGGGCATTCAGGACGCCGAGGCCCGGTTCCACGCCTCCCTCAACACCTGCAACGGCTGCCACGGGCTCGAGACCGGCACCAAGTTCCTGATGGTCAGCCCGCGCTCCGTCGGGAGCGAATCGGCCCTGTCGCCGTTCCTGACCGGCACCACGGTGTTCGACCCGTTCACCGGACAACCACGCTCCCTCAACGATCTCGACCGCCGCAAGACGGACCTGACCGGCGTGGTCTGCGCGCCGCCACCCGCGCCCATCGCGGTGAACTAGACCGCCTCCGGGCGGCACGTCGTCGGCCATGGTTCGCTGCCGCTCACCGTTACCTGACGGCAACGCCCTCCTGGCCGCCTGACAGCCCGTGGTGAAAGTCCCCGCGTCGCCAAAACGGGCGGCGCGGGGACGCCTGCGGCGTCGACCCTCGCTCGTGCACCGCCGTCGAAATCGCGTCACGTTCGGCCGACGATCCGCGCGCCGGACGCTTCGTTGCTTCTCCTCACAATACCTACGGGTATTCCTCGTCGTCGCGCCTCGCGTCCAGCGCGGCTTGTCGGCCTCGGCGTTGACGCTATTTCGACGGCGGTGCACTAGAATACTTCGGGTATTCGCCACCGGCTGCTCTTCGCCGCGGCCTGTCCGCCGCTCCTCCGCCGCTAATCTTCGGCAGGCCCGCCGGGCGGCACGATGCTGAGCGGCACGGCCTCGTCGCGGGGCGCGCCGGCCGGGGCGGGCATCAGGTCGGCGATGGTGAGACCGCCGATTCGCCGGCGGCGCGCTTCGTCCAGTTCCTGAACCAGCTCGGTCAGCGCCGGCGACGTCGTCCCCTCGGCCAGCTCGATGTCGGTCGACCGGAACGCCGACAACACCTCGTCCAGCCGGATCGTCGACGCGGCCCGCCCCGGAATGTAGCCGTTGATGTCGCCCCGAACTTCGGCGATGAGGCCGCGCGCCTTCAGGCGCGCCACGATCCGGTCGACGTTCTGCGGAGTCAGCCCGAACTCGGTCGCCAGCCGCTCCAGCGGATGGCCGGCGCCGCCCGCTTCGTGCGTGGCGGCCACCGCCGCCAGCAGCTGCGCCGCCAGCAGCCCGTTGATCGGTTCCTCGTCGCGCTGCCGGCGGTCTTCAGCCTCGAGCAACCTCAGGTTCTGCAGGGCGTGCGCGATCTCGGCGCCCAGCAGCACCAGCAGCCACGACGCGTAGATCCAGATCAGGACCAGCGGAACCAGACCCAGCGGTCCGTAGACGCTGTTGTAGCTTCGCAGGACGATGCGTTCCGCGAACCGCACGAAGAGGACCTTCATCGTCTCCAGCACCAGCGCCGTCGCGGTGGCGCCGGCCAGCGCCACGCGCCACTGCACGACCGAGCGGGGCAGGAGCTTGTTCATCAGCACCAGCGCCGCCATCTCGATGAGGAACGGCATGAAGAAGCGGCTGAAACCACCCGACTCGATGAGCCGCCCCGACCAGTAAAGCGAAAACCCCGCCAAGGTCGGCAGCAGCGTGACCATGGCGTAGAAGGTCAAGAACTTGCCGATGAGGGTGCGGCGCAGCCCGACGCGCCAGATGTCGTTGAACGTCCGCTCGACGGAGCTGTAGAGCGAATAGCAGGTGACGATCGTGAAGATCAGGCCGCCGCCGCCCAGCGCGCCGATGCTGACCTTGCCGGCGAACTCCTGGACGCGTTCGGCCACGTCGGGGAGTTGCGGGAAGACGTGCTCGGAAAAAAACTGCAGCAGGTGCGACTCCGCGTCCAGCGAGCCGACCGCCCGCAGCAGCGAGAACGCGATGGCGGTGACCGGAACCAGCGACAGCGCCGTCTGGAAGGCGAGGGCGGCGGCCTGCTGCGGGCACTTGTCGCGCGCCCACTGCGCCAGGATCCGCAGCGCCAGCCGGTAGATGAAGGCCGCGGCGCGCGCCCGGCGCGACAGCCGCATCGTCGCCCCCGCCGTGTAGCGGTTGCTCTCCAGGAAGGCGCGAAACTGCTGGAGCGTGTGCCGCATGTGTGACGGGCAGCGAGAGTGGTGGATCCAGTAGACCGCCGCCGGCGTCGGCGGGCAAGCTTCGCGCGCGGCGGCCGCTCAGCGCAGCGCCGACAAGATCGCGTCGAACGCAGGACGCGTCCGGATCATGTCGCGATGCCTGGTGACGGCGATCCGGACCACCTGCGGATCGCCGCCTTGCCAATCGCTGGCGGCGGGTACGCTGATGGCGCCGTCTCCGTCGGTGAGCGCTTCCGGGGGGAGCTTCTCGAGGTGTCCCTCGCCGGGCAGCACGGCGCGCCCGTTCTCGACCACCACGCGCACCTGCGTCGCCAGGCCGGTGCCGCAGATGCAGACCAGCCGCCGCGGCGCCGCAGCGCCGGCCAGCGCGTCGTAGAGCGCGCGCACCCCGGCCAGGCGCTCGGCGACGGCCTGGATCCAGGACGGGTCGTCGGGGTGTCGGCGGAACACCGACAGGCGCAGCCGGCGCCAGGTCTCGACGTCATAAAGGTCGTAGCCGGACCCCTCGGGCCAAAAGCGCGCCGCGGCGGGCGGCGGGATCGAGTCGAGGCCGCCGGGACAGGCCACGAACTGGTCGGGCGGCACCCGGCGCCCGAGCGGCGCGAACTGAAAGCCGGCGTCCAGGCAGGACAGCGTCTCCAGCGTCCCGGCGTGCGCGCCGCCGGACGTGACCACCCGCTCGACCGGAAGCTGGCGGTCGGCGGCGAACGCCGCGTGGATGACCGGCCCGCCGTTCGACAGCCCCAAGACGTCGATGTCGCTGCCACAGGCGGCGGCCACCCGGCGGATCTCGGCGGCCAGCGTGACGCCCAGGTCCAGGACGCGGCGCCGCCAGTCGTACGCGAAGAAGTGCAGCGTCTGGCCGGTCCGGTAGCCGCCCTCGGTGAGCGCCTGTTCGAGCGCGCCGATGAGGTCGTAGGTTAGCCCGAACACCAGCGGGATGCCGCGCAGGATCTCGCCCGGCTGGCCCCGCAGCCCCTCCAACGTCGCGATGGGCGGCCCGACATAGAGCTGGCGCAGCCGTCCCCAGATGAAGCCGAGCTGTTGGTCGCGAATCTGGGTGCTGAACAGACCCGGGACCACGAGCAGGGGGCGGGACGGCACGGGGGAGCTCTGAAGGTAACAGATCGGGTCCGGGCCGGGGGGCTTTAGGCTTGGACCGGGTGCGCCCGGGTGTATCCAGGATTGGTGCAGCCCCATTCGGCGCACCGCGAGACGCAACCGGAAGAGCGGCCGTCGCGCGAGGACGCCGGCGCGACACCCAGCTTGCTGGTCGCCTCGTTCGGCCGGCGCGCCGAGATCGGGTGCCGGGCACCGGCGTACTCACCATTGGGCGAGGCCGGGGGCGGCGGGCGCGGCAACGACCCGCCCCGACCACCTCACCGACGACGAGCTGTCGTCGAGGACGCACCTGCGGATTGCGCGGGAGGGTCGGGGGGGGGACGTCGTCGAGGATCTGGGCAACCGAAACGGCACGTTTGCTCGACGGCTGGCGGCCCCTCCGGCGCGAAGCCGCTCGGCGAGGGCAGCCTCCTGAGCCCCGATCTCCAGGTCGGTCATGAGGACGCCGCCTAAACTTCCAGTCGACGGCATCTCGCCACAGAACGAACCCGCCTCATCGGCGGCGGACGATCGCGGCCAGCTCCGAAAACGCGGAGCGAGGGGCGCGACCTGAACGACGGAATTAGCCGGTCTCGCTTCAATATCGCGGTGTCGATCAAGTCCATCAGGTGAGGCCCGACCACTCTCCCAGGCGGACAGGAAGTCACCCCATACGTTGACAATGATTTCGACCGCCATTCAGCAATGAAAATGAACCTCCGCGACCGAATGTCGTCACCTGACGACCGAACGCGCGCACCCAACGAACGTGCCGGTCGCAACGGTCTTTCTCAATCACACTGGCAATCATCGGACCCGGCTCGGCCGAGATCGGTGTCGGCACGCCGCCTGAGCTCGAGGTGGCACGATTGAGGGCCGTCGGCCATCTGGGCCGGCCTGTGGGTGAGGCGTAATACGTCGGCGGGCAGAGTGAGACGCGACGCAGTTTCCAGAACCCTTGCAGTGGGCGTGACCACGGAAACGCGGGCGATCTTGGCGACGGGAGGCGCGGTCCTATCCGATGCCGGTGAGGCGGGGACAGAAAACACGGTCAGGTCGTTCGATCGATCCGAGGGCGACCGCGCCGGAGACAGAAGAACGGATGCGCCAAGTTCGGCAAAAAGGGATGTGACGCCGGCAGGGCAGGAGCGGCGCTCGCGCGCAATCTGCGCCTAGCTTCGAGCACCGTGGCGCGGGCTTCACCCGCGGAAAGGCTCGCGAGTGAGAGTAAGATGCAGGTGAGATCTGGCCCTGAATGGACGGACGCACGTGAGCCGCGACAGCACGAGCGGCGAGAGCTGCACGGCACCACACCGCCGCGAGGATCCCCACGCGCTGGCGAACGCGCCGCTCTTTCGACCGGGTACCGTGCTCGTCGAGCGCTACGAGTTGCGGCGGGTCCTCGGCCGCGGCGGCATGGGCGTCGTCTTCGGTGCCTACGACCGCGTCCTCCAGCAGGAAATCGCCGTCAAGGTGGTCCGATCGGAGTACGCCGCCGACCGTAGCTGCGCCGAGCGCCTCGCCCGTGATGTCAAGCTGGCCCGGCAAATCAGTCACCCGAACGTCTGCCGGCTCGACGACTCCGGCATGGCGGAAGCTCATCCGTTCCTGCCGATGGAGCTGGCCCCGGGAGGCAACCTGCGGGAGGAGATCGCCGCCGGACGAACGATAAATCGTCCGCTCGAGCAACGGCGGTCGGACGCCAGGGCGATCGCATCTGGACTCGCCGCGATCCACGGGGCGGGCATCATTCACCGGGACGTCGCGCCCCAGAACGTCCTACGCATGCGGGACGGGACGCTCGTCCTGTCCGACTGCGGCCTGGCCACCGACAGATTCGACGGTAGCAGCAGCGTTCACGGCGGGACGCTCGCCTACATTGTGCCGGAAGTGCCGCGCGGCGGTCATGCTTGGTTCGCCTCCGACATCTGGTCTCTGGTCACTCGACGCGAGACTCAGCTGCGGATGATTCGCGGCACTCCGGAGCTCAATCCTTCCTCGGCCGGAGTCGTTGGTTAAGAGATGCATCAGGATGAGTGATTCTGGCGCTGGTCCCAAGGACAGCATCACCCAGGTCGCGGATGAGTCGTTCATCCGCGAGAGGCCCCTGGAAATCGAGCGCGGTGCCGTACTGGCCGGCCGCTATCAGGTCGAGGAGGTCATCGGCAAGGGCGGCAGCGGGGTCGTGCTGCGCGTTTTCGATCGGACGGTGCAAAACGTCGTCGCGCTGAAGGTCCTGAAGGCCGAGTTGGCCCGCGACGCCAAGTGGGACAAACGGTTCTCACGCGAGCTTCGGCTGGGCCGACCGATTCAGCATCCAAACGTCTGCCGCATCTTCGACATCGGAGAGGCCGACGGGCATCGGTTCCTGACCATGGAGCTGGCGTCGGGCGGATCGCTGCGTGACGAGCTCAAGCGTCAGCCGGCATTGGAGCGCCCGATTGAGGATCGACTTCGCGACGCGCAAGCGGCCATCGAAGGCCTGGCCGCAATTCACGGGTCGGGGGTCGTCCACCGGGATTTCAAGCCCGACAATCTGCTCCGAATGGCCGATGGCCGGTTGGTCATCTCGGACTTTGGGCTGGCCACCGACGCCGCGACTGCTCCGGGTGTGACCGTGATGATTGGAACGCCTCACTACATGGCGCCCGAGGTCCTGGCCGGCGAACCTGCGACCACACGTTCCGACGTCTGGGCGCTCGGCGTGGTGTTGCACGAGATCTTCTTCGGTCGTCGGCCCGAACGAAAGGAAGTGAGCTTCGACGGCTCCGGGCGCAGTCCGCTGCGGCCGGCAACACTGCTCGAGGTGGAGGCACTGGAACTCTGTCGGCGGTGCCTGGTTGAGACGCCCGGTGAGCGGCCGTCGGACGCTCGCGAAATCAGTCGCCTGTTCGCGGACATGCTCTTGACACGGAAGAGGCACCTGCGGCGGCCGTGGGTGGGCGCGGTCTGGATCGCCCTGCCTCTCTCGGCGGCGATAGCGCTGGCCCTCGGGTGGCGCCTGCGCACGGGGGGCGCCCATTCAACGGCGCGGGCTCGAGCGCCGGAGCGCGTGTTGGCGATCTCCGGCATCCCCGCTGATTGGAGCCGGTCGAGCAAACAGATCGCGCGCTACTCGGGCCGCGTTCATTGTTTGAGCGCCGTGGACGATCATACGGTCAGAATCGTGTGGGGAGTCCCGCACCGAGCGGTCGATGTTGATATTGCTACCGGCCGGCAAAAACCGGCTCGGCTGGTTCCTGAGTCGTATCAGCTCTCTTGCCCCGACGTGTCACCCAAAACCGGCCAGGTGGTTTATACCGCTCGAAACGCGTCGGGCGCGTTGGAGATTCGCCTGTCCGGGCGAGAGGACGGAAGCGACGCTGCCGTCGTGACGTCGGGACGCGACCCACACTGGTTAGGTGCATATCCCAGCTTCGTTTACGACGTGGACGATTCGCATATCGCCATTTTTTCCGTCCCGACAATGGAGTTGAGCCTTCTTCCCGAGGCCGCGGGAGATGACATTATCGAGATCGGCGATGCGGCTGTGAACCCGGCGGGCGATCTCGTTGCGATCACCGGGTACGATCAATATGCGGACAGCTGGATCGGGCTGATTCGCCCGCAGACCCATGCGTGGGCGGCTAAATATCCGGTGCCCATGGGTTCGCGAATTGCGTTCGGTGGCTCGGATGAAATCCTGGTCGCCGGCTCGAGTTTTCAAAAGGAAATGTCGGTTGCCGCCATGAACGTCAAAACCGGCGAGCTTCGCCGCTTGGGCGGCCTTCCGGGCATGGATATCACGCACACGGTGGCGACCAGCCACCGCTTGGTCTTTGTGGCTCGCCGGCTGTCAACTGACCTCTGGTCGTACGCGAGCGGACGACGAGAGCGCCTGACAACGGACGGCGACGTGCTGACTGCGGCTATTTCGAGGGAAGGGGCATTACTGTTGAGCCGCCGTGCGCCTGATGGAACTCTGCGAATCTGGCGCAAGTACCCGGACGGCAGCGAACGGCCCCTGACATCTGGCCCGAAGGACACGACCCCCGGGTTCAGCCCTGACGGTACGAAGTGGGCCTATGCCGACTATCCGAAGGGCACTATTCGTATCTGCCAGCTCGGCAAAAGCTGCGCCGACGTCTTCAAGGACTCCGATCTGCCTGTCTACCCGACCTTTGCGCCCGACGGTCGGCGATTCGCAGTGTTGACGCAGAGCGGACATCCTCAGCTCAAGCTCGTCGGAATCGATGGCCGTATCCTCGTCGCGTGGGACGCGCTTCCAGTATGTGGGGCGGTCTGGTCGTCCAATGAAAGAGTTTGGAGCGTCGAGAGCGCTCACGGCGTCTACTATTGGGTCGAGCACGACGCCTCGACGGGGGAGCCGACGGCTGGACGCGTGCGCTTCGCCGCCGACGAGCCGGAGGATTCTGCGGTCACCGATTGTCGCGCGCAGGGCGCTGGGCCAGAATCGCCGCTATTCCGTCCCATCCAGACCGAGGCCGAGGAACTGTCTGCGGTGCACTCAGTCGCATACCAGGTCGAACCGCACTGAGTCCGATGCGGACCGACCTGGCCGGCGCGGACCGGGGCCGTCAGACGCAGGCGGCGATCGGACACAAGCGGTGTGGCACCGTGGTCCTCGCCTGCGCCGTACCCACACCGACCGCAAAGGTAATTGCAAAAAGCATCGCAACAGCAATCTTCTTGAGCATGGCGTCTCCTTGTGGTGTCGTTGTTGAACTCGAAGACGCGCTGCGTTCAGCGCCGCCTTCGTCTTCGGCACGACGAGGAGCAACTGGGGGACCATGGGGGAAAGGCGGAAAAACAAGGGCTTAGAGCCCTCGAACCCCTATTTCACAGTTCCGGTTTCATATCCGTTTACGCAAGCAAAGTTACGCTTTAAGGTTCGGGTGTTCGAGTGATCACCCCGAATGAGAGCACCACGTTCGTTCCACGGACCGAAGCGACGGATGACCCGGTCAGGGTCCCGCTTCTGTTGATCGTTGGAGACAACAAGGGAAACGTTCCCCAAGGCAGGGCCCGGCTCGCCACCTTCAGCGGCTCACTGGTCGTTGGGCGTCGGGAAGCGACGCAGAATGACCCCGGCCAGTCGTCCTTGGTGCTGCCCGACAAGATGATTTCGGGGCAGCACATGGCCATCAGCCCGGCCCCGGAAGAGGGGGTGTACGAGCTGACCGATCTCAGCAGCACGAACGGCACGGTGGTCGACGGCGAACCGGTCGAGACCACGGTCAAGCTGCGCGACGGCTCGGTCATCTTCGTCGGCAGCCACGTGCTGGTGTTCCGGGTCGCCACGATGGCGGAGCTGTCGGCGATCGAGGCGGAGCTGGCCAAGCCGATGGGTCCGGTCGCGACGGTGAATCCGGTGCTCGCCGCGATCTGCCGCAAGCTGCGCAAGTTGGCGGTGGCCGGCGAAGAGGTGTTGCTGACCGGCGAGACGGGCGTGGGTAAGGAGGTGTATGCCGCGGCGATACACCGGGCCAGCGCGCGGACGGGGCGGTTCGTGGCCATCAACTGCGCCGCCATTCCGCGCGAGCTGGTCGAAAGCGAACTGTTCGGATATGCGCGCGGCGCTCACTCGCAGGCGGCGATGGCCAAGCCGGGCATCATCGAAGAGGCCGAGAACGGCACGCTTTTCCTGGACGAGATCGGCGAGATGCCGCCCGAGCTGCAGACCAAGCTGTTGCGCTTCACGCAGGACCGGATGCTCGCGCCGGTGGGCGGGCTGCGGTCGCGGCGGATCGAGACCCGGATCGTGGCGGCCACCAGCCGCACCACGGCCCCCAGCCAGTCGGGCAGCCTGGGCCTGCGCACGGATCTCGCCGCGCGCTTGGGGGCGGAGCCGATTCGCATCCCGCCGCTGCGTGAGCGGATCGAGGACCTGGGCGCCCTGTCCGCGCACTTCCTGGGCGACCGTTCCAAGCCCCTCGAGCTGTCGGCCTTTCAGGCCCTCTGCCTCTATCAATGGCCGGGGAACGTGCGCGAACTGGGCAAGGTGATCGCCTCGGCGGAGGCGCTGGCGCGCGACTCCGATCGGATCTCCGTCGAGCACTTGCCGGCGAACGTGGTGGCGGCGCCGAAAATCCGCAGCCACCACGGCCGGCGCAAGTCGCGTCCGCCGCCCGACGCCGCCGAGCTGGAGGCGCTCATCCGCCGCTTCCGCGGCAACATGATGCGCGTGGCACGCGAATTGGACCGAAAGCCGGCGCTGGTCTACCGATGGGCCAAGCGTTTTGGCTTGAACGTGGACGAGTTTCGCGACAAGCACGACGCGTGAGCGATCCGCGCGCGCGGTTTCGATCCCCGGTGATGAAACCAAAACTTACTTTGTCGGAATTTTGCCCGTGCCTTCATCGGGGGCCCGGTCAGGGCATGTAGTCGCATGGACGACGTTTCTCAGTTCTTGCGGCCGGCCGGGGGTGGGATTCACACCGTGAGCACGGGGCGCGCCGCCCGTGAAGCTCTGCAAAAACTGCTCTACGGTGCCGCCGACGAGCGGGAGGTGCACGAGCGGTGGCGCGCGGCGGTCGCCGGCGTCCGGAACGCGCGGGTGGCCGTTTTCGGCATCCCGTCCGACTGTGGCGCCGGTCTGGTCCGGGGTGCGGCCTTCGGGCCGGAGGCGGTCCGCGCCGCTCTGCTGCGCGGGTGCCCGGATTTCCCGCAGCGCGCGGCGCGCGCCGGTGTGGTCGACGTGGGGGATCTGTTCGTGGTGCCGCAGCTCCTGACCGACGACATGTTGAGCGAGGACCAGCGCCGGCGCACCCGGTCCGCCCTCTACGGCCCGGCGGCGGCCGGCAACGCCGACTTGCCGGTCGCGCCGCTGACCGTGGCCGAACGGGTGCTCGACCTCCTGCTGGCCGAGGCGCCGGGGCTGAGGATCTTCATGCTGGGCGGCGACCACTCGGTGGCCTGGCCGGTGGTGGCCGCCCTGGCGCGCCACGCGCCTGACCCGTGGGCCATCGTGCACGCGGACGCGCACACCGACCTTTTGCCCGAACGGCTGGGCATCCGGATCTGCTTCGCGACCTGGGCCTACCACGCCAACCAGCTGCTGGGGCGGGGCGGGCGATTGGTCCAGATCGGCGTTCGCGCGTCGTCGCGGCCCAAAGAGCATTGGGAGTCGACGTTGGGAGTCAAACAAATCTGGGCCGACGAGGTCCGGGCGAAAGGGGAGACCGTGATTGACGACGTCATTGCGCACCTGCAACGAATCGGGGTGCGCTCGGTTTATCTGTCCAACGACATCGACGCGACGGACGGCCCGTCGGCGCCGTCCACCGGAGCGCCCGAGCCGGACGGCCTGACGCCGGCCTTCGTCCGCGCGCTCATCCGCCGGGTCGGAGCGGCCTTCCCGTTGCTGGGCGCCGACGTGGTGGAGGTGGCGCCGCCGATCGGCAGCCCCGAGGACGCCCGCTTGACCGCCGACGTGGCCGCCTCCTACATGCGCGAATCGCTGGCCGTGCTGGCCGACGCGCCGGAGCTGGCGCCATGACGTCGCGTCCCCCCGAAGAGGGCGCCGACGATCCGCGGGTCGCGGCCGCCTGGAGCGCTCTCGAACAGGGCGACGTGGCGGGCGCGCGGCAGCAGGCGGCCGGCCTGGACCAGAACGACCCCGAGACGCTGCTGTTGCTGGCGGCCTGCGCGCGCGAAGAGGGAGACCACGGACAGGCGCTGGCGCTGACGTCGCGCGCGGCGGACGCGGCGCCGGATTGGGCCACCCCCGTGCTCTGGAAGGCCGAGCTGCTGGCCGGCGATCCCGATCGTTACGAAGACGCGCTGGGCGCGGCCGAACGGGCCGTCGATCTGGCCGACGACGAGGGCGAGTTCCTGTCCGCGCTGGCCTTGAAGGCCGGCCTCGAGATCGAGCTCGGTGACGGCGACGCCGCCCGCGAGACGCTGCAGGATTTGCCCCCGCCGGAGGTGCGGCTGGGCGACCTGGACGTGGCGCTGGAGATCGCCGACCTCCACATGGCGGTGGGCGACGCCGAGACGGCCCGCCAGCGGCTGCGGGTGCTGTGCGAGGAGCAGCCCGATTCGGCCGACGCCTGGTACGCGCTGGGCGCGGCGGCCGGCGAGCTGGACGACGAGGACGAGATGCGATCGGCCTGGAAGCGGACCTGGACGCTGGACACGGCGCCCGGGCAGGAGGCGCCGCCGGCGCCTCTGTCGGAAGAAGAGCTGGCGGCGGTGGCCGAGGCGGCCCTGCGCGAGCTGCCGGAGCGGGCGCGCGAGCTCTTGCGCGGCATCCCGATCGTGATCGCCGACTATCCCGCCGAGGGGGACGTCGACGCCGGGTTCGATCCGCGCGCGTTTGGCCTCTTCAGCGGGACGGCGCATCCGGATTCGGCGCTGGGGTTGGGCGGCCAGCCCGGGCTCACCCAGATCGTCCTCTTTCGCCGAAACCTCGAGCGGGCGGCGGCCGACCCGGACGAGCTGCGCGAGGAGGTTCGTCTGACGCTGCTCCACGAGACCGGGCACTTCTTCGGCCTGTCGGACGGCGAGCTGGCGGAGATCGGTTTGGGCTGAGGAGGCGCGGCGCCTTGACAACCCGCCGCCCCCTCAGCATGATGCGCGCCCGAACCGCGTCCAGCGGACGGATTTCACGAAGGAAACGAAGTGGCGAACATCAAGTCGGCAGAGAAGGCGAACCGCCAGCGTGTCAAGCGGACGGCGCGCAACACGGCGCAGACCACGGCGATGCGCACGGCAATCAAGAAGCTGCGCGCGGCGATCGGTTCGAAGACCGCGAAGGACCTGGGGCCTCTGCTGAAGAGCGCCGTGCGGGCCATCGACCAGGCGGCCTCGAAGGGCGTCATCAAGAAGGGGACGGCGTCACGGCACGTGTCGCGCCTGACCCACGCCGTCGGCCGCCTCAGCGCGCCGAAGTAGTTCCGGCCGAGCTCTCGGCCAGCGTCTGGACCAGCCGGGCCAGCGCCAGGTCGGGATCCAGCTTCGAGCTCTTGAGCTCGACGTCCGCCTGAAACAGCCGCTCGAACGCCGAGGCCAGCGAGGCGCGGGTCATGCGCTTGGCCGGCACCAGGATGTCGTCGAGGAAGTAAGGGTTGATGCCGACCGCGCCGGCGATCTCGCCGCGCGGCGCGCCGGCGGCGGCCAGCTCCTTGGCGCGCCACACCTGCCGCAGGTGGCGCGCCAGCATGTACTGGATGCGCAGCGCCGGCTCGCGATTGCGCAGCATGTTCGCCAGCAGCGCCAGCGCGCCGGCGACGTTGCCGGCGCCGATGGCCTTGGTCAGCTCGAAGATGCCGCGCTGGCGGGTCTCGGCGACCAGCGACTCGACGTGCGCGACGGTGATCGGCTCGCCGCCCGCGTAGAGCGCGAGCTGGTCCAGCACCTGCGCCAGTCGCCCCAGGTCGGGCCCGGTGGCGGCGGCCAGCGCTTCGGCCGCGTCGGCCCCGACGGCGATCTTGCGGTTGCGCGCCTCGGCCCGGATCCAGCCGGCCACTTCGCGGTCGCGCAGCGGCGCGAACACGTGCAGGTATCCGCGCTTGCGCAGCGCCTGGAAGGCCTTGAAGCGGACGTCGACCTTGTCGGCCAGGAGCAGCAGGCAGGTCGACGGGTTGGGGTCCTCGGCGTAGCCGGCCAGCGGCTCGAGGTCGGCGGCCTTGACGTCGTCGATCCCCTTGCCGACCACCAGCCGCCGCCGGGCCATCATGGGCAGGGTGCGGGCCGTCGCCAGCGTCGGGCCGAGGCCCTTGTCCTTCAGGTCGAAGACGTCCTGGTTGAAGGGGGCGGCCGGACCGGCCTCGGCCAGCACGGCGGCGCGGATCGCGGCGGCGGTGGCCTCGACCAGGTAGGGCTCGCCCGACAGGCAGTAGATCGGGTCGATCTCGCCCCGGGCCAGCGCGCCCGCGATGTCCGGCTGTTGCTGCGGCGGAGCCACGCCTCGTTGTACTACACTCCGTCGCGTCAGTGATGCGCATCGCGGCCGCTCTCCTGCGCTGGTACGACGGGGCGAAGCGCGACCTGCCCTGGAGGCGCGAGACGTCCGCCTATCGCACGCTGGTGTCCGAGGCGATGGCGCAGCAGACCACGCTGGCGGTGGTGGTCCCTTACTTTCAGCGCTTCCTGGCCCGGTTCCCGACGCTGCAGGCGCTGGCCGAGGCCCCCGACGAAGAGGTGATGGCCCACTGGTCCGGGCTGGGCTATTACGCGCGCGCCCGCAACCTGCGGCGCGCCGCGCTGGCCGCGGTGAGCGAGCACGGCGGCGCGCTTCCCCGCACCGAGGAGGCCCTGCGCCGCTTGCCGGGCGTCGGGCCGTACACCGCCGCCGCGGTCGCCTCGATCGCCTTCGGCGCGCGGACCTTCGCGCTGGACGGGAACGGGGCGCGGGTCCTGGCGCGGCTGTTCGCCGTCGAGGATTCGATCGATCGTGCCGCCACTCGCACCCGCCTGCGCGCGCTGGGGACGGCCGAAGTGCCGGCCGACCGCCCCGGCGACTTCAACCAGGCGGTCATGGAGCTGGGCGCGCTGGTCTGCACCCCGCGGCGCCCGCGCTGCCAGGCTTGCCCGGTGGCGCCGGCCTGCGCCGGGCGCGCCCGCGGCCTGACCGTCGATCTGCCGCGGCGCGCGCCCAAGCCCGCGCGGCCGGTCGTGCGGGTGGCCTGCGCGCTCGTCACCGACGGCGCGCGCCTGCTGCTGGT
>JAICYS010000428.1 GCA_025934105.1 Myxococcota bacterium | reverse complement strand
GCTGCTGGCCGGCGCGAAGTCCGTGCTGGACGCCTTCGGCGCGGACTATGACGTGGTGACCGTGCCCGGCGCGCTGGAGATCCCGGCGGCCATCGCCTTCGCCGAAGAGGGCGGCCACCGGCCGGCCGGCGCGGTGGCCTACGACGGCTATGTGGCGCTGGGGGCGGTGATCCGCGGCGAGACCTACCACTTCGAGATCGTCGCCAGCCAAAGCGCGCGCGGGATCATGGACCTGACCATCGGGCGGCGCCTGGCGATCGGCAACGGCATCCTGACCGTCGAGGACGAGGCGCAGGCGCTGGCGCGCGCCCGGCCCGAGGAGGCTGACAAGGGCGGCGCGGCGGCGCGGGCGGCGCTCGCCATGGTGGCCCTGAAGCAGAAGCTGCTCGGCCACAAGCGATGAGCCGGGCTGCGCCCAAGCCGCGCTCCGTGGCGAGGCTCGCCGCCGTCCAGGCCCTCTACCAGATGGAGGTGTCCGGCGTGGGCGCCGAGGCGGTGATCCGCGAGTTCAACGAGCACCGCTTCGACCGCGACCTGCCCGACGAGGCCGCCGAGGGCCAGACGCTGGCGGCCGCCGACGAGGCCTTCTTCGCCGACCTGGTGCGCGGCGTGGTGGCGAACCAGCGGCAGATCGACACCGCGGTCGCCAAGCGGCTGGCGAGTGGCTGGCGGCTGGAGCGGATCGACGCGACAGTCAGGGCCATGCTGCGCGCCGGCGCTTACGAGCTGACGCACCGGGCCGACGTGCCGACCGAGGTGGCGATCGACGAATACGTCGAGCTGGCCAAATCCTTCTTCGCGGGGCCCGAGCCGGGGTTCGTGAACGGCGCGCTGGACGCGGTGGCCCAGGATGTCCGGGCAGGATGAATTCGGCGAGATCGCGCGGCTGTTCCGCCCGCTGACCGGCGGCGCGGCGGGCGCGTTCGACCTGCTGGACGACGCGGCGGTCGTGCCGGGCCGCGCAGGCCACGAGCTGGTGGTCACCAAGGACGCCGTCGTCGAGGGCGTGCACGTCCCGGACGGCGAGGCGCCTGAGCTCGTGGCGCAGAAGCTTCTCCGCGTGAACCTCTCGGACCTGGCCGCCAAGGCCGCCGAGCCGTTCGGCTGCTTCCTGGCAGTGGCGTGGTCCGAGCGCTTCGGGCCGGCCGAGCGCGAAGCCTTCGCCCGCGGCCTGGGCGAGGACCTGCGCAGGTTCGGCGTGGCGCTGCTGGGCGGCGACACGGTGAGGACTCCGGGCCCGTTCTGGGCGAGCCTGACCGCCCTCGGCTGGGTCCCGGAGGGGGCGATGGTGCGCCGCGCCGGGGCGAAGCCGGGCGACGGGCTGTTCGTCAGCGGCGCCATCGGCGACGGAACGCTGGGGCTGGCGGCGGTGCGCGGCGAGATCGCCGATCCGGACGGGTTCCTGGTCGAGCGCTACCGCCGTCCGAGGCCGAGGCTCGATCTCCGCGCCGCCCTTCGCGCCGACGCCAGCGCCGCGGCGGACGTTTCCGACGGCCTGCTGGCCGACGCCGGCCATATCGCCGAGGCGAGCGGCGTCGCGCTGAGCCTCGATCTCGATCGCCTGCCGCTCTCGGCCGCCGCGAAGGCCTGGCTCGACGGCCAGAGCGACCGCGCCGCGGCCCTGGTCCGCCTGGCGACCGGCGGCGACGACTACGAGGTGGTCTGCACCGCGGCAGCGGGCGCGGGGCCGCCCGGCTTCACCCGCATCGGCGAGGCGGCGGCCGGGCGCGGGATCGCCGTCCGCGTCGAGGGACGCATCGTCGATCCGGGGGCCGGCGGGTGGCGTCACCTCTAGACGACGTAAACGGAACTGTAGGCCAATGCCGCGGATTGCGGCTTAGAGGGGCCCCTGCGCGCCCGGAGCTTCCGAATGGCTAAACCTGTGGGGCTGGTCGCCCTTGAAACCGCCTCGCCGCCGCATGTCCTGCGGCAGGAGGCGGTGCTGGAGACCGTGCTCTCCCACTTCGGCGAGCGCGTTCCGCTGGTCCACAAGCTGGCGCCGGTGTTCGCCAACGCCGGCATCCGCACGCGCCAGACGGTCAGGCCCATGGCCTGGTACCTCGAGCCGCGCGGCTGGTCGGAACGCGGCGAGGCCTATCTCCAAGGCGCGGTGGATCTCTTCGTCGAGGCTGCGTCGAAGGCCCTGCAGAGCGCGGGCCTGAGCGGCGCGGATGTGGACGTCATCGTCACCGCCTCGACCACCGGCATCGCCACCCCCAGCCTGGAGGCCCGCGCCATGGGGCGGATGGGCTTTCGGCCGGACGCCGCGCGGGTCCCGCTGTTCGGCGTCGGCTGCGCGGGCGGGGTCACCGGCCTGGCGCTGGCGGCGCGGCTGGCGGCCGTCCAGCCGGGCGCGGTGGTGCTGTTCGTGACCGTCGAGCTCTGCTCGCTCGCCTTCCGCGACCGCGACGTGGGCGCGGTGGACGTGGTGGCGACGGCGCTGTTCGGCGACGGCGCGGCGGCCTGCGTGCTGAAGGCCGGCGCCGAGGGCTTCGCCGACATCGTCTCCTATGCCGAGCACACCTTTCCCGACACCCTCGACGTGATGGGCTGGCGGGTGGACGAGCAGGGGTTCGGCGTGGTGCTGCGCCAGGACCTGCCGCCGTTCATCGGCAAGCACCTGCG
>JAICYS010000041.1 GCA_025934105.1 Myxococcota bacterium | reverse complement strand
TGCGGTCCGGCCGGCGGCGGGCGCTCCACCGGGGGCGGTTTTGGCGGCGGGGGCGGCCGTACCGGCTGTGGGGCCGCTCTTCTGCAGGACGATCGTCCCGGTGACGCCCGGCTCGGCGTTGGTGGGCGTCAACGTCAGGGTGGTGCCTCCGCCGGCGCAGTAGGCGTAGGTCGTGTCGCCGATGTCACCCGACAGCGTCAACACGGTGCCGGACGTCGAGTACATGTTGCTGGTCGACGGGGCCAGCGACAGCACGCCCAGCCCGCCCGTCTGATGGACGGTCCCGGTGCAGTTGCACCCGCCGCCGGCCGCGCTGGTGCAGGTGAGCGACTGATAGCCGATGCTCTGGATGATGCTGGCCGCGCCCGCGCAGTCGGTCTGCGTCGACGAAATCACCAGACAGGACTTGTCCAGCGAGAACTGTTCCTGTCCGGTGGTGGTCGTGCCGTCCTGGTACGTTCCGTCGCCCTGCGCGGTCAACGTTCCGGTCACCTGCAGCGAGCCCGTGACCAGCGCCGACGCGCAGCCCGCCCCGATCGACGCGAGATCGAGCTGCCCGCTGACCGTCAGACAAGAGGAGGAGACCGTCCACAGGCCGGCGACGTCTCCGCCGCAGGCGGTCACGCTGGAACAAGCGCCCCCCGGCCCGCCGCTGCCGTTGCCTCCGCTGCCGCCGCTGCTCCCGGTGGTCGCGCCGCCTGTGCCCGTCCCCCCGCCAGGGCTGCTGCTGCAGTTCACGGCCGCCGCCGTCGGAAAAGCCAGAGCCACGAAGGTGACGAGTCCAAGCAGTCGGTTTCGCATATGACCTCGCCCCTTAACTGGCGGTAAGGCGGCATTCTTGCAAAACTCTTCCCAGCGCCCGGGCGGGATCGAGCCCCCGAGCGGGCGGGTGCAGTCCGCCTAAACCGAATGACGACCGGCAGTTACGGGGCGGCGGCGGGCGCCGTCCTCGGGCCCTGACTTCGGGCCGCCGCCCGCGGATGAAGCGGGTGGGGGCGACCCCAGGCAAACGCCGGGTCGGTCGCCGGCGGGTCGTCGCGCTCACGGGCGACGACGCCCGCCCGGCCCGCGCGCGCCGCCGGGGCCGGCCGGGCAGTTGGCCCACGCCCGGTCGCGAACGGCGGCGGCTCTCGGAACGCCAGCGGGGGGGGCGCGCGGGCCCGGCGTGACCTCTCGCCGCCGATGCCGAAACCGACGCGCATCGACGAGGGCGAAAGAATGGGCCGGCCCAACGTTCATGAACTGGCGCCCACAAACAACCTCGCCGGCGCAAAATCCAATGACAACCACCGCCCCCGACGTTGCCGTTGCCCCCGGTTTGCCCGGACCTGCCGCCGCGTTGTCGGTGGCCACCGTCATCGAGGCTGCCCGGCGGGCGGCCGTTCTCCGCGTGCGCAACGACGTCACCGCTCTGCTGGGCGAGGGCTGCTCGCGCGAGATCGGCACGCTGTCGCGAGTCGCGCCGGGCCCCACCGATCGGACCGCCGAGTTCGACGCGACCTATGCCGATTGCGCCGCCCGCAATGCCGCCGGTCTGCCGGCGACCGCCGGATTGACGGCGCTTTTGATCCCGGGCCTCTTCGGCAAGCATTACCGGGGGTACATGGACGAAAACCAGCAGGCGCTGGCCGTCCTGGGCTTCCGGACCGAGCGCGCCGGGATCGACACGGACGGCAGCGTCGCCGGCAACGCGCAGGTCCTGGCGACCGCGCTGGCGGGTCGGCCCGATCGCAGCGTGGTCGTGGTCGCGCACAGCAAGGGCGGCGTGGACCTGATGGCCGCGCTCGCGCTGTTCCCGGCCGTAGCCGCCTCGTTGAGGGCGGTGGTCCTCTTGCAATCGCCGCTGGGCGGCAGTCCGGTGGCCACCGATCTGCTGACCTCGCCCGAGCTGGCAAGTTCGGCCAACACCATCCTGCGCGAGGTGTCGGCGATGGCGCCCGCCGCCGTGCAAGATCTGACGTACGCCAGCCGGTCCGCCTTCCTGGACCAGCACCCGCTGCTGCCGGCAGGGCAGCCGCCCATCCTCTGTATCGCCAGCGCTTCGCACGCGCCGCTGGCGGTGACGGCCCTGGTGGCCGACTACATCGAGCTGCGCTACGGGCAGCCTTCGGACGGCCTGGTGTGTCCGGGCGACGCGGTTCTGCCGGGCGCCCCCGCCGTGTCCCTCCAGGGATTGGATCACGCGTCGTCGGTGATCCACGTGCCCGGCCACCTGGTCAGCCGGTATCGGCCCGGGCTGCTCACGGAGACGGCCGTCCGACTGGCGTTGACGTTGTGAGCGGTGGTCGGAGCCGCTCTGGTCGCTCCAACTACAAGGACGTCAGCCGTGAGGCTCGATCGGGCGCCGGCCGTCAGCGGCGCTCGGCGGCGAGCTGGGCTTCGAAGCGCTGCTGCGCCTCCGCGATCAGCCGGCGGTAGCCTTCCGGATCGATGAACGGGTTGGGGCCGCCGTTGCTCGAGAGCCGGCGGTGTTTGGCCTGCATGTCGTAGAACTGGCCGTGCGCGCCCAGCGGCACGTCGCAGGGGAGCGATCGCCAGACCGCGAAGCTGCGGCGGAAATCGTCGGCGATCTCGGGATAGCGGGGGTTGCCGACCAGCCGCACGCCGGGGTTCACGTTGGCGCTGGGGAAGAACACGACCGACAGCGTTCGGCCGCCCTCGGTCACCTGCATGGTCCAGGTGATCGCGCCGCGCGTGTGACCAGGCGTCAGATGCGCGACGAGGGTGGTCCCGCCCAGCGTCACGCGCTCGCCGTCGGCGACGACGTGGTCGACCGGGCAGGGCGTCCAGGAGTACACGCCGTCGAACACGGGTTCGCCCTTGCCGCCGGACGCGATGACCGGCGCGTCGGCCGCCGAGGCCATCACGGTCGCGCCGGTCAGCCGTCGCACCAGCGCGTGCGCTTGCACGTGGTCGATGTGAGCGTGGCTGGCCAGCAGGATCTTCACGTCTTCGAACCGAAACCCCAGCGCCCGCACGTTCGCAGCCAGTCGGGGCACCGAGGCTTCGAAGCCGCTGTCGAGCAAGATGTGGCCGGCGGGCGTGGCGATGAGGTACTGCGCCATCTCGTTGGTGCCGACGTAATAGACGTTGCCGACGATGCGAAAGGGAGGGAAGGGGCGGTTCCAGGCCCGCATGCTGTGGGGGACGCCGGCCTGCCCGGCGCAGGCGCAGACTCCGGTCGCGAACAGCGCCAGGGCCGCCAGCGCCAGCCGTCTCGTTCCCGTCGTCGCGGCGTTCGGGGTGGCCCGGCCTCGGGCGCGCATCAGAACAGCCGCCCGCCCGCTGGCTGAACGGTGACGCTCTCGACGGTGAGCTGGTCCTCGAGGTGCCGGGGGTTCCAGGTGTTGACCACCTCGTAAGGATCGCTGCTCACCATGTCGTCCTTGGCGACCACCGCCGCCCGCCGATCGAGGTCGGCGATGGAGATCTGCGCGCGCGGCTTCGGGCCGGGCGGGTGGCCGTCGGCGTCCGGCCGGAGCACCACCGCGGTCGCGGCGACGGGCGGCGTCGCGAACAGCCGCATCGCTCCGGCCAGGATCGAAATCCGCCGCTGGGCGGCCCGCGGATCGTTCATTTGCGCATCATCGATCGAGAGCCCCGGCCAGCCAAGTCAGGCGTCGCCGCCCCCGGGCGTGACACCGCCCGCGTGTTCATCAGAGTTCAAAAGCTTGGCGACGGCGTTGGGACATCAGGCGGCGTCACAGGCTCTCGACGATCTTGCGGGCCATGTCCTCGATCGGCGCTTGGCCCGCCGAGAGGTTGGCCTCCACGACCGCCCTCGGCATGCCGTACACCACGCAGGACTCCTCGGATTCGGTCAGCGTCCGGCCGTGCACCCGGTCGATCGCGCGCGCCCCCTCGACGCCGTCGCTGCCCATCCCGGTCAAGACGACTCCCAGCACGGCCGAGCCCACCGCCTCGGCGGCGCTCTGGAACAGGACGTCGACCGACGGACAGAACCCGGAGCGCGGCGCCGTCTCGTCCAGGTGGGCCGTGAGATCGGGGCCGCTGACCCGGATGCGCAGGTGCGTGCCGCCCCGGGCGATCATGACTTGCCCCGGCACCAGCTTGGCCCCTGGGCTGGCCTCGAACACGCCGACCGCGCACGCCTGGTCCAGCCGGCGGGCCAGCGCTTCGGTGTAGCCCGGCGGGATGTGGAGCGCGATGGCGATGGCGCAGGGCAGGTCGGCGGGCAGCGCGGTCAGCAGCCGGGTCAGCGCCTGGGGGCCGCCCGTCGAAGCCCCGACGACCACCAGCCGCGTTCTGCCGCCGGCCCGACGGGGCACGGGACGCACCGCCGGCAGCTCGCCAAGACGCGGGCGCGACGCGCCGGCGGCGAGGACCTTGGCCACCAGCTCGCCTGACAGCTCGTAGAGGCGGTCCGTCGCCAGGGCGGTCGGCTTTTGCACGATGTCGACCGCGCCCATCTGCAACGCCTCGATCCCCAGCACGCTATTTTCGTCGGAGATGCTCACCACCACCACCCGGGGCGCGCCCACCGGCGGCAGCGCGCGCAGGACGCCGATCCCGTCGAGGTTGGGCATGATCAGGTCCAGCGTGACCACGTCCGGCTTGAGCTCGGCGATCTTCTCCAGCGCCTCCAGGCCGTCGCGGGCCGCGCCCACCACCTCGAGGTCGGCGCTGGTCGAGAGCGTCTCTCGCAGCACCTTGCGGGCGAACGCGGAGTCGTCGACGACCAGCACGCGCGTGGTTCGCCGGGCCGTCATGCGAGCTTCTCGTACAAGAACACGCCGTCGCGCTCCTCGCAACGGAGCTCGGTGCCGAACCGCAGCAGCGACTCGGAGATGCCGACCAGCAGGGCGCCGCCCGTCCGCAGCCGCCGGGCCAGGTTGGCGGCCACCCGGCGCGCGGTGTCGTCGGCGAAGTAGATGAGCACGTTCCGGCAGAGGATCACGTCGAAGAGCCCCATCTCCGGCCAGCTGGCCCCGTCGATCAAGTTGATGCGCTGCCACTGGATGGCGTCGGTCAGCCGGCCCTCGACGGAGACGCCCTCCGGGTCGGCGCGCACCCAGCGCGCCGCGAAGGCCGGGACCTCGCCGCGCAGCGCGCGCCGCCCGAACCGTCCGGCGCGCGCCCGCCGCAGGGCGGCGTTGCTGATGTCGCTGGCGACCAGGTCCACCTCGTTCAGCAGGCCGCGGGCGGCCAGGATCATGGCGACGGTGTGCGGCTCTTCGCCGGTGGCGCAGGCCGCGCACCAGATGCGGGCGCGGCGGCCCTGGTCGATGGCCGGCAGCACGAACCGGGTGATCGCGACCTCCAGGGGGGCCAGCTCGCGGAACAGGTAGGTCTCGCCGACGACCAGCTGCTCGATGAGCAGGTCCAGCTCGGTCTGGCCGGCGGCGTCGTAGCGCAGAAAGTAGTAGTACTCCAGCAGCGAATCGAAGCCGACCTCCAGCGCCCGGGCCGCCACTTTGTCGCCGAAGATCGCCGCGTGCGTGGCGTCGAAGTGCAGGCCGGCCCGCTCGGCAACGAGCGCGCTCAAGATCGAGAACACCTGCGGCGCCATCGACAGCGTCGGCATCAGCTACCGCGCCAGCAGGAGCGAGCAGATCTGCCGGACTTCCGGTTCCCGATCCTCGGCGGCCGCCCGCCGCAGCGCGGACACAGCGTCGGCGCTGCGCAGCACCGCCAGCGCGCTCGGCGCGGCCTTGCGCGCCGCCGGGTTGGTCATGGTCATCGCGCCGACCAGCGCCGCGTTGGCCTCCGGCCGCCGCAGGCGCGCCAGCGCCGACACCACGAAGGGCGCCGTCTCGTCGTCGGCCTCCTCCAGCGCCGCCACCAGCCCGGCCACCCGGCCTTCGACGTGCAGGGCCAGCGCGCCGAGGACGCGATCGGTCGCGGCGGCGGTCCGCAGCAGGCCGACCAGCACCCGCGTGGCGGCCACCCCCTTCATGCCGGCCAGAAAGCCGATGGCGGCGGTGCGGACGCTCTCGTCCGGATCGCCGGCGGCATCCCGGAAGGCGACCAGAACCGCCGGGTCGCGAAAGCCGGCCAGCGCCGACAGCGCCACCAGGCGGGTGGCCGGGCTGGCGGCGCGCGCGGCCTGGATGACCAGCGGCAGGGCGCTCGCATGCTGGGCCACCCCCAGGCCCACGATGGCGGCCCGCTGCACGTCCTCGTCGGGATCGGTCGCCGCCTGGCAGAGCGCCGCGATGGCCGGGGCGCTCTTCAGGCAGGACAGCGCCTCGATGGCCGCGATCCGCACCTGGCCGGCCGGATCCTCCAGCAGGCGGATGATGGCGTCGGCGGCCGGCTCGAACGCGACCTTCCCCAGCGACTGGCAGGCATAGTAGCGAACCCAGGGATCCGGGTCGCGGATCCCCTTCATGAGGTAAGCGCTGGCGCGCAGGTCGCCCATCGACTGGCCGAGGCTGCGCATGGCCGCCGCGCGGGTCTTCTCCGAGCCGCTCTTGGCGCAGGCCAGCAGCGTCTCGAACGCGCGCGGGTCGTCCATGAGCGGCAGGGCCTGAACGGCTGCCTCGCGGACGCGCTCGTCGGGATCTTCCAGCGCCGAGAGAAACACGTCCAGCGCGCGGGTCGATCCGAAGTAGGCGAGGATCCGGATCGCGGCGCGGCGGACGCGCACGTCCGGCGCGCGCGCTGCTTCCAGCGCCAGGCGGTCGGTCTCGATGCTCCCCAGCGACTGGATGGCGGCGATGGCGGCGTAGGAGACGCGGGTGTCCGGATCGCCCAGCAGCGGGAACAGCGCGGCCACCTCGCCGGCGGCGCCCATGCGCGCCAGCGCCTCGCAGGCCAGCACGCGGACGTCGGGGTCTTCGTCGCGCAAGCAGTCCAGCACGTCGGCCGCCGAGCACCCGTCGGACACGTAAGGCAGCAGGGCCTTGCGGTGGTCGGGCGGCCCGGTGCGGATGGCCTCGAGGACGTGCTCCGCCCCCTGCTGCGCCAGGCCCCCCAGCGCCGCCGCGGCCGCCGCCGCCACCAGCGGCGGGCCGTCCAGCAGCGCGGTCAGCGCCGAGGTGGTGGACGGGTCCTGGACCAGGCCCAGCACGAAGCAGATGGCCGCCTGCTCGTTGGGGTCTCCCTCGGGCAGCGCGCGCACGAGGTGTCTGGAAAAGCCGGCCCTGCCGGCGCCGGCCTTGATGCTGGCCTCGACCGGGCCGGCGTCGTCGAAGCGGTCGCGGTAGCGCTGGTGAAGCTCGCTCAGCGCCTCCGCGCCCAGCCGGACCGCGGCCTCCGACGCGCCGCAGACGTATCGGATGAGCGGCGCCACCGCCGCGACGTCGCCGGTTCGCCCCAGCGCCCGGGCCGCCTCGGCCGCGTACGCTGCTTCGCCGAGCAGCGCGGTCAGCGGCTCCACGGCTCGCGGGTCGCCGCTGCGTCCCAGGACGTCGATGGCCGGGAACACGCGGAAGAAGTTGCCGCTCTTCACCGCGTCGACCAGCGAGTCGACGGCGGCGCGCCCGCCGATCCGCCCCAGCGCCTCGATGGCCGCCACGGCCACGTTGTCATTCTGGTGCCGGCTCAGCGCCGCGACCGTCGGCAGCGCCTCGACGTTGCGCCGCCGCCCCAGGATCTGCGCGATGTCGGCCAGCACCGCCGGGTCCGCGCCGGGGATCATCGCCGTCAGCAGGGGCGTGGGATCGGCGGTGGCCGCCGATAGCGCGTCCACCACCGCCGCGATGCGCCCCTCGCTGTCGCGGGCGTTTTGGAGCGCGTCGCACAGCGGCGCCAGGCTGGCGGCGCCGGCGCCGGCCAGGGCGGCCACCACCGCGCGACGCGTGGCCCAGTTGGGATCGTCCAGCAGCGGCATCAGCGCGCGCGCGTCGCCGCGTTGCCCGAGCCGCCCGATCTGTTCCAGCCGTTCCGCGTCCTGCGAAAACCAGGGCGGTCGGCTGGCCGGCGTGGTCATGCTTCGTCCGCGGCGGAGACGCCGTTTTCGGTGGGTTGCAGCGAGGCCAGATCGGCGCTCAGTCCGTCGATGAGATCGGCCTGCTGGGCGTTGGCGGCCTTGATCTGTCCGATGCTGGCCGCCACCCCCGCCACGTCGCCGGCCACGGCGGCGGAGGTCTTCGCCTGTTGAACGACGGCGCTCAGGATCTCGCGCACGTTCGCGCGCATCTCGGTGACCGCCTTGGCGATCTGCTCGCTGGCGGTGGACTGCTCGGCGGCGATTCGGGCGATGGCGCTGATGGCGGCGTTCTGCTTGTTGGCCGTGCTGGAGATGCTGGAGAGCGCGTCCGACTGCTCGGTCACCGCGCGCGCCGTTTGCTTGGCGATGCGGCGCACCTCGTCGCCCAGGCGGGCCAGCGCGTCCAGCGCCTTGCTCTGCTCGCCGGTGGCCTTGGTGACCTCGGCGGCCAGCCTGGCCACCTGCCCGGTCGCGACCTCCATCTGCCCCATGGCGCGGGCCTGCTCACCGACGGCCTTGGCGGTCTGCGAGGCCTCTTTCTTGGCGGCGTCGATCACCGACGCGACCTCGTCGGCGCCGCGCGACTGCTCGGCCAGGCCGCTGACCATCCGCCTGGAGGCCGCCGCCAGGTCGCTGCCCAGCGTGTTCAACGTCGCCAGCGCGCGCGTCTGCTCGGACATGGCCCCGGCGGTCTGCTGCGCGACCGCCCGCATCCGGTTGGCCGCCTTGGCCAGCTGCCCCGCGCCCGAGGCCTGCTCCTCGGCCGCCCGCGCCACCCGCTGGATCGACTGGCCGAGCTGGGTGGTGGTCTTCACGGCGGCGCGGATGGCGCGGGCCTGCTCACCGGTCGCCTCCTTCGTCTGCTTGGCCATCCGCCGCATCTCGACGGCAGCCTGGCTCAGGTCCTGGCTGGCGCCGACCTGCTCGGTGGCGATGCGCGCGATGGCCTTGCCCTCCTCGCTGACGCGGCCGGTGCTGGCCGCCAGCGACTGGACCGCTTGCGCCTGTTCGCTGCTGGCCCGCTCGATGTCGGCCACGCCGCCGTTGACCACCTCGATCCCTTGCAGGATCTGTCCCAGCGCCTTGTCCGCGTCGCCGGCCAGCCGGCTCCCTTCGTCGGCGACCTTCAGCCCGTCGCTCGACGCGGTGACCGCCTCGCGGGCGGTCCCTTGCAGGCCGCGCACGATCTTGGCGATGTCGGCGCTGGCGGCCGCCGCCCGGTCGGACAGCGCCCGGATCTCCTCGGCCACCACCGCGAACCCGCGGCCGTGCTCGCCGGCGCGGGCCGCCTCGATGCTGGCGTTCAGCGACAGCAAGTTGGTGCGGTCGGCGATGAGGTTGATGGTCTGGACGATGTCGCCGATCTCCTCCGACTTCTTCCCCATCTCGCGGATGACCGCCGACGAGTCTTGCATGGCCTGGCGAATGGCCGTCATGCCGGCGATCGACCGCCCGACCACGGCGCCGCCCTCGCGAGCCGTCGCGCTGACCTGCTCGGCGGTGCGGCGGGTGCCGGACACCAGCTCGACGATCCGGCGCGCCGCCTGCTCCGCCTGACCGGAGGCCGCGGCGCTGGTGGCCGCCAGCGCGTTGATCTGCTCGGCCGAGCGGTCGGTCGCGTGCGCCGACCGGGTCAACTGCTCGATGCTGGTCACGTTGGCGTCGATGACGGTGGCGTTCTTCTCGGTCATGGCCGCCACCTCCTCGACCGAGGCCGCCAGCTCGGTCAGCGTGGTGGCCGTGCTGGTGCCGCCGTTCTCCAGCTCTTTGGCCTGCTCGGCGATGGCGCGGGCCGATCGGGACATCTGCTCGGCGGTGGCGGAGGTCTCTTCGACGGCGGTGGCCATCTCGCTGCCGTCCTTCGAGACGCGCTCGACCGACGCGGCGGTGGACGCCACGGCCGCCGCCATCTCGTTCACGCGCGCGCCCACCGCCTCGGCCTCGCCCGCCAGCCGCCCGGCCCCCTTGGCCATCGCGCCGATGGTGGCCGTGACCTGCTCCATCGCGGTGGCGTTGGTCTGCCCGCGGTCGGCCAGCTCCTTGATGCTGACCGTGCTCTCGGTGGTGGCGGCCAGCAGCTCTTCGCTGGAGGCGGCCAGGTCTTCGGCGTTGGCGCCGACCCCTTTGACCGAGCGGGCGGTCTCTTCCAGCGCCGCGGCCGTCGACTCGACCGACGCGGACAGCGCCTCAGCGTCCTTCTTCACCGCGCCGACCGACGACGAGATCTGCCGCAAACCGGCGCTGACCGTCTCTTGCGCCTGCTGCAGCTCGCGCGCCGACTCGGCGGCGCTGGCCTGCGACCGGGACAGCGACTGGACCGAGCTGGCGCTCTCCTCGATGCCGGCGGCCAGCGACTCCAGCGAGCCGCGGATCTGTTCGCCGGCCGCGGCCTGCTCGTTGCCGGCGGCGGCCAGGCGGGTGGCCGCGTCGGCGATCGACGAGGCGTGGCTGGCCGAGTCGCGCAGGTCGCGCGCCGCGCGCCGCGCGCTGGTGACGAGATCGCTCATGCCGGCCGAGCGCCCCGGCCGCGGCGAGACTGAAGGTTTGCTGCTGGTTGCCATGATCTCACTCCTCGCCGATGACCTTGCCGAAATCGATCAACATCAAAAAACGCGCGCCCGCCTGCACGACCGCTTTGACGAAGCCTTCCGTCTGGTGCGTGACGACCGGCGGCGGCGGCTGGAAATCCCCGGGCGGAATCTTCAGCACCTCGCGCGCGCTGTCGACCAGCAGCCCGACCACCCGCTCGCCGTGCTTCATGACGATGACACGCGAGTCCAGCGTGGGCGCGATGGCCGGCAGGCCGAACACCATGCGCATGTCCAGCACCGGCACCACGTGCCCGCGGATCTGCATGAGGCCGGCCACCTCGGCGCGCGCGCCCGGGACGCGCGTCGCGCCGGCGAAGGATTCCATCTGCATGACGTCGGCCGCCGGCACGACGTAGTCGACGTCCGCGATCCGGCACAGAACGTGGAGCTCGCTCACGCCGGGGTCCCCGTCGAGGCGGCCAGCAGCTGCTCGCCGATGGCCAGCAGATCCAGGACCAGCGTCGGACGGCCGTCGCCGAGGTCGGTCGTGCCGGAGATCCCTTGCACGGCCACCAGCCGATCGACGATCGGGCGCATGACGATCTCTTGCTGCCCCAGCATGCGGTCGACCGCGAACGCCAGCGGCGCGCCTTCTCGCCGGACCACGATCGCCTTCTGGCGGGCGGCGACCTCGCTGGCCTCCAGCCCGAGGAGCTCGTGCAGGCGCACCACCGGCACCGCCTCGCCGCGCCGCGCGAGCATCTCGGTCGCGCGCGGGACGCGGCGCCGGTCGCCCTCGCCGCGCGGGACGCGGCGGCGGTCGGGCCCGCGCACCGTGCGTCCGGGGTCCAGCTCTTGCACCTCCTCGATCATCGCGACCGGGACCACGAAGGTCTGCCCGCCGCACAGGAACGAGAACGCGTCGACGATGGTGATGCTGAGCGGGATGCGCAGCGCGAACGTGGTCCCCCGGCCGGGCGTGGTGCGCATCGACAGCTCGCCCCGCAGCTCGTCGACGGCGATGCGGCGCACCACGTCCATGCCCACCCCGCGCCCGCTGGTGGTGGTGACCGTCGTCTTGGTCGACAGGCCCGGGCGGGCCAGCAGGTCCAGCAGCGCCGCGTCGCTGTCGGGCACCGGCGCGCCGGCTCGCTGCGCGACGGCCGCGGCGTCGATCCCGCGCCCGTCGTCGCCGACCGTCAACTCGAGCTGGTTGTCCGAGCGGTCGTGGCAGGCCACCGTCAGCAGTCCCGTGTCGGGCTTGCCGGCCGCCCGGCGTTCGGCGGGGCTTTCGATGGCGTGATCGACGGCGTTGCGGACCAGGTGCACGATGGCCGGAAAGATCCGCTCGGCGACCGCCTTGTCCAGCTCGGCGTCGCCGGTGGCCAGCACCAGGCGCACGTCCTTGCCCGTGGCGCGGCTCAGGCCGCGCACCAGCAGGGGGATGCGCTCGAGCAACTCGGCCACCGACACCATGCGGGCGCGCATGATGGACGCCCGCAGGTCGCGGAGCTGGCGGCCGTTTTCGGCGACGACCGCCGACAGCTCGCGCACGTCGGCGCCGGCCGCGCGCATGGACGCCAGCGTCCGGGACAGCCGGAACTGGGTGACCACCAGGGCCGACAGCCGTTCCAGCGCGTCGTCCAGGCGGGCCACGTCCACGCGCACCACGCCCCGGCGCTGCTGCTCGTCGTCGACCAGGTTGTCGTCCGGTTCGGCCGGCGGGGCAGCCGACACGACGGGCGTGAGCGCTTCGATGTCCAGCCCCACCGCCTGGGCCAGGGCGGGCGCGTCGGTCTCGACCAGCAGGATCAGCGCGAAGGCCAAGCCCGGGGGGGCGTCCGGGGTGGCCGCCACCGACTGAGGGACCACTTTGACCACCTCGGCGACGGCGGTGGCCTTCTCACGGATGCTGGTAATGGTGACGCCGGCGGACGCCTGCTCGACGCTGGGCACGAACCGCAGCACGAAGGCCCGCCGCCCGGCGGCCAGCCCCCCCGTGAGCTGAACCCGCTCGGCCGCCGCGAGCTTGTTCCACAGCTCGGGGGCCAGCGAGGTGCTGCCTTCATGCGACGCGGCCGGCATGGCCTCTTGCCGAAGGCCGTTGAGGGCGTCCAGAAGCTGGGTCGGGGCCGGCGCCACCGGCTGCCCCTTTCCCAGCGCCTGGACGCGGCTCTCGATGGCGCGCACCGCTCTCAGCAGCAGCTCGACAGCCGCGGGGGACAGCCGCCCGGCCACGGTGTCCGCCTCGCGCAGGACCGACTCCATCGCGTGCGCCAGGTCGACGACCGGCTCGACCGCCACCATCGCCGCCAGCCCCTTCACGGTGTGGAAGGACCGGAACAGCTCGCGGATCTGGCGCGGCGTCGGCTGATCGTGGGCCGCCGCGGCCTCGACCGCCAGCAGGTTGGCGTTGGCCGAGGCCAGGTGCTCTTCCGTCTCCGCGATGAAGCCGGCGATGAATTCGGTCGGGTCGAAGCCGTCGCTCACGCCGGCATTCCTGGACGCGTGCCCGTCAGCGACCGGACCTCGGCCAGGAGCTGGTCGGGGGAAAAAGGCTTGGTGATGAACCGCGTGGCGCCGGCGGCCAGGGCGCGGGCGCGCGATCCGTCGTCGCCACGCGTGGTCACGACCAGGATGGGCAGCGTGCGCAGCTTGTCCTGGCCGCGGATGAACTCGATGACCTCGTACCCGTTGATGTCGGGCATGTTGAGGTCGAGGACCACGAAGTCGAACGTCTTCAAGGACAGCCGCTCCAGCGCCTCGAGGCCGCTCGAGGCCTGCGTGAACACCACGCCGTCGATCGCCCGCAAGCAGGCGATCTCCATTTCGCGCATCACTTTGCTGTCGTCGACGATCAGGGCTTCGGGCATGGGGCCAGCCAGAGCCGGCGATCGAACGTAACAACGATTGTGGGGCCGTCAATGGGTCGCGCGAAGTCGGGTTTTCTGCGCGCTTTTCGCTTTGACACCCCCGTGTGGGTTTCCTACGTTCGCCAGGTGCCCGGGCAACATCAGCGGCGTTCGCGGGTTTGGATCGTCGACGACAGTCGACTGGACGCGGAACGGGGCAAGCAGGTGCTGGAGGCGTCGTACGACGTCGACGTGCTGGGCGACGGCTCGGCGCTGCTCGAGCGTCTGGCCGCCCAGGGGCCGCCCGACGTGCTGGTGCTGGACTGGGTCATGCCCGGGGTGTCCGGGATCGAGGTCTGCCGATTTCTTCGCGACGGCAAGGCCGACCATTATGGCGGCCTGCCCATCCTGCTGCTGACGACGCGCTCGCGGACCAACGAGATCGTCGAAGGACTGGCGGCCGGCGCCAACGATTATCTGGCCAAACCGTACGCCGACTCCGAGCTGCTGGCGCGCGTCGACTCGCTGGTGCGCTGGAATCGCCTGCTCGAGCGCGCCCAACGGGCCGAAGCCAGCGTGTTGCAGCTGCTGGAACACGCGCCCGATCCGCTGGTCAGCGTCGGCCAGGACAACCGGATCTCCTACGTGAACGCCGAGGCGCAGCGGGTCCTGGGCGCGTCGACGCCAGAGCTTCTGGGGCGGCCCATCGCCGACGTCCTGCCGTCGCTGGCGGCCGACCAGATCGCCGAGGCGGCGCACACCGCCCGGCCGCTCGACGACATCGAGATCGACGGCCAGATCTTTTCGCCCAGCATCCGATCGCTGCCGCGGCCGGACGAGGGGGCGCTGACCATCGCGCTGCGCGACGTGACGGCCCGCCGCCAGCGAGAGTCGCGGCGGCTGGACTTCTATTCCATCATCGCCCACGACCTGCGGTCGCCGCTGGCGGCCATGCTGACGCGAACCGAGCTCATGCTGCGCGGGCACCGCGGCGTGCTGTCGACCGAGGTGATCGCGGATCTGCGCAAGATGGACGCCAACATGCGGCGCCTGGTGGCGCTCATCAACGATTTCCTGGATTTCGCCCGCATGGAAGAGGCGGCCCACAAGATGGCGCGCGCGCGGGTCGACATCGGCGAGCTCATGACGGCCGTGGTCGACGAGTTCAAGCCGCTGGTCGACAACACCACCCGCGAGCTGCGGATCGAGAGCCGGCAGGGGGTGGCCATCGGCGATCGCGATCGGCTTCAACAGGTGCTGACCAACCTGGTGGCCAACGCGCTGAAGTTCTCCCCGCCGGACGGGCACGTCGTCCTGCAGTCGCGGCAGGTGGGCGCCTGGTGCGAGATCACCGTCGAGGACAACGGTCCCGGCATCGCGCCAGAGCTGTTGCCGCGGCTGTTTCAGCGTTACAGCCGCGGCCCCAGCTTGCACAGCACGGGCGGCGGCACCGGACTCGGACTTTTGATCGTGCGCGAGATCGTCGAGGCGCACGGCGGAACGGTGGGGGTCGACAGCACGCCCGGAAGCGGCTCCCGGTTCTGGTTCCGCATCCCGGCGGCCGATCCGCAGCGTGGCGAAAGGACGCCGGCGGCCCAGATTCTTCAGCCGTGACCGGGAACCCAGTTCAAGCACGGGAGCGACCGTCCTGCGTTCGGTGCTGATCGTCGACGACGACCCCGATCTGCGCGAGGCTTTGAGCGACGCCTTGGCGCTGGAAGGGCTGCCGGTCCAGGCGGTGGGCAACGGCCGGGAGGCGCTGGACTGGCTGCGCGCCCACCGCGAGGTCGACTGGGTCGTCCTGCTGGACCTCATGATGCCGGTCATGGACGGGCGGACCTTCCTGGCCGAACGCGCGTGCGACCCGCTGGTGGCCGCCGTCCCCGTCGTGATCCTCACCGCCGGCGGCGACTGCCGCGAGCTCAAGCGCCTCCACGACATCGCGGGCTGTCTGCACAAGACCGTCGGCCTCCAAGAGCTGGTGGCCGCCCTCACGTCCGTGGGCTGAGCGCGGGCGCGCAATCGTCGTCCGGCGCGCCGATCGCGATGCCCCGCCATCCATTGGAGCGAGGCCTTCGCCGGCGGAACCGAGAGTTGCGCCAACACCAGTGATTGCGTGACCCGGTCGGGGGCTTCTTGCGGGCTCCGCCGCGCAGCGCCGATCCGGCGACGTCCTCGGGCGGCGCGTCGTTGACGGCCGACGACCGCAACGCTACGGTCCGCGCCTGATGAGCAGGACCTCGAGGTTGGCCGCGGCGCTGTTGGTGGTGTTGATGAGTGACGCACAAGACGTGTTGGCCGCTCCGGAGGGTCCGATGCCGGCGCTGGTCGGGACGTGGGAATCGCTGACCCCGGGAAACGCCTTTCAGATGCGGGTGGCGTGGAATGAGCGATTGCGGCGCTACGAAGGCGCGCTGGTCGTCGAAGGACGAGCCTCCGCCAACGTGGGGTTTCCTCTGGGCGACGTCTGCTGGCTCGCGACCCCCGGACCCAACGGCTCGACCCTGCTCGTTCAAGAGGAATGGCGCTGGGGCGCGAACGGCCGGACGACGCGGGTGCAATGGCGTCAAAGCTCATTGCGGCTTCTCACGCCCACCGAGATCGCCACCTCGATCTCGCGATTCCGGCGCGTTGACGGCGCTGCGCCGCCCCTGGGCATCCCCGCGGGGCCAGGCGGCCGGCCGCGCCCGGATCTGTCGGGTTCGTCGGGCGCCCCATCGGGGACGACCGCGCGTTTGCCGGCGGCGCGGCCGGGCCGGCTCGCCGAGCCGCCGCCGGCAGGCCCCGACAACCCGGCCGGTCTGCCGGGGGTCGGCGAGGTGCTGGAGAAGGTCACGGGCCGCGACGCCATGGACACCGCGGCCCGGCAGTTCGCCGCGTGCAAGCTCTTGGCGGAGATCCTGAACAAGGTTCGGACGCCGACCCCGGAGGGGCGGCATGTCGCGTCGGCGCTCATGTGGGACTACTCGAACACTCAGGGGCTGGCGCGCCGGCAGCTCGGTCCGGTCGGGCAGCCGGTGGCCGACGGCTACGTCAAAGACGCGCTGTTCCGCCAGCACCTCGTCAATGTCGATTTCCCGGCCGTCGGCCATTACCTGGCCGAGGAGGAGAAGAAGGTGGAGGCTGCCGCGGCGGCGGCACGCGCCGCGCAAGAGGCGAAGCAGGCGCAGGCGGCGGAGGCCGCGCGGCAGGCTGCCGAAAAGCAGGCCGAGGAAGAGCGCCAGGAGATGGAGGCCACGCGGGCCGACCGGGAGTCGGTCAAGCACGACGTCGCCAGGGCCAAGGAAAAGGGCGTCGACACCACCGTCTTCGGCGTGGCCCTGGGTGAGCCCTTGTCGCTGCCCGACTGTTCGGGCGGCCTGGACGGGATGTCGCTGCTCACCGGCGTCGGCAGCGGCGGGGCCCAGACCTGCAAGGGCGACGTGACCGGAGACCTGGCGGGCGCGCTCGTCGGCGCCCTGGCGCACGCCGCCGCCGGGTCGAACGTGCCCGAAGCGACCAAGTACTGGCGGCAGACGTCAATCCGCCTGGCGGACGACAAGTGCCCGGACTGGGTGAAAGTGAGCGGCACCTGCCTGGTCTTCGCCACGCTCGAGGGGGGCACCGTCATCTCCGCGTTCGTCAATACGGGGGACGAGCGCCTTCAGGACACCGTCGAGGCCAAGCTCACCGCGAAGTACCACAAGAAGCCCGAGCGGCCGTCGTCGGCCACGTGCACCAACCAGTACGGACGCAAGCGCCAGGCCGACGATCGCGTGTGGAACCTGCCGGGCCTGCACGTCACCTACCAGGCCCTCCAAGAGGACTGCGCGCACGGTCAGATCACCGTCGAGACCGACACGGCGCACGCCGCCATCATCAAGGCACGCCGCCAGCACGAGGAGAAGGAAGCCAAGTTCTGACGGCCGAGCCCGGCCCGCCGGCCGCGATTCGTCGAGGGGAGACGCGGCCGCCCCGCGACGCGGAAGGAACGCCGCTGGTCGGATGAGCCCAGCCGGCCCTCGGGCCGTGAGACGCGCGGCTTCTGATCCGGCCGGCGTTGTGGCAGAAGATCGCTGCCGTGCTTCGATTGCCGCGGGCCCGCGCCTTGGAGACAGCAGCGCTGGCGCTCGGCGCGCTGCTGCGCCTCTCGATGGCCACCACCCACGACGCGCGCGTCGGGTTCGATTTCAACGGGCACTGGCCGTACATCAACTACATCGCGACGCACCATGCGCTGGCCCCGTTCGATCTCTCGGCGGTCAGCTATCACCCGCCGCTTTATCACCTCGTCGCCGCTCTGCTGGTGGCGAACGGCCTCGGCCCGGGCGCCCTCGGCGGGTTGGCCGCGCTGCTGGGGACGATCCGCCTGGTCATCATCTGGGTCGGCCTGGAACGCTGGCTGCCCGAGTCGCGGCTGGCGCGGGTGGTGGCGCTGTTCACGGCAGCGGTCGTTCCGGCCGCCGTTCAGCTGGACGGCTTGATCACCAACGAACCGCTCAGCACGCTGTTCTGCGCGCTGGCGATCGTGGTGGCCCCCAAGGCCGTCGAGGGGGCGCGCACGGGGCAGGTGGCGCCCATGGCCTGGCTGGCGCTCTGGCTGGGCCTGGCGCTCATCACCAAGATCTCGGCCCTGGTCCTCATCGCGGCGCTGATCTTGGCGGTCGCGATCGACGTGGCGCGCGGCCCCCTGCCGTGGTGGAGCGGCTGGCGGACGCGCTGGAAACCGCTGGCCGCCGGCGCGGCGCTGACGGTGGCGCTGTCCGGCTGGTTCTTCGTCCGGAATCAGGCGCTTTACGGGCAGCTCGCCCCGACGGCCTTCGACGGCATGCTGAAACCGAATCAGGCGCCGTACGAAAAGGTGCCCTACCTGGATCGTCGCCCGCTTGGTTTCTACGTCGGCTGGGCGCCGGCGGTGTTCGGCTCCCCCTATGCGCCGTCCGGTTACGTTCCCAACCCTCGCTTCTTCTCGGTGCTGGTCGCGTCGACCTTTTCGGACTTCTACCTCTACGACTTCGCAGCCCGCGACGCCCACACCCCGATGGTGCCCGGGAGGCGCCGGGCCATTCCCAAGCTCGCCTTCGACCTCAGCTGCCTGTCGACGATCGGCGGGACGGTTCTGGCGGCGCTCGCCCTGGCCGCCTGGTTCGGCAGCTGGCGCGCCTTCCGAGCGCGCCCGCCCGATCGCCGTCTGGTCCTGCTGCTGATGCCGCTCTTGGCGGTGCTGGGCCAGATGCACTTCTCGACCAAGTACCCCAATGACGACTTCGGCTCGATCAAGGGCACGTACATGCAGTTTGTCGCGCCGATTCTGTTTGGTCTGACCGGCATGGCCGTGGCCTGGATGTGGCGCCGGACCTGGGCCCGGGCGGGCGCGGTCGCCGCCCTCGGCGCGCTGTCGTTGGTCGCGCTCTACACGGTCGATTGTCGCTGGCCCCGGTTCGGCCCCGGCGCCTCCGAGGCAGCGCCGTTCTTTTCGCCGCCTCCCGTCGCCGCCCCGGCCGCCCGCCAGCGCTGAGTGGTCCGTCGGGCCGCCGCCGGCGCCCCGCGTTCCGGCCGGATCGCCGGCCGGCGCGCGAGCGGACCGCAAAGTGAACGCGCATCGCAGTTAGGCGTGCAACGCCGGCGGCCCGGGTCGCAGTAGAGGACGCATGACCTCTCTTCGGAACGTCGCGGCTTGGTCCTCGGCCTGGCGCTGGCCGCGACGGTTCCAACCGGTTGCGGAAGCGGATCGACGGCGGGGCCGTCCGCGGCCGGCGGGACGGGGGGCTCGACGGGCGGGACGGTCGGGGGAGCCGGACCGGCCGGCGCGTCGGGCGGCGGGGCGGCGGCGGCGGGACCAGCGGAGCGGCCGGCAGCGCGGGCGGTCCGGGCGCCACTGGACCTTGTGACCTTTACCAGGCCGGCGGCACGCCGTGCGTGGCCGCCCACAGCACGGTGCGCGCGCTTTACGGCGCCTACCTGGGGAACCTGTACCAGGTACGCCGCGCGTCCGACAAGACGACCAAGGAGGTTCGCGCCCTCGGTCCCGGGCTCGAAGCCAACTCCGCGTCGCAGGACGCGTTCTGCGCGGGGACGACCTGCACCATCTCCATCATTTACGATCAGTCGCCCAATCACAACGACGTCACCAAGGCGCCCGCCGGCGGCTGGTTGACCAACGGCGGCCTGGAAGCCGACGCCACGGCCGTCCGGATCACATTGAACGGCCACACCGTGCATGGCGTCTACACGACCTCCAACTTCGACAACGACGCCGGCGCCGTCGGATACCGGAACAACGCCACCAAGGGGGTCGCCACCGGAGACCAGCCCGAGGCGACGTACATCGTCGCGGCTGGAAAGCATTACAACCAATGGTGCTGCTTCGATTACGGCAACGCCGAGATCAACGACACCGACGACGGCAAGGCGACCATGGAAGCCGTCTACTTCGGCAGCAGCACCCAGTGGGCCAAGGGCAACGGCAGCGGTCCTTGGGTCGAGGCCGACCTCGAGGACGGCGTGTACCACCGGGGCGACCCCAACGCGGTCACGGCCACCAACACCCCCCTCAACGCCAGCTACGTCACCGCCATGTTGAAAGGACGTCGGCAAACGATTCGCGTTGAAGGCCGGCGACGCGCAGAGCGGCGCGTTGACGACCAAGTACGACGGGGCCCGGCCGGCGGGCTATGGCCCGCAGAAGAAGCAGGGCGCGATCATCCTGGGCATCGGGGGCGACAACAGCCACACCGGCGAGGGCACCTTCTTCGAGGGATGCATGACGGCGGGCGTCCCCTCGGACGCCACCGACGCCGCGGTCCAGGCGAACATCGTGGCGGCCGGCTACGGCCGTTGACCCCGGCCACCCCGACCGTCCGGGTGTTCCGGTAGCCGCGGCGCCCGCGCGGCCGGCACCAGACCCAACGCCGTTCGGTCGACAGGACAGCGGCCGACAGCCCGGCGCCGGACGGCGCAGCCGGGCCCGAGGACCGGCCCGGAGCTGGCTCGGGCCGGTCACGGCCAACAGCGCGGGCCCGGCGGAGCCCGCGCGTCGCATCCTGGCCGGCGGTCGAGGGGACGGCACGACGAAGGGCATCGCCGCTGGACCGGACGGAGGCTCATCGGCTCCGCCCCTTGACAATCGAGGGGCGCGCCAGAAAGCTCGCGCCAGCGTGGCCGCGCGTCCTGACGGGGCGCGTCCCGCCCCTCCCCAGCGGCCAAGCAACGATGAAGAGGTCCCCGGTTTCACAGCTCGAGGCGCCGCCGGCCGCCGGCGGCGGGCGCGGGTTGCGGGCCGCGGCGCGCCAGCCGGCCTCGACGGCGCGAAGCCGGTCGGCCGGAGCCTCGTCCCGCGCCGCCGGCCGACCGCGGCCGGTCCGGCGTGCTCCGACCGGAGAGTAGGCGTGGCGGGCATCGGAACTCACGGCGCTGTCGCGCTGCTGGCCCTGGCGCTGGCCGGCGGTTGCGCCCCGTCGGTCGACCCGATCCGCGCCGCCCCCGGCTGTCCGGAGATGCCGTTGCGCGGTCCGGGGGCGGATGCCACCGAGCCCGCCGATCGCCTGCTGTCGGATTTCGAGAGTGGCACCAGCCAGCTGGCTGAGGTGGCGGGACGGGACGGGAGCTGGATTCGTGGTCGAGACCTCACCTCGTCCAGCGTGACGATCATGCCCGCCAACGGCTGCGCGGCCCGGGGCAAGTGGGCCGGCCATTTCGCGACCAGCCCGCCGACCAGCTGGGGAAACAACTGGACCGCGCAGTTCCGCGCCAACGGCAGCGCGTACGACGGCAGCGCGTACGGCGGCGTCTCGTTCTGGGCGGCGTTCGGCGGAGACAACGGTCCCCCGTTCGGCGTCCCGTTCGGGATCACGACGCCCGACACCGTCCAGCCCACCTGCACCACGCATTGCGACGACCACTACATGAAGTCCGTCACGCTGACGGGGAACTGGCAGCGGTACGACATCCGGTTCAGCGAGCTCACTCAGCAAAAGACCCCGCAAATTCCGCTGCCGCGCGATCAGATCCTCGGGTTCATCATCTGGACGCACCAGCAGTGCGACATCTGGATCGACGACGTTCGGCTGGAACCGTAGCCGGCCGGTCGACGGAGCGTTGCGCGGGGACTGTGCGCCGCGCCGCCAGGGACGGCGCCGGTCCGGGCGGGCTCCGTCCAGGCACTCGGACCGTCAGTGCCAGTCGAGCTCGGCGAACACCGAGACGCCCAGCAAGGGCGCGCCCCAGCTTCCCGCGTCGTTGCCCGCGAACCGCACGCGAACCGGCGCCAGCGCCGTGCCGGCGACTCCGTTCACGCCCAGCGACACCCAGCGGGACGCCTGCCAGCCCAGCGCCGCCCGCGCGTAGGCCAACGCCGTGTACGCGGCAGAGGACGCGCCCAGCAGCGGCGCGGTGTCGGTGGCCGGATGACCGGTCGTCAGCACCGAAACGAACGCCGCGCCCAGGCTGGTGCGCGCGCAGAGGCGCCGCCTGTCAGACGCAAATCGCGCCAGGACCGCCACGCCGGCGGTGATGGCGCCGACGTCCGCCGTCCCTTCGGGGCCGCTCATCGTGCCCCGGTGGATGGGCACGCTGAGGTCCAGCGCGGCGCCGAGGTGCTCGGTCCACAGACGCTGCAACGACAGCTCGGCCTGCCAGGCCGGACCGGCCCCACCCCCGCCGTACAGCAACCCGACGCCGGCCACGATCGCCGCCTCGGCTCGGGCGGGCGGCGCTGGCGCCACCGGCGGCGCGATCTGGATGATCACGCGCGGTGGTTCGGGCGGCGGATGCGGAAAAAGACTGGTGCGCAGCACCTCCGCCGTCTCCAGGGCGATCAACGTTCGGTCCGTGCCGCCCGGTTTGTCGTCGACGATGGCCTGACGGAGCAGGGGGCGGCCGGACATTTCGTCGGCTGTCCAGACCTCGACCCCGTTTCGTGACGGGAGCATCCGGATCGCGGCCACCGCGTGCTCGGCGCGGGCCCTGGTTTGAATGGCGCCCTCCGCCGGCCGGACCACCACCTCCAGGCCCAGCGACAGGACCTCGGCCCGCACCCGCACCATGAGGGGATCGCCCGGTGTGTCGGTCAGCAGAAGAACGCGGCCGCGATCGCGCGCGTGCGGCGGCGTCGAGGCCGTCGGCGCGGCGAGCGCCCGCTCCGGCGCGGCGAGCGCCGGCTTCGGCGCGGCGAGCGCGAGTCCAAGCGCCAGGATCGCGGCCCAGCCGCGGCTCCGCGGCCGGCCGGCCACTCCACGTCGGGCCGGCCTCACTTCGAAAGGATCCCTCGCGCCTCCGACGCGTAGGGCCCTCCGGGGAACCGGCGCAGGTACTGCTGCGCCGTCTGGCGCGCGCCGATTCGGTCGCCCGAGCGCAGCCGCGCCTCGATGAGGCGGCCGAACGCATCGCCCATCAGCGGGCCGGTGGGCTGCTCGTGCAGGTAGGCGTCGAACCATTTGGCGGCACGCCCGTAGGCGTTTTCATTTTCGAACGCGATCCGCCCCAACGTAAATGCCGCAGTTCCCGCTTCCGCTGTTCCGGGGAAGCGGCGTCGCAGCGCCGCCAGCGCGCCGATCGCGCGCGTGTAGGGTCCGAAGAAGCGCCCGGCGTCCGCCAGGGCCAGCAGTTCCTTGGGGGTGGCCGTCTGGCAAACCTGCGCGAAGTGTGCCCGTTCGGCGGCGTGCAGCCCCTCTTGCAGCCGTCCGGCCGCCAGCAACTCCCGCCACCGCGCGGACTGGGCCGCCCGCGGCTTGGCCGGCGGTTCCGGCGCCGGCCCCAGCGGAGACGGCGCCGCCGGCGCGTCCTCCCCGGGCGGCTCGACGCCGGGGCACGACGTCTCCAGCGTCTGTCCGGCCGAGATGGCGCTTGGCGCCGGCAAGCAACCGCCCGAGACGACGACTCGCCCTTCTTCCGTCGACACCCGCAACGCGCGCGTCCCGTCGCGAAGCTGCATCCGGAACTTGGTGCCCGTGACCGTCACCTGGTACGAGCCGGCCTCGAATCGCCACTCGGTCTTGACGCCGCGAGGGTGCGCGATGCTGGCGTCCAGCGCGCCGGCCTCCAGCAGGACGCGCACGGAGACGGCGCCCGTGCGGCGGTCCAGCGACAGGACCCGCATCCGCCCGCCCCCGTGAAGCACCAGGCGGCTCCCTTCCGAGAACGCCACCGGCACCGCTCGCCCGTCGGGAGCCTCGACCAGGTCGCCCGCCAGGCCCTCGTGCGCCTCGCCGACCTCAAAGGTGATCGGCCGCCGGCCGAACCAGAGCCCGGCGGCCAGGCTGGTCACGGCCAGCGCGCCCAGCAGCGCCACCCAGCGGCCCCGGGCGCCCTGCAAAAGACCAGGCGCGCGCCGGCGGACGTTCCGTCGCTCGATCACGTCCAAAACGGCGGTTCGCGCCTGGCGGAGCTCGCCGCCGGCCCGCGGGTCGCCCGCCAGCAGCTCCCGGACCCGCCCCCCGAGCCGGCTCAGCCCTTCTTTTCCGTCCATCTCGTCCCCTCGTCCAACCAGTGCGCCAGCTCCGGCCGCCCGCGAGCGGCGTCCAGAAAACGACCCTCTGCCCGCGACAACCGCCGTTTGATCGTCGCCAACGAGGTGCCGCACGCCTCGGCGGCCTCGATCAGCGTGGCGCCGTGAACGTACCGGACGACGAACGCCAGCCTCTGGTCGATGGGCATGTCGTCCAGCACGGCGTAGACCTGCCTCAAAGCGCGCCGCGCGTCGGACGGCGGCTGTTCCATCTGCCGCGGGCGCGTCCGCTCGGGCGAGAACAGCCGCAGCCATTTGCGCCGCGACCGCAGCCGGATCTGCGCGCGTCCGACGAACACCGCGATCGCGGTCAGCCAGGCGCCCAGCCGGTCCGCCTGGCGGACCTTGCCCACCCGATCGATGGCGCGGATGAAGACCTCTTGCAGCAGATCGGGGATGTCGTCGTCCGGGCCCAGGATCGACCGGAGCGTCAGGCGAACCTGGCCCGCGTAACGGTCGTAGAGCGCCGCCGCGGCCCCGGGGTGGCCGGCCCGGAGCGCCTCAATCAGCGCCGCGTCATCTCCGACGAACGTCAGCGGTGTGAGCAGGGCGATCGATTCCTGTTGATGAAGCTGTGTGGACTGCGCTCGATTTTGCCGCGCACGGCCGGGGCCGGGGGCCCGGGCAGGTGTCCCGTCTGGTTGGGCGCGCTCCACTTTGTCCCGCGCCGGAGTGTCTGTCATCGCTGAAAACCGGCTCAGGCGGCGAAAAGGGGCGGCCCGGGCCGGGCGCTGAGCCGGTTTTTGACGCTCGCGCGCACTGGGGGCGGCTTGGACGAAGGTTCCGGGGATCCCCATGAAGATCGGCGCTTCGTGAACGCCGCGGCCGTCGCCGCGCCAGGGCGGCCGGCTGCGCGCCGGTCGTTCTCGCCGGGGATTCCTGCCGTCGGCGGGCGACGCCGGGGCGAAAACGATTCGATGACGGGGGCGCTGGCCGACTGTCCGCCCGAAGCCCGGGCAGCCGGCCGGTCATTCCACGGCGGGGAGGCGAACCGCCTCGGCGGCGATCGGAATCCCCAGCAACGCCTCCGCACGCGCGGCGAACCAGCCCGGATCGTCGGTGGTGAGGTATCCGCGCGCGCCGCCGCGCCCGAGGCGGGCCGCCATCTCGGGATGACGCGCCATCCAGGTGACCAGGCGATCGGCGACCAGCCGTCCTTGCTCGAGGATCTCGATCGCGGCACCTCCGGGCGCCTGATCGAGGATGCGGCGGATCGCCGGGCGCAGGAGGGGGTAGTGCGTGCAGGCGAGCAGGATGCGTTCCGGATGCGGGTCGGCGGCCAGCACCGGGTCCAGGTACTTGCGCAGGAAGAACTCGGTGCCGGCCCCATCGAGCTCGCCGGCCTCGACGAGCGGCACCCAGAGCGGACACGCCTGCTGGACCAGCCTCAGTCGAGGCGCCAGCTTCGCGAGCTCGAGCCGGTAGGAATCGGAGGCGATCGTGCCGGCGGTTCCGAGCACCGCGGCCACGCCGGTCGCCCTGGGGGCCGTGGTGCCCGGCAGGGCCTCGGGGGGCAGCCCGGCCAGCGCCTCCGCCGCCGGCCGCACCACGCCCAGAATCCGGCGGTCCGGCCGCCGCGCCGGGAGGTGGCGCTGCTGCAGCGTTCGCAGCGCGCGCGCCGACGCCGTGTTGCACGCCAGGATCACCAGCGGACAGCCGGCGTCGAAGAGGAACTCGACCGCCTCGCGCGTGAACTGGTAGACCGCCTCGTGACTGCGCCCCCCGTAGGGAGCCCGCGCGCTGTCGCCGAGATAAAGGTAGTCGAAGCCGGGCAGCCGAGCGACCAGCGCCGACAGCACGGTAAGGCCGCCAAAGCCCGAATCAAAGACGCCGATCACCCGACGAATCTAACCTACCCGGGCCCGCAATCCGCGTCGCGAGCGCGTTCCACAGCGGCGAGTTTCCCGCAGGGAGTCGTCGCCCCACGCTGCGCCCGGCTCGACTCGCGCCGTCCAGCGTCGCTGCCGCAGGGCCGACTCCGCCTGCGAACTCCGCCGCGCTCTCGCCGCTCGCCTCCCCCCGCGCCACCAACCTCGCCACGCTCGGGCTTCCGTCTCATGCGACCGAAGGACGCGTGGATGTTTCCCCGAGCCGCCAGGCAGTCCGCCCCAACAAATACAATCATGACAAAATCGCCAGGGCGCCAACAAATAGACGCATGCCTAGATCCCCCCGAACGTTGACCCTGCCGGCGCGGTTCGCCACGGCGGTCATTACCGTTGCAGCGCTTGGTGGCACCGCCGCCAGCGCCCCGGCGCCGGCAACGAGCACGGTCGACAAGCTGCAGGACTTTTCGCTGGATCAGGTTCAGATCACGGACGCGTATCAACAGAATCTCTTCAGCAAGGAGATCACGTTCTTACTGACGACGCTCGACTCCGATCGCCTGATGGCGGGCTTCAAGGCGGTGGCGGCGAACATGACTCCCACGAACCTCTACGGAGGGTGGGAGAACAGTCAGATCCGGGGCCACTCGATGGGGCACTGGATGTCGGCGGTGGCGCACGCGTATCAGCAGGCGCAAGGCAGCGACCCCACTTTGGCCGCCCAAATCAAGACCAAGCTGGATGACGTGGTCGCGAAAATGAAGTCCTACCAGGGATCCGATGGATACCTGTTCGCGACGCCGGTGTCCCAGTTCGACGATTTCGATGCCGGCACCGGCAATACCTGGGTTCCGTACTACACGCTGCACAAGATCCTGGCTGGTCTCGTCGACATCTACGAGTTCGAGGGCAACGCCGATGCGCTCACGGTCGCGGGCAAGCTGGCTGACTGGCTCTACAAGCGGACCAGCGCCTGGAGTTCCAGCGCCAAGTCGCGCGTGCTGAGCCAGGAGTACGGCGGCCTCAACGACGCCCTCTACGAGTTGTACAAGTACACCAACAACGCCAACCACCTGGCCGTCGCGCACGTGTTCGACGACACCAGTCTGTTCATGACGTTGGCCGGCGGCACCGACAACCTGAGCGGCAAGCACGCCAACATGACCATTCCCAAGTTCATCGGCGCGCTCAACCGCTATCGAACCCTGGGGGCGTCGGAGTCGGCCTATCTGAACGCCGCCACGGGGTTCTTTGACGTCGTGCTGAAAGACCACACGTACGTGACGGGCGGAAACAGCGAGGACGAGCATTTTCACACGCCCGGGGCCCTCAATCAGTACCGCGACAACGTCAACGACGAGACCTGCAACGCCTACAACATGACCAAGCTGACCCGGGACCTCTTCATGGTCACGGGCGACGTCAAGTACGCGCACTTTTACGAGCGCATCCACATCAACGAGATCCTGGCGTCCATGAATCCCGAAACGGGGATGACGACCTACTTCAAGCCGATGGGCACGGGGTACTTCAAGGCGTTCGGGACGCCGACCGACAGCTTCTGGTGCTGCACCGGCACGGGCATGGAGAACTTCACCCGGCTGGACGACAGCGTGTACTTCCACGACGACAAGAACCTCTGGGTCACCTACTACGTCAGCTCGACGCTGAACTGGAAGGCTCGGGGGCTGTCGCTGACGCAGACGACCGATCTTCCCCTGACCAACAAGGTCAACCTGACCATCACCGCCGCGCCGGCCGACGCGGTGACGATGAACTTCAGGAAGCCCGACTGGGCGGCGGGCTGCCAGATGGCCGTGTCCGTCAACGGGCAGGCCGTGACGGCGACCGAATCCGCCGGGTTCGTCAGCGTCAGCCGGGTGTGGCAAGCCAACGACCAGATCGTGCTCTCGTTCCCGCTGTTCGTGCAGGTGTCGCGCCTGTCGGACAATCAGAACGTCGTCGCGTTCACCTACGGCCCCCTGGTCCTGAGCGCGGGCCTCGGAACGGCCGCCATGACCACGGTCACCCACGCGGCGACCATCGCGGCGACGTCGCCGGGCGGCCTGCAGGACACCATCAAGGTCAACAGCGGCACGACCCTCAACGACTGGCTGGCCAACATCAACACCAACCTGGTTCAAACGCCGGGGAAGCTCGAGTTCAACCTGAAAGGCACGGATTCGGACGGCAAGCTGGTCTTCATCCCGCATTACTCGCGCTACAAGGACCGGTACGGCATCTATTGGATCATGTCCGGCGCCTCGGGCGGCACGGCCTCCGCGAACGTCGTGTGCCCGATGCTGGGGACGACGACCGGGGTCGGTGGTAACGGCGCCGGCACGGGCGGCAGCGGCGGTCGGAGCGGCGGTGCGGGCGGTGGCGGCGGCGCGGTTGGTGCCGGCGGCAGCACCTCCAGCAGCGGTGGCACGAATGGCGGCGTCACTGGTTCGGGAGGCTCCGTTCACAGCGGCGGCGTGGGCGGCGGGACCTCGGTCGCCACGGGAGGCGCCATCGGGACCGGCGGAGTCCCCATCACCGGATCGGGTGGCGCCGTGCCAGGCAGCGGCGGTGGCTCCGGCGGTTCGGCTCCCAAGGGCAGCGGCGGCACGTCGAGTGGGTGCTCCTGCAGCCTGGACAATCCGGGGGGCAGCCCTGCCCCTTGGCTCACCATCTTCGGGTTGTTCTTGTGCTACGCCCGCCGGGGCCGCAAGCGGCGCGAAGGCAGCAGCGCCGCGCCGGAGGGAAGCGAACACCTCGTCTAGTGCGGTGCGCTAGGCGCCGATCCTCCGATCCTTCGGACGACAGCGACTCGCCGATCGCGACAGGGGCCCTGGCGGCGAGCACCTTCTGCGCGTTCCGTTTGCGGGACGCGGGGCGGGTGCCGCGCTCCCCGCGACGAGCTCGCGCGGGCAAGGCCCGCTCTCCCTCGCCCCCATCTCGTGCGGGACCGTGGGAGGAATGACCCGCGCGCATCCTTGATCTCGCGACGCGGGAAAAAGCCCGCTCTGCCTGACGCGATCTCATCGGGCCCCCAGGTCCGACGAGGTCCGCCGATGCGAAGAGTCCAGGACACCGTCGCGGCTTGACGGCAGCGGCGGCGGCCCGCATGACTGACCAGTGCGCGCGTTGGCCGGCATGGATGTGCTGGTGGTCGACTGTCAGGCCACCGGAGCCAGCCCCGCCTTTGGTCACGCTCTGGAGCTGGGCTGGGGCGTGGTGCGCGGCGACAGCGGTCCGCGCGCGTGCGAGGCGCACTGGATCGCGCTGCCCGAGGGACACACGGTTCCGGGCCAGGTCCGCAAGCTGACCGGCTGGCAGCCGGCCGCCGCCGCCGACGCGATCGCCGCCCACGAGGCGTGGCGCCGCCTGCGCGCGGCGGCCGCGCAGGCGGAACCCATTCCCACCGCCATCCACTACGCGCGCTTCGAGCTGCCGTTCCTGCGCGAATGGTCGGCGCGCTTCGAGCCCGACGTCGCCTTCCCGCTGGACGCCGTGTGCCTGCACGCCATCGCCAATCGGCTCTATTCCGAGCTGCCGCGTCTGTCCCTGCGCGCGCTGGCCGGCTACCTGGGCCACAGCGTGGCGCTGCAGCGGCGCGCGCTGGGCCACGTTGCGGCCACGGCCTTCGTGTGGCAGCGGCTGTGCGGCGACCTGGCGGCGCTCGGGATCGCGACCTGGGAGGAGCTGCAACGGTGGCTTCGCCTGCCTGGTCCCGTCCGCGCGCGCCCCAAGAAGCCGGCGTACCCCATCGACGACGGACGTTTTCGTTCGCTGCCCGACCGGCCCGGCGTGTACCGATTCCTGCGTCGCAACGGCGACCTGCTGTACGTGGGTAAGGCGACCAGCTTGAAGAAGCGCGTCACCAGCCACTTCATCGGCCGGTCCGGCAAGTTGCTGGCGCCGGAGATGCTGACTCAGGTCAGTGACATCGCCGTGACCGAGACCGCCAGCTCGCTGGAGGCGGCGCTGCTGGAGAACGAAGCCATCAAGGCTCTCAATCCGCCTTACAACGTTCAGCTCACCACGGGCGACCCGCGGGTCTGGTACAGCAACGCGGCGTTCGACGGGGCGGCGGCCACGCCCGGCGACGAGCACGCGATCGGGCCGCTGCCGTCGGAGTACTCGCTGCGGCCGCTGGGCGCGCTGAGTGCGTTGCTGGCCGGAGCGCCGCCGGACTTGCCGGTGCGCGCGCACGCCGTCGGCGTCTCGGCGCTGTGGACGCCGGACGAGTCGGTGTTCACGTCCGGCTGGTCCGAGCTGATGGCGCGCCACGCGGCCGCCGCGGGTCTGGCGGACGATCTTGCGTGCTTGCCCGGGTCCTTGCCCGCGCGCACCGGGGCGCTGCGGCTGGCTCAACACCTGCTGGCGGTGGTGGCGGCGCAGAAGGATCCGCCGCGAGATGAAGAAGAAGGCGATCGCGGCTGGGATCCGCCGCGTGTCGCTCGCCACCTGGAGCGTGCGGCGGCACGAGCCTATCGCGCCTACCGCCGCACACGCTGGCTGAAGCTGCTGGACGACGCAGAGGTGGTCTACCGAGAGCCGGGCGCCACGCGGACCCGCCGCCTGCGGATCAGGGCGGGCCGGATCAGCGCGGTCGACCAGGACGTCCCGCCGGCGGTGCTCGCCGGGCCGGCCGACGCGGTTTTCGATCGTGCTTGCTACGATCGCCTGCGCATCCTGACCACCGAACTGAAGCGCATCGCGCGCGACGGCGGCAGCCTGGTCGTGCGCGTGCAGGGCGGGCGAACACTGCCACCCGGCCTGCTGCCCGGC
>JAICYS010000303.1 GCA_025934105.1 Myxococcota bacterium | reverse complement strand
TTGGACAGGAGCTGCGCGGCCGCCCCGTCGCTGTCGCCTTCGGCGCGCGGCACGGCCAGCTTCAGCAGCTCGATCCCCGCGCCCGAGAGCTGCACCGCCGGCAGATCTTCGTCACCGCCCTGCTGCGGGTGCGCCGCCGGCGCCCATGCCAGTCCGACCAGCAGCCACGCGATCCCTATTTTTCGCACTGGACCCTCATACCACGGACCGTCGGTGGTGGCGGCGGCACCTTGGCCGTGAGCTTGGCGGCACCGACGCAGGCGTCGTCGACGAAGCTGTTGCCGGACGATTTGGTCAGCTTGATGCCGGTCAGCGTCCCGTCGGGCGCGATGTGGAAGACGATTTCGGGTGGGTTCTGGATCTGATCGGGCGTGAGGCCGGCCGGGAAGTTGTAGTTCTGGTGCAGCATGCCGACGACCTGCGCCTGATATTGATCGCCCGCCGCGGTGTTCGAGGTGCCGAGCTTGTTGCCGGTCAGCGATCCCTCGTCGGGCACTTCGTCCGCCGCCAGCGCCTCCAGCTTGCGCGCGCGCTCGAGGGCGTTCTTCAGCTCTTTCGAGATCTTCGGATCTTCGGGGCGCGGCGCTTCCTTGGGGGCGGCCTTGGCGTTCGGATCCTCGGCCACCTTCAGCGTCGGCTCGGGCGCGGTGGGGCGAGGCGGCTGCGTCACGCGCGGCAGCCAGAACTTCTCGCGCGGCTTGCCGAGCTTGACCAGCTCGGCGCGCACGAAGTCGTGCGGCACGATGAGGGGCGCCTCCTCCTTGCCGTGCGCGGCTGCGACGGCGGCCAGGATGCCCCCGTGCAGCGCCAGCGTCACGATCAGGCCGGCGAAGTTTCGGCGCGGGCCGCGCCGTTGAGCGTCAGCGGGCATTTCGTCATTCGAGCGGATCGGTCACCATGCCCAGCTTGTCGACGCCCGCCTGCTTGACGGCGGCCATCACCTTGACGACGTCGCCGTAGCTGAGCGCTCGATCGGCGTGCAGGTACAGCTCGTGGTCGGCGTTCAGCTTGGCGTTGTTCTTCAGCACCTTCTCGACGTCGTCCCAGGGGATCTGCAGCTTGCCCAGAAACACCCGCTTGTCCTTGGTGACGGTCAGGATCAACTTGCCCTCGTCGTCGGGGATGGTCTGGGCCTTGGCTTCGGGCAAGTTCACGTCGACGCCCGTCTGCAGCATCGGCGCGGTGACCATGAAGATAATCAGCAGAACCAGCATGACGTCGACCAGCGGCGTGACGTTGATCTCCGTCATCGTGCCGCCGCCGCCGCTTCCCGTCGTCATCGCCATCAGAAGAACCTCCGGCGCACGATGTTCAGGAAGTCACTGGAGAACGTCTCCATCTCGGCGGTGATCACGCGGATGCGCCGGCTGAAGTAGTTGTAGGCCATGACCGCCGGGATGGCGGCCATGAGGCCGATGGCGGTGGCGACCAGCGCCTCGGCGATGCCCGGGGCGACGGTGGCCAGGTTGGCGGCGCCCTTCGACCCGATGTTCCGGAACGAGTTCATGATGCCCCACACGGTTCCGAACAGGCCGATGAACGGCGCCGCGCTGGCGGTGGTGCCCAGCAGCGGGACGCGCGACTCCATCTCGGTGACCGCGGTCGTGCGGGCGCGATCCAGCGCGCGCTCGACGCTCTCGATGTCGCCCAGCAACGCGTCGCTGGTGGCCTCGGCGTTCTCCTGACGGCGTTTTTGCAGCTTGGCCAGCTCGGTGTAGCCAGCGCGAAACACCTCTCCCACCGGCGAGGGAGGGGCGGCTTCGCTCATCCTCCAGATTTCGTCCAGGCGCCCGGTCTTCCAGAACGCGTCCTGGAACTTCGTCGAGCGCGAGGAGGCGCTGGACAGATACAGCGCCTTCGACCCGATCACGAACCAGGAGGCGGCCGACATCAGGATCAGCAACCCGAGCACGCCCTTGACGACCGGCGACGCGTTCAGGATCAGCGAGATAATGTCGAGCCGGGCTTCGCCGGCGCCGGCCTGAAGGATGAGCGGTAACATCGGACGTGACCTCCTTGGGTGCGGGCGGCCCAGCGACGTTGGGGGACGCCCGCCGCAGTTTGACACGATTGGCGCCCATTCCTAACCTCCACTTTCGTCCTGACATGCGGACCCGCCTCGCCGTCGCCCTCCTGGCCCTGTCCGCCGCCGCGATCCCGGCCTGCGTTTCGATCGACGGCGGCGCGGTCGAGATCAGCTGGATCGTCATCGCGCCGGACGGGCGAGGGATCACGAACTGCGACTGCGCGGACCCCGCCATCGCGAAGGTGCGGCTGGTCCTGCGGGGGGTGGGGGGTGGCATCGACGGCGCCACACCCTGTGCCGGAAAGGCCCAGTGCGACTTCGCGTGCCGCCGGCAGACCGGGGCCACCCCGTTCGACATTCCCCCCACCGCGCCGGGCGAATACTACTCGGTTTCGGTGGTGGCGGTCGACGCGGCCGGCAACGAAGTCCCGACCAGCTCGATCATGACCCCGGCACCGATCTTGCGTCAGGTGGTCCGCGGGCAGCCAACGGAGGTCGAGGCCTTCACGCTGGTCGCTCCGTGCGCGCCGACCTGCAATGGCAGCGTCTGCGCGCCGCAGTGAGGCCAGGTCCGACGATTCACCGCAGGAGTCTTCACATGCAGCGCAACCGCCGATTCGTGACGCCCGCTTTGCTGGTGGGAACCGTGGGGCTGATGCTGGCGGGGTCCGGGTGCGTCATCGAAACCGGACCTGACGGCGGGGGCACCGGGGACTGCTACCCCAACCTGATCATCGACTACACGATCCAGGACGCCACCGGCGTGCCGGTGACGTGCGCGGCGGCCGGCGCGTCCACCGTCGAGGCCAACGTGGATGGCGTGACGTTCCCGGCGTCATGCCCGCCCGACGCGTCGGCCGGCTCGATCGTGGTGCCGCTGCAGGGGGTCGGCCTCTACAACGCGACGGTGAACCTGTTCGATAAGCAGCGGAACGCGCTGGCGCCGGCGCAGAGCAGCTCGTTCAACATCACGAACTGCGGCGACACGGAGCCGGAGACGCCGGCCGTGTTCGTCGTCTCGGCCGCCGCGCCCTGATGATATAAGGCGGCGCATGTTCGGCCGCTCTGCCTTGCTCCTCGTGGTTCTCGCGCTGGCCGGGGCGGCGTGCAGTCAGGACGGCACCGTCGACGTGAGCTGGGATTTCCAGGGCACCGAGCCGGCCGCCAGCGGCTGCGGCCAGCACGGCATCGATTCGGTCGTGATCTCGGGCGCCGAGAGCGGGGGGGACGGCCTGCGGGTGATCACGCTGTGCACGCCCGGAACCCACCAGGTCAGCGTGGCGCCCGGGACCTGGACCATCCAGGTCTCCATGCTCGACTTTCAGGCCGTGGCGATCGCGCCGGCCGACGACACGGCGCCGGTTCCCGAAGAGACGGTGGTGGTGACGACCGGCGCCCCGGCCTCGGTGAACGTGCACCTCTACCCGCCGTCGTCCTGCAGCGACGGCGTGGACAATGACCACGACGGCCGCGTCGACAGCGCCGACCCGGACTGCGCCAACGGCAGCGAGTGACGGGCCGCCCCCCCGTCCGGGCCCCGGCGGACGCCGGCAGCCGGTGGCGAAACGCTCTGCGTCGCCGAAACGGGCGGGGCGGGGCTGTCTGCGGCGTCGCCGCTCGCTCGAATGCCTCGGGTATTCGGCGCTTGGCTCCTTGCATCCGGCCCCGCCCCGCCCATTTCGGCTCGGTCCGACTTTCGTCACGGGCTGCTAGAATCCGACTGCAATGCCCGATCTTCCCCGGCGCCGGCCGACTCGTCCGTCCTGGTCCGAGCCCATCTCCGAGCGCCTGACCCCGGCCATCAAGGCGTTCGTCATCGCGGACGCCGTTCTGTACGCCTTCTACGTCTTCGTCCGCGAGGTGCGGGGCCCCATGACCGCCCACCTGGCGCTGGGGCCGGGGGTGTGGCGGGGCGAAATCTGGCAGCTGGTCACGTCGCTGTTCGTTCACTTCGATCTGCTGGGGTTCGTCTTCAACGTCATCGGGCTCTGGTTCGTGGGCGCCTACATCGAGCGGACGCAGGGGACCCGACGTTTCGTGTCGCTGTTCGTGGGCGCCGGCGTCCTGGCGAACATCGCGCTGGCCGGCGTGGCGCACCTCCGCACCTATCAGAGCGGCGACGTGTTCGACGGCTGCGCCTTCGCGGTGCTGGCGCTGTTCTGCGCGTTCGGCCGCATCTACGGCCGAGCCGCGACGCAGGTGTTCGGGGCGCTCACGATGCAGGCGCGGCACCTGGCCTGGATCTTCGTGGGCTGGGGGGTGGTGGCCAGCCTGTTCCGCGCTGACTGGGCGCAGCTCGCGGCGACGCTGGTGGCGTCGGCGGCCGGGTACCTGTTCGCCGCGCCGGGTGGGTTCCGCGAGGCTTGGGGGACGTTCCGCATCCGCCGGCTGAAGCGGCGGTACCGGGTGCTGGACGGCGGGGCCGGACCGCCCCGCCATCCCCCCAAGAAGTACCTCAACTAGAAGAGCGCGCCGGGTATCGCGGCGGCCTCGACGCCGGGATTTCGTTGCTCTTCGGTTTACGTACCTCCGGGTACGCGCCCACGTCCCGCCTCGGCCGCGACGTCGCCGATCCCGTGGCGGAACCCGGAACGCTCTGCGGGTCTGAAGTCCTCGTCACGGCGGGCTTTGCATTCTGGGGCGGGCGACGCTAATTTGCTGTGTTTCGAGAACCGAACAGCTGGGGGAGCCGACCGAAAGGCTGAGAGGCGCCGTTCGCACGACGTGGACAGGCGCGACCCCTGAACCTGATCCGGGTAATGCCGGCGAAGGAAAGCGAGGCACCATGCACGACGGAAAACCTGGGAACGGCGGGGCGGGCAAGCGCGGTCTGCCGACGATTGACGATCCGGTCGAGGGGCTGACGCCTCTCGGTGAGCTGCCGGGGTCCGAGCGGGCGTTCCTCATCGACGGTGACCTCGAGGTCCCGGTCCGGCGCATCAGCGTGGGGGGCGGCGAGCCGCCCATCGACGTCTACGACCCGGCCGGGCCGCGCAATGTCGATCCGCACCAGGGGCTGCCCAAGCTGCGGCAGCCCTGGATCGAGCGGCGCATCGCCCGCGGCGACACGAATTTCAGCCAGATGCACTACGCGCGGCGCGGCGAGCTCACGGAAGAGATGCGCTTCGTCGCGTTGCGCGAGGGGGTGACGCCCGAGTTCGTGCGCGACGAGGTCGCCCGCGGCCGCGCCATCATCCCGGCCAACCGCCGCCACCCGGAGGCCGAGCCGATGATCATCGGGCGGAACTTTCTGGTGAAGATCAACGCCAACATCGGCAACTCGGCGGTCTCGTCGTCGATCGGGGAAGAGGTGGACAAGCTGCGCTGGGCGGTCCGCTGGGGCGCCGACACGGTCATGGACCTGTCGACGGGCCAGGACATCCACGCCACGCGCGAGTGGATCATCCGCAATTCGCCGGTGCCGATCGGGACGGTGCCGATCTACCAGGCGCTGGAGAAGGTGAAGGGCAAGCCGGAGGACCTGAACATCGACGTCTTCCTGGAGACGCTGGTCGAACAGGCCGAGCAGGGCGTCGACTACTTCACGATCCACGCCGGCGTGCGCCTGCCGTTCATCCCGCTGACCGCCAGGCGGGTGACCGGGATCGTCAGCCGCGGCGGCTCGATCATGGCCAAGTGGTGCCTGGCCCACCACCGCGAGAACTTCCTCTACGAGCGGTTCGCAGACATCTGCGAGATCATGAAGGCCTACGATGTCTCGTTCAGCCTGGGCGACGGCCTGCGCCCGGGCTCGATCGCCGACGCCAACGACGCCGCCCAGTTCGCCGAGCTGGAGACCTTGGGCGAGCTCACGCAAGTGGCCTGGAAACATGGCGTGCAGGTGATGATCGAAGGTCCCGGCCACGTGCCGATGCACAAGATCAAGGCCAACATGGACGAGCAGCTCAAGCACTGCCACGAGGCGCCATTCTACACGCTTGGCCCGCTCACCACCGATGTCGCGCCCGG
>JAICYS010000107.1 GCA_025934105.1 Myxococcota bacterium | reverse complement strand
TGAGCGTCTTTCGCAGGTCGACGACGACGGTGGACTTCTGCGATTCGTCGCGCTGAGCGTCTGCGACCTCGATCACATCCACATCGTCGACCAACGTTGCGGTCTGATCATCCAGCGCTTGAGTCAGTTCGTCCTCGTCGCTCTGGTCAGGCATAACCCGATCGTTGATCGTCTTTCCGGAGAGGGTCAAGGCATCGCTCAGCTGCGTCCGCTGTAGAGGGCGACCAGCGCCGCGCCGATCGCCTGTGACAGCTCGCCCAGCGTGGACGGCAGCACGCGCAGGCGCTCGCGCTGCACGGGCCAGAGGTGTGGGCGCGCGGTGTCGGCGACGATCTTGAGGTAACGCTGCCGAAACGCATCGGTGGTGCTCTCTGGATCCATGAGGCCGCCACCGATGACGACGAACTCGGGATCGAGCGCCAACACCAGGTTGGCGATGTGGTAGCCCATGGCGCGGGCTTGAAAGTCGAACAACTCGACGGCCAGCGGGTCACCCGTTTGAGCCAGCCCGCGCAGCGCCAGCGCCTTCTTCTTGGGCGCGTCGGTTGATTTGGCGAGCGGGTGCTCGGGCCGCGAGGCCAGGCGTTCCTCGAGCAGATACGGCAGCCCGGCGAGCGTCGTGTAGAGCTCGGCGCAACCCCACGTTCGGCCGCAGCCACAGGGGTAGGGCTTGGCGCCCAGCAGGTGCAGGGGCGCCGCCATGTGCGCGGTCTCCATCCCGGCCAGAGTGTCGCCCGCCAGCGGCAGGCCGCGCGCGTCGATGAAGGCGGAGCCGAGGCCCGAGCCGGGCGCGAGCATGAGAACAGCGCCCGTCCCCGAGCCCCGGACGCGGTGGGCCTCGCCCACGCCGCCGAACGCGCCGTCGTTGCCCACCACCAACGGCACGGCGCGCCGGACCTGCTTGGCCAGCGCCTGCGCGTAGTCGGTGTAGAAGTCCCACCCTTCGAAGGCCGCCGGCATGTTCGCCGAGTGGCCGAGCACGCCATACCGGAGGTAGGGGCCGGGGATGGCCAGGCCGACGCCGCTCACCTGTTCCCAGGCGAGCGCATTTTGGGCCAGATACTGGCCGACGGCTTCGACCCAGCCAGCGACGACCGCCGCCGTCCCGGCCTCCGAGCTGGTTGGGTGCTGATAGAGCTTGGTCGACACCGTGGTGCCGTCAGCCCAGACGCCACCCACCTTCGACATCGTGGCCCCACAGTCGGTACCGATGAAGACCTGCCGGATGTCGCTCATGGGGGACATCCTACTCGTCTGCGGCCGTCTCGAAATGCCACATTCGTGCGGATGGAAAGAGGGAGGCAGGCGCAGGCCGCTGACCGAGAGCGATTCCGGAAGTCAGTGTGCATCGGCCGCGGGACGCGACACATGAGATGCCGGCTCGACGCGGCCCTGCCCCCGCCCCCAGCCGGCTACGTTGCTTCGCCGCCCGACGAAGCTAGTACCTCGTCCCGGTGATTTTGATCGGTTGCCGGAGACGGGGTAGCTCGTCCTCCGGCACCAAGACCGCGATGCTTCGCGCCTGCCGAGGTGTGCGGGTGATGAGTCGGAGCCGCTCCAAGGTCTTCACCATGTTGTGGACGCTGGGCGGCGTCACGCCAAAAAAACGCTGCATGTCGGCTTCGGCGGGGGGCTGTCCCATGACCAGCGAATAGGCGTGGATGAAGGCCAGGTACTGGCCCTGGATCTCGGTGAAGGAAGCTGAAGTTGCCATTCGGCTCGGGATTTGATCAAAGGCTTCGAAAAGGAGCCAGCATGAATATCCGTGTCATTGGCCAGGGAGATGGTCCGGCTGACGGTGCACACGAACATCTCCGGAGAAACGGTTCGGAGACGGCTGGGCGAAATGCAGCTCGAGCCGTGGCAAGAGAAGATGTTGCGGAAATTCGTGGCCCGAAGTCCAGACCAACGACCGGTCCAGGCCGCCGCCTCTGAACCGGTCATCTTCACTGGGGCGAGGTCCTCGCTCGACGCGCGAGCCCCCGAAATGGGCCATTCGGGTATTGCTGCAAGTAGCGCGCACCCAATGCGGCCGCGTCAGGCTCGTGCTGCGCCAGGGCCGCTTCGATGGTCAGTGCCAGGGCCTCCTCGGCGAGCGCGCCGTCCGGATGCCGTTCGAGGTAGGTGGCGGACAGCGAACGCGCCAGCGCCGGGTCATTGTCGCGGCGGAGTGCGCGCATCGCGTGCACGACCAGCCCGGCATCGCCGTCTGCTCGGTCTGCGCGGGGCCCGGGCCGCCGCACCGGTGGGGTCATGCTGAGCGCCGGATGCGTTTCATTCGCCAGGGGCGCTTCCGGCAGCGGCGCGGGCCGGCTGGTGATCACGGGCGCCGGTGCCGGCGCGGCCGCCGCGGTCGCCAGCTCGCGGTGGCGGCTCACGCCGGAAACCGGGCGGCCGACGGCCTGAGGGCTCGGGCGCAAACCGCGGGCGAGGCCTGTGAGCCAGCGCGGCAGGTGCCCCAGCCCCGCGCGCGCGACCGCGGTCGCCATGACCAACACCGCGACCGTCGCCGCCAGCCGGACGGCCCAGCGGCGGGATCTGGCGGGGTGCGCCCGCCCGAGTCCCAGGAGCACCCGCTGGCGCTCGCCGGGCTTCAGGCGATGGATGGGCGCTTCCCGCAACAGATCGACGGCCCACGCCGCATCCTTTTCCAGGTCCCCAGCTCGCCCGTCCCGCAAGCGGGTCAGTCCACCTTCGGGCTGGCCGGTCCCGGCGCTCGTGTCGTCCTTCATTTCAACCTCGCCCTCTCGTCCGCGACATCCGACCCTCCTGCTCCTGAATGCGCCGGAACTTCGCCGCCAGCTCGAGGAACTCCTTGCGGGCCGTGCGAAGTCGGGTCCAGACCGTATTGAGCGGTACGCCTTGAATGGCAGCTATCTCTTCACCCGACAACCCATCGATCTCGAACAGCACGAAAGCAGCCCTGCGATCGGCGTTCATCTTTGCGAGGATGGCGCCGAGCGCCCGGTGTTTCTGCTTCGTCTCGAACGTCCTTTCCGGGTGGCCCATGTCGGCGGCCAGCGCGTCGGGTTCCTCGTCGCGCCGTCGCGTGAAAATGTGTTTCACCCAGGCGCGGTTGCGGAAGTCGCGCACCTGGCGGCGGGTGATCTGGTACAGCCAGGCACTCGGGTTCACGCCGTCGAAGGAGTCGAGGCGACGCCTGACGACCAGAAAGACCTCCTGCAGGATGTCCTCGCGATCCGCCTGCGGGCCGCCCAGCAGGCTCACCAAGCGCGACACGTGCTCGAACCAGCGGTCGTAAAATTGGCTGAACTCGTCGCCCCGGCTGGCGCCGCCCACGCCGGCGGCGGCACCGGTGCCGGCACGTCCAGCCAGAGCGAAAAGTCCCGACACACTTCCTTTATGGATCGTCCAGGTGCGAAACTTTGCCCAAAATGCGGAGCCGGCTGGCGAGCGCCGGGGTGCGTCGCGTGACAGGACCGTGGCGCTTGCCGGATGTCGGACTGCGCCGTCGCGCCAATCTGGTCTGCGCGGTGGGCGCGGCGCTGCTCGCGTTTCGGAGCGGCCCGGCTCACGCCGCCGGCGAACCCGTCTCTCCGCGCGAGGTGATCGCCGGGACCAGCGCGTGCCCGGAACCGGCGGCCGTCTGGTCGGCGCTCGCCGCGCTGGCTGTCGTGGACAGGGTCGAAACCCGCCTCCGAGCCCTGGCGGGGGAAGCGCGGCCCGTCGAGGTGACCGACCTCGGCAGCGCATTTCGCGTCCGTGCCGGCGATCGCACACGGGAGTACGAGGACGACGCGCGCGACTGTGCGAATCGGGCCAAGCTGGCTGCCGTGTTCGTGGCACTGGCGGCGGATTCCGCCGACGACCCGGCGGCGGTCAAGCTCGCCCAGACGCCGCCCGGTCCGCCTCCGCCCGTCACGCTGACCATGCGCGAACCGACCGCCGCGCCGGGTCCGCGCAGACGTGCCCTGCACCTGGAGGTCGGTGCCGATGCGCGCGTCGCCGTCGGGGCATCGTCGGTCGCGCCCGGCGCTCTGGCACAGCTCGCCTGGGACCGCGGCCGTCTGTCGATAGCGGCGGGCGCCCGCGGCAGTGCGCCGGCGCAGGCAACCATCGGTGACGTCCGCGTCCGGCAGTGGCGCGTCGCGGCGCAGCTCGCGGCGCGCCTGGGCCTGCTCCGTGACCGGCCCGTGTCGCCGTTCCTGGAGATCGGCGTCGTCGCGGCGCTCCTGGCCGAGAAGGGGGACGACCTCGCGACGGCGCGGACCGGTCTGGGTGGCGAGCTTGGAATCGTCGCCGGCGGCGGCATCAGCTTTCTGCGACGGGCCTGGGGCTCCCCCTTCGTCCTGGTCGAGGTGGAGGTCGATCCTGCGCCGCCGACGATCTCGGCGCTGCCCGCGGGGGACGTCGGCCGTACCCCGCGCGTCTGGTTCGGCGCGGCGGTGGGCTTCCGGGTGGGGCTGCTCTGATGCGTCCCTTGTCCTCGGGCAGCCGGTCGCACAGGATGGTCCTGGGCTCCGCGCTCGTGGCCGGGCTGCTGTCCGCGTCGTGCGGCGGCAACATCGACGTCGGCTCTGACGTCCTGTGGACGGCCCGGTTCGAGGGCGGAACGTTCGATGAGTGGACCAGCACGCCCGCCGGCAGCGCGGGCGCGTCGTCCGCCACCGGGAGCGTCGAGGTGTCGAGCGAGCACGCCCACACGGGGCTGTTCGCCGCCAAGCTCTCCGTCGACGCGCCCGCTGATGGCGGGGCCCAAAGCGCTGGCATGTCGCGCAAGGGAGGTCTGCCGGCCGAGGGATACTACAGCGCCTGGTATGACCTGCCCGCGACGGTGCAGATCGGACAGTTCTGGGTGCTCTTCAAATTCCGGCAGCGCTCCATCGCCGACGATCCCTCCACCGAGGGTGAGCTGTTCGACGTGAGCCTGGCCAACGGCACCGCCGGCGAGATGACGCTTCAGGTCTTCGATCATCGCACCGGTGCGGCGGTTCCGCTCCGGGTCGCGGGCCTGGTCGTGCCGATCGGTGAGTGGTTCCAGATCGAGGCCTACTATCGCGACGCGTCCGATTCGACGGGCGCGCTGACTGTCTGGTTCGACGGGGAAGAGATCGTGGATCTCGAAGGGACCGCCACCAGTCCGACGCCCTGGATCGAATGGGACGTGCTGAACCTGGCGGACGACCTCACCCCGACGGGGGCGACGCTGTTCGTCGACGACTGCGCGGTCAGCCGCCGTCGCGTCGGATTGAACGGGCGCCTCGGCGACTGAGCGCCAGCCCGCGCCCCTCGCGGCCGCAGCGATTTCGAAAAGTTCGGACCTCGATCGCCCCCTTTACCGGGCGAGGAGAAGCCGGATGAACCACCTCGCCCGCCCCGAACTTCCAAAGGCGTTCTTCGGGTCGTCCATCTGGGCGATCTGCTTTTCCATCGTCGGCGCGGCCTGCGCCGCCAGTGGAAGCGCCACCCCGGATGCGGGCTCGCCTGCCGGCGCAAGCGGATCGGCGACCGGAGGGGCGTCGTCGGTTGGCGGAAGGGACGGTTCGACATCTGGCGCCGGCGGAGGGACCTCCCTGGGTGGATCTCCGGCGCGCGGTGGGACGACCGGCGCTGCCGGAGCGGCGGCCGCCGGCGGAGCGACGGGCACCGGAGGCGCGGCGGGCGGAGTGACTGGCGCCGGCGGTGCGGCGGCGCGCGGTGGCGTGAGCGGTTCGGGGGGCAGCGGGGGCGCAGCGGCTGCGGGTGCGAGCGGGTCGGCCGGCCAGAGCGGTGCAGGCGGCGTCGGGCATGGTGGCTCGAACGGCGGCGGCGGCACGGCGGCGGGCGGCGCCCCGGCGTTCAATCCTTGCCCCGCGGCCGGCACGCCGTGCATCGTCATGCCACTCGGCGACTCGATCACCGATGGTGTCGGTTCGCCGGCTCCGGGCGGCGGGTACCGCGTCCAGCTGTTTCACGACGCCGTTCAGGCGGGCAAGGCGCTGACGTTCGTGGGCAGCGCGACCGATCCCAACGGACCCACCACGCTCGACGGGAAGATGTTTCCGCGCAATCACGAGGGACATCCCGGCTACACGATCGACGACAGCGCGACCACCTCCGGGATCTCGCCGCTGGTCGACTCGTCGATCGCGGCCAATCACCCTCAGATCATCCTGCTGATGATCGGCACGAACGACGTGAACCGAAACATCGACGTCGCAAACGCCCCCGCCCGACTGGGCGCGCTGCTCGACCGAATGATCAAGGACGCGCCGAACGCGCTGTTGGTGGTCGCCAAGATCACGCCCTGGATGGATGACGGCGCGAATGCGACGGTCGTGCAGACCTACAACAACGCGATCGCCGGCGTCGTCCAGACGCGCGCTGCAAGCGGCAAGCACGTCGTCGCAGTCGACATGTTTGCGGCGTTCACGGCCAATCCCAACTACCAGACCGCGCTCATGAGCGATTTCCTGCACCCGAACGGCGCCGGCTACGTCGTCATGGGCGACGTCTGGTTCGCCGCCATTCACAGCTATCTTCCCGCTGCGCCGTGAGCGAACGATCCCGCAACCCAGGAGGTTCGATGTTGGTTCATCCGTCTCGCCGAGCGACCTCTCGCCGCGCGCAGGTCTTGGGTGCGTTCGTCCTGATCGCGGCGGGCTGCAGCTCGACGCATGCCAGTTCCGGCGCCACCGGGGGAACCAGCGGTTCGGGCGGCGGCGGCGCAGGAGGCGACTGCAGCGACGTCGCCACTTGCGGCGGTGATGTCGTCGGGACCTGGTCCGTCAGCTCGTCCTGCCTGACGGTCACCGGGCAGCTGGACCCGTCGGACTTTTTGGGCACGACGTGCCCGGCCATTCCCGTGCAGGGGTCCCTTCATGTGTCCGGAACGTGGACCGCGAACCCCGATGGGACCTACGTCGACGACACCATGACGACCGGCACCGAGCAGCTTGCGCTGGCGTCCGGATGCCTGTCCTTTTCGGGAACCGCTCTGACGTGCGATCAGGTCAGCGGTGCCGTGCAGGCGATGGGGTACTCCTCGGTGACCTGCACCAGCGCCGCCGGCGGTGGGTGCAGTTGCTCGGCCACGATCGCGCAGCACGGCGGGCTTGGGTGGGTCTCCCCGGATCCCCAGACCACCGGAGCGTTCACCGCTGACAACGGCGCCCTCACCCTCGATGGTCACAACGCGTACGCGTCCTGCGCTTCGGCAAGCAAGATGACGTGGACGCCGAAGACGCAGAGCCCGACGACATCGGGGACCGTCGTCTTTCAGAGCACCGACGCGCCCGCCTCGGGCGGCACCACCGGGGCGGGTGGGACACCCGGGACCGGCGGTGGGGGTGGCACGGGCGCCGTCTCTTCAACGGGCGGCGCGACCGGCGCGACCGGCGGAGGGGGGGATTCCGCTGGCGCGAGCGGGGCCGCTGGCACAACCGGCTCCGGCGGCGCGGGCGGCTCCGGCGGCGCGGGCGGCTCCGGCGGCGGCAGCACCGCCTTCCAGGGGCCCTGCGACATCTACGCCGCCACCGGCACGCCGTGTGTCGGGGCGTACAGCACGACGCGGCTGATGTCGGCCAAGTACGACGGGCCCCTCTACCAGATCCGCGTCGGGGGCTCCAACACCGGCGCCGGGGGCACGCTCAAGGACATCGGCCCCATCGCCGGCGGCGAGTTCGCCGACGGTGCCGCCCAGGACACGCTGTGCGGCAGTTCCGCATGCACGATCTCGAAGCTTTACGATCAATCCGGCAAAGGCAACGACCTCACCGTCGCCGGTGCCGGGTGTTACGTCACCACGCCCGACACAGAGGCAAATGCGAAAGGTCGTTCGCTGACGCTGAGCGGGCACAAGGTTTACGCGCTGTACATGGTCTCGAACTCGTCGTTCGGCTCTTCCACCGGGCCAGAGCACGACGGCTATCGGAACAACGACGCCACCAGCATGCCGATGGGCGCGGCGGCGCAGGGAGAGTATGAAGTCGTCGACGGCAAGCGTGCCAACGCGGGGTGCTGCTGGGACTTCGGGAGCGCGCAGCGAGACAGTTGCTCGACCGGGGGCACGGGCGCGATGGACACCGTCTCGTTCGGGGCCAAGTTCGTCTGGGGCACGGGGGCGGGCAACGGTCCCTGGTTCATGATGGACGCCGAGGGCGGCGTGTGGGCTGGAGGCTCCGGCGCGGCCGCGACCCAGAACCCCAGCAACCCGTCGGTGACCTGGGACTACGCGTTCGGGCTGGTCAAGACCAACACCACCAATGGGACACCTCAATACGCGATCAGGGTCGGCGATGGGCAGTCGGGCGGATTGACCACCGCCTACGACGGAAAGGCGCCCGCCGCCTGGAACCTCCAGGGCGCGATCGTGCTCGGCGTCGGCGGTGACAACAGCAACACCTCGTACGGAACCTTCTTCGAAGGCGCGATCACGGCGGGTCGGCCGTCGGATGCGACCGACCTCGCCGTGCTGCAGAACGTTCAGGCCGCTGGCTACGGAAAGTAATTCGATGGGAGCACCAGGGATGATCCATCCGGCGCGCGGGCAACGGCGATCGCATCGTCTCGGAACCTTGCTGTGGGCAGGCTGCCTCTCCGTCGCCGGCGCCGCTTGCGCGGGGGGCGGGAACAGCGCGAGCGACGCGGGCTCGCCCGGCACCGGCGCATCCTCGAGTGGCGGCGCTCGCGCGACGGGGGGACGGGGCGGATCGGCCTCGGGCGCGGGGGGCTCGATTTCAGCGGGCGGGTCTTCGGGGCTCGGGGGGGCTGCGGGAGCCGCCGGCAGGGCCGGGAGTGGTGGGACGATCGGCAGTGGAGGCGCCACGGGGGGCAACACCGGGCGCGGCGGTGCCAGCAGCTCTGGCGGGTCGATCGGATCGGGGGGGATAGGCGCCGGCGGGCGCGCAGGAGCCGGCGGCACGCCGCCCAGCGGCTCCTACACCTGGAAGAACGTCGCGATCGGCGGCGGCGGGTTCGTGACCGGGATTGTCTTCAGCCCGGTCCAAAAGGGGCTCGCCTACGCGCGGACCGACGTCGGCGGTTGTTACCGCTGGGACTCGGCAACCGCGGCGTGGACGCCCTTGACCGACATGTTCCCGATGTCGAACGGCAATGACCTCGGCGGTGAGAGCATCGCGGCCGATCCGATCGACGCGAACGTCGTCTACGCCGCCGCCGGCATGTACGAAGGGAACGGCAACGGCGTCATCCTCCGCTCCGCCGACCGCGGCGCGACCTGGACGGTCAACACCATCGGCGTGGTGATGGGCGGCAACGAACTCGGGCGCGGGATGGGCGAGCGCCTGGCCGTCGATCCGAACAACAACACCATCCTGCTGTTCGGCACGCGCGCCAACGGCCTCTACAAGAGCTCAGACTCGGGCGCGCACTGGGCCAAGCTGAGCGCGTTTCCCGCCACCGGCGACCTCAACGTCGCCAACCCCTATGGCGGCACGACCAATTACGGTCTGCAGCTGGTCCTCTTCGACAAGCGTGGAGGCACGGCCGCGGGCTCCCAAACGATCTACGTGGCCGCGGCCTCGCGCGGCAGCGGCAGCAACCTGTACCAGACCACGAACGGCGGCGCGTCGTGGACGCCGGTCGCCGGTGGGCCGTCCGGCCTCATGGCGCATCACGGCGTCGTGGCCAGCGACGGCACGGTCTGGCTGGCGTACTCGAGCGACTACGGCCCCAACGGCAGCAGCGGGGCCTCGCTGAGCGGGCAGATCTGGAAGTTGTCGCCGACCGGAAGCTGGACGAATGTGACGCCCCCGGCGACGAACTGGGGCGGCATGGCGGGGGGCCTGAGCGTCGACGCGCAGAACGCGAATCACGTGCTGGTCTCGACGCTGGACTGGTACGCCCCCGACCGGTTGCTGGCCACCAGCGACGGCGGCGTGTCGTGGAAGGTGGTCGGCCAGCCGCCGGTGTCGTGGAACACCAGCGGCTCGACCTACGACGACAACGGCGTCGCCTACTGGTCGCTCGGCGGTGCGCAGATCGGCACCGGCGCCACCAACTGGGTCGAGGCGGTGGCCATCGATCCCTTCGACGGCAACCACGCGATGTACGGCACCGGCGCCGGCATCTGGAGCAGCAGCAACATCGGGAGCGCCAGCGGCAGCGCGGGGCAAGGCGTGACCTGGACGTTCAGCGACCAGGGCCTGGAAGAAACGGTGCCCATCTTCCTGGTCCCCAGCGTCAGAGGGGCGTTCCTGGGGGCCATCGGTGACCTCGGCGGCATGCGCAACACGGACCTGGACGCGTACTCGGCGACCGGCGAATACTCCAATCCAGTCGACAGCAACACGATGGGCATCGACTTCGCCGAGAGCAACCCGAACTTCGTGGTGCGCGTCGGCAACAGCGGCACGGCCGCCTCGGACGTCGCGTATTCGACGGACAACGCCGTCACCTGGCACCCGGCATCGTCCGCGCCCCCGGGTTACGGCGGCCCGAACAACATGACCTCGGTCGCCGTGGCCGCTGATGGAAGCCGGTTCATCGTGGCGCCCGCCGCCGGACACGGCAGTCCGGCGTTCACCACCGACAACGGCGCGAGCTGGACGACCTGCTCGGGACTGCCATCCGGCGCGTTGCTGGCCGCCGACCGGGTCACGGCGATGACCTTCTATGCGACCAGCGGTGGCACGCTGTACGCCAGCACCAACGGGGGCGCCAGCTTCAGCGCGGCCAACAGCTTCACGGGGACTGGCGCGCCGCGGCCGGTCTTCGGCCAGGCAGGCGAGGTGTGGGTTGCCGCCGGCGCGCTCTACCGCTTCACGAGCGCAGGGGCCAGCAAGACGCAAATTGCGAACCTTTCCAGCGCCTACGGGGTCGGGTTCGGCAAGGCGGCCAGCGGCCAGACGCACCCGGCTGTCTTCGTGATCGGGACGGTGGGCGGCCAGTACGGTTTCTTTCGCAGCGACGACGGTGCCGGGACGAGCTGGACGCGCATCAACGACAACCAGCATCAGTTTGGCTGGCTGCAGGGGAGCTTCATTGCCGGGGACGAGTCGGTGTTCGGCCGCGTCTACCTGACGACCGGCGGCCGCGGCTATGTTTACGGGCAACCCAATTGACGGCCATTCGACGGCGGCAACCACGAAGAGGAGCGTATGAACCACGCAGGGCCGTTGTTCGGCTCTCCTGACGTTCGAGTGGGTGCTGAGCCGCACCTTCGTGCATGATTGTCCGTCGGCGACGGCGGCTCGGCGCAGCGGTGAGGAAGAGAGCGAAAAGTGCGCATGAAGGCGGGGGACCCTCTGTTGTGTCCAGCAGCCCGTGGTGGAAGTCATTCTGGAGGTGTGACCTGAACGCCTGATCAAGATCGACGCGTGATCGCGGGCTGTGCAGGATGCTGGCGTGGCAATGGGAAAGCGCGAGGGCGAGCAGGAGGACCTGTTCGTCACACATCAGCAGCTGCGGTCGCAGAGCCATCCATTCTATCGGGCGGTGAATCGGGTGCTGGCGGAACAAGGGTTCGACCGGTACGTCGAGGGGCTCTGCTCGAAGTTCTACGCGAAGAGGAAGGGGCGTCCGGGCCTGGCTCCTGGCCATGGCCGCGAACCACATCCGGTCGACCTCGGTCGAAATACGTCTCCAGGAATTCGACGTGTACCGCGTCTATCGGAACTCCGATGGACGGATCGTGTTTCAGTTGCAGGCAACGGCAGCCGACTGACCCAGAGCACGAACGCCGTGCGGCTTTTGATTCGAACCTGCCCTATTTCGGCCAGGTGACCTCGACAGCTTCCGACAGGGCGCGCCCTTTAATCACGAGGTGCCCCTCGACGACCTGAGGGCCGCCGTAGAAGGCAAACCCTGCCTGCGCGAGATGGCGTTCGCCCGGATGCGAGGGTGTCCAGAGTATTGGCTCACGAATCGCCTCCTGCCCAGGAGCGAGTAACGACAGCACCGGAGCGGCGCCCGGCGTCGCAAAGGCGACGCGCTCCCAGACCAGCGGCGGAGCCGTGAAGCCAGGGCGTTCCTCCGGGTAGGCTGCCACGCGCAACGTCAGATCTCGGTCTGAGTGTTCGTCGACATCGCCGCCAAACACCTTCAGATCGGGCACAGCGACCGTCTCGGTCCCCACATTCTTGACGGAGATTGCGAAGGCCAGCGAATGGCTGCCGATAGGCGATTCAAGCCGAACGCTGAGCCTCACGGCCTGGAATGGATGGGCCATGGTCTCTGTGACGGCGTCGTTCAGGATCGCCAAGAGAGGATCGATCTTCCCAAGGGCATCTATGTCGCGCGACGGCACTTGCAGCTCGCGTGCGACACCGTCCGACGACATCCGTACGCGAATCACGCTACTCCCCGGCCCCCCTCCTCCCGTGGAAGGCGGAAGTGACCACAGGGTCGCGTCGCTCGAGGCACTCCGCAGGCGCGATAGCAACTCGGCCGGCAGGAGTGCCTTGAACGTCCCCAGGGGTTCCCCGCCCTCTTCTGAAGATGGCTGATGTTGCTCGAGAAACGCATCCCCCAAATCAAGGCGAATCCGCAGACTGGTCTCGATCTCGTGGATGCCAGGGGCAATTTCCGCTCCACCCTCGATCGCGTATTCGACGCGCGCGCCACTCCCGGGCGATTGGCCCGTATCCACAGTCCCCGGTTGCATTGAAGCCCCTTCCTTACTGTGCGCCCTACAGCCAGAGCAAGCCTGAAACACGATGAACAGCGCGCAAGTGACGCTCCACCATCGCCACGAGAGCCCGACGTCACTCACGGCGCCACCGCGTCGAACGTGAATGTCTTCCCGTACTCGGCGTGAATCGCGTCGGCCAGCACCTTGGCGAGTAAGCGAAGGTGGCGGGCTTTCACCTTCATCAGGTTCTGCCCCATGATCGAATCGGGATCGATACCATTCTTCGCCCCGTCCGAGTTCAAGCTCGTGTCGACCTTCGCACCGCCGTATTCGTCCGGGTTACCGATGTGGTGACCGAATTCATGGGCCGCCATCGCGACGCGAGGCTCGCCGAGGAAGAAGAGAGAGTCGTTCGAGCGAATGTTGCCGTCCGCGAGGATGATCACGCCGGCCGAGAAAGTGCTTTGCTTCGTAAACGTCGCCGCCACCTTGACCCGATATCTGCAGCAGTCCTTCTTCGCGCTCTTACAGTCGGCGCGTTTGAGATCGAACTTGCCAGTCCAGGTGGTCCGGATGTTGTCAGTCCAGGTCTTGATGGTCTTGGCCTTGTCGGACGCGTCGACGTCCCAGGCCGTAAACGTCTCCGGCCACGTGCCTCCGTACTGGCACACGAAGGCACCACCGCTCCGATAGAAGCCCACGCAGAAGTTGTTGGCGTCGATGAGAGTGAAGTCCTTGGGGAGATCCTGCCAGGCCTCGCCGTCCCAGAACTTGCTTTTGACGCCGGCCCGCTTCATCCAGCGATAACCGGTCCAGGCCAGCTGCCCATCCAAGAGACCGCCGGTGGCGGGCGGGACCTTGGACCCCAGCTTGACCACCGACGCCCCCCACCCGGGCACGAACTTGATTTCGCTGTCGACTTCGACGCTGTAGTCCAGAACAGACAGCTGAAATGTGTGTCGCTCGTGGGTGTGCGAGATCTTTTTCGCAGTCGGCGCAAACTTGACGAGCAGCGGCTTGGGCGCTCTTTGACCTGCTGCCTCGGCGTCGAGCTTGAGCCCCCGGGCGAAGTGTCCGCCCGCCTTCGGTGGCAGCACATCTTTGACCTGCCACTGGCCGGAGAAGTTGGAGGACGAGAGTCTCAATGAAGTCTTATGCGGTCCGCCTCCCTGCTCTTGAAGGGCGACCTCCACGTCATCGCCGGAGGTGTAGCCATCCGTAGTTCCACCATAAGCCGCGTTTTCTGAACACCAGGCCTCGGCCTGGTTCCACGCGATAGAGAGGACCTTGCGAGCCCTTGTGGGTGGTGCCTCCTTCACCGGGGGCGAGCTTCTCCCTGGGGGTAATGGGACACTCGGAGACGGTGATGGCGCTGCCGGCGGCGGCGCCGACACCGGAAGAGCCTCGACGTGACGGACCACGAGCACCCCCGCGCGACCGAGAGGCACTCGACTTGGCGCCAACTGCATGCCGGCGTCATCCAATGCCATCTTCCTGTCGGAGAACGCCGGGTGGATCGCGAGGCGCTTCAAAAGTCCGCTCGCCTGCTGGCGAGAGAGGACCTCGTACGTCCCAGCCCTGCGCAACTCGCCCCAGTCCTGTGCCGGAACTATCGCGTACCTCTCGCCCTCGAACGATAGGTGACCCTCACCTTTCATGATCCGCTGCACGATGCGGCTCTCAGGAGACCGAGAGTCCTCGGACAGCGGCGCCGATGGGGAACCGGGCATTCGCGGCCAGCCCGGAACCAAGAGCAACCGACCGCACCTCACGGCTTCGCGGACACGTCCGGCGAAGACCGAGGTCGAGACGTCGCAGAGGTGGAAATGCCGCTGGTCGAAGAGCAACTGACACATGTCGATGAGGACGTAGCGATCGCCGCCTTCAGCATCTCGGCACAATCTTTCGACTACGCGATGCGCCTGGTGAGGCGTATAGGCCGATGCGCGCTCGGTAGCGGTGGCCCGAAACGACGCCACTGCCGTCAGAGGGCCGTCGGCGAAGATCATCACGCGACCGTCAAAAAGCATGATGCCCGCGCCCAAGAGCTCGCGATTGGATCGTCGAGTGCAGCGCACGCATGGCCAGCGCCATCGAAGCAGGCGAGAATCTGAGTAGACCATTGATCTCGCGACGCCTGAGCCTTCGAGACCGTATCCCCGTCACGCGATGCTTCCTGGACGGGCCGTCCACGAGAATTGTCGCGCGATCGTGAAAAACCATGGCACTCGGGAGACCTACTTTACCGTCGGGGTTCTCGATCATCGGTTGATGGCAACGGATGTTGCTAGATGAACGTAAGAACGGGAAAGAACCAGTTTGCCGGCCGCGCCGGACGCGACGTCGACTCTGACGGATGCCCCACGCGTGGTCTGTGACGTCCGCCCAGCGCTGGCCACATCGACCCAGGCGATTGCGGCGTGATAAGTAGCCCGCAGAGGCTGGGGCCGCTGCCGCGACGGGCGTGCCACACCGCCAGCACGGTGTCAGGTGAACGCGAAGGATCGACTCCTTTGCCTCGATCGAGGACGGCTTGTTCCTCGTCTCGCTGATCTCCAAGAACGTCTTCGCGAACGCCTCGAACTTGGGTGGCTCTCGTTTCGGTTCGCCCTTCGGCTTCGGATTCTCCACGCGGATCTCTTCCTCGAGTCGGTTGATGTGTTCCCTCTCTGCTCGCTCGGCGGCCTCCTTCGTGTTTTTGGCCGGAGTGCCCTGGATCCGCCTGTGACTCCCCGTCGGGAAGACGGAGCTGCACGCGGTATCGCCAGCGCTGCGGCGTGTTCCACATCGTCGATGTACGCGCTCATGATGGTCGTCCTTTCCATCTGTGGCGCGCCGGTTTGCACGGGTCCGAGTTTACCACCCGTGTCGTCGGCACCAGCGACGACGGCCGCCGTCCGTGCCTCCGAGCTGGTTGGGTGCTGATAGAGCTTGGTCGACACGGTGGTGCCGTCCGCCGAGACGCCACCTACCTTCGACATCGTGGCGCCACAGTCGGTACCGATGAAGACCTGCCGGATGTCGCTCATGGGGGACATCCGACTCGTCTCCGGCGGCCCCGAAATGCGACATTCGTCGGATGGAAAGAGGGAGGCAGGCGCAGGTCGCTGCCCGAGAGCGATTCCGGCAGTAAGTGTGCGTCGACGATGAACGAAACTGTCCGAGTCGGTGGCCATCGCGTTGGCGCGAACGTCGTCACTCATTGAGGCCGGAAAATGAACTGGTATTCGAAAGACTTGGTGGCCATGGGTCGCCGTTCGCCGGGTTGTCAATGACACCCTCGCGCACCCGAAGCGAAGCTCTTCGGGCATCACTGGCGGGACTGGGGCCGCAAGTGGGTGAAGCGCACCTGCGAAGCGGCCGGCGTGCCGAAGGGGACCGCGCTTGGGATGCGGGGCCTCCATCCGACGCTGGCCGTGGAGAATGACGTTTCGGCCACGTGGTCGCGGCCTCGCTCGGGCACGAGTCGAGCACCACGACCATCCAGAGCTACACCAAGCCCGAGGCAGTCTCAGGTGCTCAGCTGTTGCCAGGATGAAGATCTCATCCTGACCTGACATCGCAGGGGAAGTCGAGAGGGCAGCGAGGCGCCGCTGACAAAGTGGTACGCGGCGAATGAGTTGAAGGGGCAGAGCCCGCCCGCGGTACTTCGAGGTTGCGAGCAACAAAGACCTCGGAGGATGCCCCACGGCAGCGTCGCCGATCCCGGTTTCCGCTGGCAAGACCTCACACGCGCTCGATGAGCTGCGGGCCTTCGTGGACGGTCACCCGCGGCCCGGTGACCGACTTCGAGACGTTCGAACGGGAGGCCCAGCGACGATTCGCGGCTGCCCAAGCGGAGTTCGTCGCCGAGGAGCTGGCCCGGCTGGACATCGACGGCCCGACCGTCGAGATCGACGGCGTGGGCATCGGCGGGTGCTGCGGTGCCCGCAAACGTACATGACGGCGGCGGGATGCGATGGCGCACCGACGGAGGCCAAGCGATCCTCACGCTCCGCGCCCTCGAGCAGAGCGGCCGCTTCGATCGGGCCTGGCGCATCCTCGCGGACACCTACGTCCACGCCGTCCGCCTGCCCGACAACGTCATCGACCTCGCCTCACGCGGTCGCGCAACTGAACTGTCAGGATGAGAGCTATACCCAGAGGCTCGCCAAGGGCCGACGTGGGGGCCGGAAGTCCTCGCGCGAGCTTGTGCGGTTCTCAGAGGCCACTTTGCCGCCCTGATGACGCGGCCCATATTCTTTATGATCGACGACTATTCACTGCCAAAGGTATCGGAGCATCTGCAGAGCTATCGAAGAATGCTGAAGCGGCACTGTAGTAGTCTGTTCGCAGGTGTCGGAATTGGAAAAGCAAGATCGGCCGCGTTAAACGAGGCAATCTTATGATGCGCTGGCGTTTTCGAAATCTAGCGCTGGGGCTCGTGGCAGGAATCGCTATGGTAGCAGGGCACGCTCAAGCCGACGACCACCCAATCGCGACCTTGGTCGCAGGCCATGTCTTTGTCGTTCGGGGCCTCTCGATCCGCAATGGCGACTGGTTTTCCCTGGAGCCATCTTTTTGGTTTCTTCGGAGCCTGGTGGGTCCTGGCCGTCCAATCGTGTTCGTTGTTCGGGGAATTATTGGCGTGGGGGGGGCCGGAGGCGGTATCGGCATTGCTCCGACGTGGGAATCCCCTTGTCGTACCGCGGAGGTCTGTAGGGAGACTCCATTTTTTTGGCCGCCTGTGTCTCTTGAGGCACACTTCGAAAGGATGTACGGATGGACCCACTGGCACGACGCCACCTACGTCGGTCCCCAAGTGTCGGTATCGGGCTACGTGCTGAAAGCGTCGATCGGATGGATGGCCGCCGTGAACGATCGTAAGGACAACCACATACAAGTTGGCGTAGGCTTCGGCTTCTGATAGCCGTGGTACGACCCCGTACATTGCACGGCGAGTCGCTTACCTGCCCGTGAGATGTACAAGCCAAGTACTTCCGCGGCGCCGTCCCTCCGACGCACGACTCGTTGCCTGATCTCCTCCGGTATCAAATCGTCGATGTTCGAGTCGTCCGCACTGCGTGTCGCTTTGCCACATGGCCGCCTTCCCTGGCCACCTGCCAGGAAGACCAGCTCCGGTGGTGGATCTGGGCGATGCCGCAGAGAAGTAACCCCTCCACGACGGGCGTCGTAGAGGGCCTTGCGTCCTCAGGGCGGTGGGGGTAGGCGGGCGGCCTCGTCGATGGCCTGGAGGTGGGCGATGGGGTCATCCTGGCTCAGGAGGAGGGTCGGATGGGCGGCGGCGAGCCGGTCGGGGAGGCCGAGTGGCCGAGCACGCCATACCGGAGGTATGGGCCGGGGATGGCGAGGCCGACGCCGCTCACCTGTTCCGAGGCGAGGTCATTGTGGGTCAGATGCTGGCCGACGGCTTCGACCCAGCGACGACGGCCGCCGTCCGTGCCTCCGAGCTGGTTAGGTGCTGATAGAGCTTGGTCGACACGGTGGTGCCGTCCGCCGAGACGCCACCTACCTTCGACGTCGTGGCGCCACAGTCGGTACCGATGAAGACCTGCCGGATGTCGCTCATGGGGGACATCCGACTCGTCTCCGGCGGCCCCGAAATGCCACATTCGTCGGATGGAAAGAGGGAGGCAGGCGCAGGCCGCTGACCGAGAGCGATTCCGGCAGTAAGTGTGCGTCGACGATGAACGAAACTGTCCGAGTCGGTGGCCATCGCGTTGGCGCGAACGTCGTCACTCATTGAGGCC
>JAICYS010000400.1 GCA_025934105.1 Myxococcota bacterium | reverse complement strand
GGCGTTCACCTACGGGTCCCAGCCCCAGACGCCCTTGCACACCGTCAGTCCCGCGATAGCCTCGCCGACGTTGGTCGAGGCACGACCGACCCGTGCGTCGTGGGATTTTCCACCACACGCGACCGGCAGCCAGCGACACGGCGTGATCGACTACACCACTCGGCGGACACGACCGCTCTTCAAGACGTCTTTCTCCGCTCTTAACCGTCGCCGCACGCGCGCCCTTGACACGGAAGCGTTACGCGAGCACTCTCTCGGAGAGCGCTCTCCGAAACGTTCTGAAGACCATCGCGTCCCGATCCGGCGACGGACCGCGGCGCGGCCATACGAGGTCTCCCACGCCTCTCGTTCCCGCCGCCGGCCGGCGCCTCGGCCCGCGGTCTCAGCCCTCTGTGCCCTCGGAGAGAGTCATGCGATTAGTCCCACGTCCCTCGGGCCGACAGCGAAGCCGGTCCCGCGTCCGCGGCCTGGTCGCCGCCGCCACGGTCGCGGTGGTCGCCGCCGGCCTGGTGACCGCGGTGTCCTTCCAGGCCAGCGCGGCGCCGAGCCTGTTGTCTCAGGGCAAGCCGACGACGGCGTCGTCGACGGAGAACGCCGGCACCCCCGCCACCGACGCCACCGACGGCAACACCGCCACCCGCTGGTCCTCCGCCTTCAGCGACCCCCAATGGATTCAGATCGACCTAGGCGCCACCACACAAATCAGCCAGGTCGTGTTGCAGTGGGAGACCGCCTACGGCAAAGCCTTCCAAATCCAAACCTCCAACGACACCACCACCTGGTCCTCGATCTACAACACCACCACCGCAACCGGCGGCACCCAAACCCTCAACGTCACCGGCACCGGCCGCTACATCCGCATGTACGGCACCACCCGCGGAACCCAATACGGCTACTCCCTCTGGGAATTCCAGGTCTACGGCACCACCGGCGGGGGCGGCACGGGAGGCTGCTCGACCACCAACTCCGCTCAGGGCGCGCCGACCACCGCCTCCTCCACCGAGAACGCCGGCACCCCCGCCACCGACGCCACCGACGGCAACACCGCCACCCGCTGGTCCTCCGCCTTCAGCGACCCCCAATGGCTCCAAGTCGACCTCGGCAACACCCAGTCCATCTGCCAGATCACCATCCAATGGGAAACCGCCTACGGCAAAGCCTTCCAAATCCAAACCTCCAACGACACCACCACCTGGACCCCGATCTACACCACCACCACCGCAACCGGCGGCACCCAAACCCTCAACACCACCGGCACCGGCCGCTACATCCGCATGTACGGCACCACCCGCGGAACCGGCTACGGCTACTCCATCTGGGAATTCCAAGTCTTCACCACCGGTGGCTCGAGCTCCTCGCCCTCGCCCACCCCGACCGGCACTTCCGGCGGCGGTGGCGGCGGCACCGGCGCTCCGCCCGCCTCGTTCTGGAACACCGGCGGCATCCCGGCGGCCACGCACGTCCTCGAGGTGAAGGTCGAGAACCAGACCAACGGCCAGTACCCGGACAGCCAGGTCTACTGGAGCTTCAACGGCCAGACCGCCTCGATCGCCCAGCAGCCGTACATCGACATGCCCGCCAACTCGGCCGGCCGCATGTACTTCTACCTGGGCCAGCCGAACGGCCAGTACTACGACTTCATCGAGTTCACCGTCGGCTCCACCTTCATCAACGTGGACACCACGCGGGTGGACCGGTTCGGCCTGAAGCTGGCGCTGCTGGTGCACAGCCACGACGGCTCGGACCAGGAGGTCGGCGAGAGCTACCCGGTGTTCCAGGAGAGCCGGTCGCAGACCTTCGCCCGCTTCCAGTCCTCGGTGCCCACCGAGTTCAAGGAACTGGCCACCGACCAGGCGCCGTACGGCATCCCGTCGCCCGGCAACGACCCGGCCTTCCAGCCCGGCGGCCAGTACGCGAACTACATGACCGGCTACGCGGCGGCCAACGGCGACAGCACCGACAGCACCGCGCAGATCTTCGGCTGCGGCGGCACGCTGGCCGGCAATCCGCAGCTGTGCGCGGGCCTGAACCGGCACGTGGCCCAGTTGCCGATCGCGCAGCAGTCCACGCCGAGCAACTTCTACCAGGCCGCTCCCGCGAACTACTACGCACAGTTCTGGCACCAGAACTCGATCAACGGCGTGCAGTACGGCTTCCCGTACGACGACGACGCGGGGCAGTCCTCGGACATCTCCGTGAACAACCCGCAGTACATGGTCGTGGCTGTGGGCTGGTAGCACCGGACGCGGGCACAGCGCAGCCCTTCGCCCGCGGACAGCGTGGCGGTCGCCGGAAGGTGGCCGCCACGCGGCTTTTCCAGTTCAGCCGCGCTCCCCGCCCGGCTCGGCCGGCCGCCTAGCTGGGAGAGCGCTCTCCAACCTGCGGAGATAAGAGGGCTGCGATCACCACAGCCTGTCGATCTCGCCCGGATACAGCGCGACCCGGGCGCCGAGGAACGAGGGGCGCGCCTCGCGCCCGGCGCGGGTGAAGAAGTCGCCGAGCGTCACCTTGTCGAAACCGGGCTGATCGCTCGGGAAGGGGTCGGCCGGGGTGCCGCCGACCAGCACGGTGCCGGGCAGCAGCTGCCAGCCCGCGCCGCGGTAGAACTCCAGCAGCGGCCGGTCGCAGGTGAACAGGCCCAGGTCCAGCCGCCGGAACGCCGGGGTCTGACCCGACATCAGCTCGCGCGCTGCGGTGACCAGCTTCAGGCCGTGTCCGTGGCCGCGCCCGGCCTTCGCGGTCGCCACCGTGCTCAGGCCGCCCGCGGTGAAGCGCCGGCCGGCGTGCACGATCTGCTTGACCAGGATGTCGAGCGTGGACAGTACCCTGCCATCCTCGACCAGCAGCATCGACAGCGGGTGCAGCAGCGGATCGTGCCCGGGTTCCCGCTGCGGGGAGTCGAGCGAGGGCCACGCCTCGGCCTGGATCGCCAGCGCCTGGGCACGCAGACCCGGCGGCGTCTGCGCCTCGGGGAACGAACGGATCTGCACGATCAGATAGTGAGCGACGATCGCCGATCTTGTCCATCGGGAAGACGACGTAGATCAGAAGTGTGACGGCGCGGAGACGAAAGCATGACAAACGGTGCGGCGGCCGGCGATCCCGCCCCCGGGCCCCCCGCCGCCGCCGGCCGGGTCCGCGGATTTCGATCCGTAGTGGTGGTCGGTCTCTGACGGGTGGCCGGGAGACGGCGACGGCCGCGTCCCCCACGGGTTCGCGG
>JAICYS010000033.1 GCA_025934105.1 Myxococcota bacterium | reverse complement strand
CTGCAACCTGGCGTCGCTGAACCTGCGCCGGTTCGTGGGCGCCGAGGGTGACATGGACATCGAGTCCTTCCGCCGCGCCGTCGAGGCGACCATCCTGGCGCAGGAGATCATCGTCGGGAACGCCAAGTACCCGACCAAGAGGATTGAGGAGAACTCGCATCGGTTCCGGCCGCTCGGCCTGGGGTACGCCAACCTGGGCGCGCTGCTGATGTCGCGCGGGCTTCCGTACGACAGCGAGGCGGCGCGCGCCTACGCGGGCGCGATCACGGCGCTCATGACCGGGTGGGCCTACCGGACCAGCGCGGTCATCGCGCGCGACGTGACCGGGCCGTTCGACGGATACGCCGAGAACGAAGACTCGTTCATCGGCGTCATGAAGAAGCATCGCCGGGCCGTCGACAAGATCGACGCCAGCCAGGTGCCGGCCGACCTGCTGTCGGCCGCGCGCGAGGCCTGGGACCAGACGATTTCGTTGGGCGTGGCGCACGGCTACCGGAACGGCCAGGCGACGGTGCTGGCGCCGACCGGCACCATCGGCTTCATGATGGACTGCGACACCACCGGCATCGAGCCGGACATCGCGCTCATCAAGTACAAGCGGCTGGTGGGCGGCGGGATGATCAAGATCGTGAACAACACGATCACCGAGGCGCTGACCAAGCTCGGGTACGACGAGCCGCAGACCAAGGCCATCGTCGACTACATCGACACCGAGGAGACGATCGAGGGGGCGCCGGGCCTCAAGCCCGAGCACCTGCCGGTGTTCGACTGCGCGTTCCGCGCCGCCAACGGCACCCGCTCGATCCACTACCTGGGGCACATCCGGATGATGGCGGCCGCGCAGCCGTTCATCTCGGGCGCCATCTCGAAGACGGTGAACCTGCCGCCCGACGCCACCGTCGAGGACGTGCAGGAGGCCTACATGGAGTCCTGGAAGCAGGGCCTCAAGGCGGTGGCCATCTACCGCGACGGCTGCAAGCGCACGCAGCCGCTGTCGACCAGCAAGACCGACCCGGGCCTCTCCAAGGGCGCGGTGGCGGCCGAGCCGGTCAAGAACGGCCCGCCGGCGGCGGTGCGGCGCAAGCTGCCCGACGAGCGGCAGTCGATCACGCACAAGTTCTCGGTGGCGGGCCACGAGGGGTACATCCACGTGGGCCTCTACGAGACCGGCGAGCCGGGCGAGATCTTCGTGAAGATGGCCAAGGAAGGGTCGACCATCTCCGGCGTGATGGACAGCTTCGCCACCGCCATCTCGCTGGCCCTGCAGCACGGCGTTCCGCTGCGGCTGCTCTGCGACAAGTTCTCGCGCACCCGGTTCGAGCCTTACGGCTTCACCGAGAACCCCGAGATCCCGCGGGCCAGCTCGATCATGGACTACCTGTTCCGCTGGCTGGCGGCCAAGTTCGTGCGCGAGGCCCCGCTCGCCGAGCCCGCGCCGGCCACCACCGAGGCGCAGATCGAGCGCGTCGGCGAGGTCGTGGCCGCGGCGCACAAGGTCGAGGTCATCGACGTGAGCGGCCAGGTGAACGGCAAGGCCAACGGCCACGGCAACGGCCACGGCTCGGTCAACGGCAACTACAGCTTCATCGCCCGGACCGACGCGCCGACCTGCCCCGAATGCGGCTCGATCATGATCCCCAACGGCAGCTGCCACAAGTGCGTGAACTGCGGAACGACCAGCGGCTGCTCGTAAGCACCCGCGCCTGACCACGGCGGCCGGCGGATCCCAGGATCCGCCGGCCGTTTCCATTTGGAGTGGCGGAATGACCGCGCCGCGGCCGGCCCTTCGACGTCGAGGTCGCTGCGCCCTGTCCGAGGCTGTCGCCGGAAGTCGTCCTCGACCGACGGCCGTCAGTCGGCTGCGGGCGCGGCGAACGCCGCGCAACTGACGCCGGCGTCGCAGCCACACGCCTGGGCGGGGCAACCCGCGCCGGGAAAACGCCCGGCCTTGACGGCGGAGGCCTTCATGCTCGGGTCCGACGGACAGGCGAACTCGGCGACGTCGCTGGACAATTGCACCCCGACCAGGTTGCCGGCGGCGTCGTACGCCCAGACGTCCAGGCCCCCGATGGTCATGTTGCTGAAGACGGTCAGGCCGCAGGCGAGCGTCCAGCTCCGGAAGTCGGGCGCGGCGCCGCACACGATCGGAGGGGCGCTGGCGCAATTGTACCGAGAGCAGAGGCAGGACAGGGACATGTCCAGGGTGTACTGGTCAGCCTCCAGGCGGCATCCGCAGGTGGCGGGATCGGCCGGCCCGCCGTCCAGCGACGGCGCCCCGTCGCTGCCGCCGTCGCGCGGCGGATCGGCGAGCTGGGAACTGCACCCGATGCTCGCCGCCAGCGCCGCCCACGCGAAAAGCGCGAAGTTCCAGCGTCCGGCCGCCATCGCCCGATTCTACACCCCGGTTGATGCGGACGGCTCTCGCCTTCCTGGCCGCGGGAAGGTAGCCTTTTCTCATGTTCACCTTCGTCACCGGCGGGCTGCGGTCGGGCAAGTCGGATTACGCGCTCCGGCGCGCCTCCGAGCTGGGGCCGCCGCCCTGGCTGTACGTCGCGGCGCACATCGAAGGGGATGACGAGCTGAAGGCGCGGCTCGCCAGCCACCGGCGGGACCACGACACCACCTGGAAGCTGATCGAAGCGCCCGAAAAGCTGGCGTCGGTGCTGGACCCGGCCACGCTGGAAGGCAGCGGAGCCCTGGTTCTGGACCGGATGACCGTCTGGCTGTCCAAGCGGCTGGAGGTGACCGACAAGAGCAAGGACGGCGACCTGCTGGAGGAGGTCGCCAGCCTCGCCAATCGCCTGTACCGATCGCCCACGCCGGTGGTGGTCGTGACCACCGAGATCGGGCTGGGGTTCTTGCCCGCCAACGTCCCCGACCGGCGCCTCATCAACGTCGCCGGGCGCGCGAACCAGATCCTCGCCGAGCGTGCCGCCTCCGTGGTCCTGATGGTCAGCGGCGTGCCGCTGCGCCTCCGCTAGCGGGCCCGGCATGCCGCTCATTCGTCGGACGTTCCCGGTGGGAATGCTCGGCTGCAATTGCACGATCCTCGCCTGCCCCGACACGAAGCAGGCGCTGGTGATCGATCCGGGAGACGACGCCGCCGACATCCTGGCGGATCTGGCGCGCGACGGGCTGACGGCGGTGAAGCTGCTGCACACCCACGCCCACTTCGATCACGTGATGGGAACCGCCGACGTGGCAGCCGCCACGGGAGCGGACGTCATCCTGCACCGCGAGGATCGCTGGTTGTACGACCACACGCTCGTGCAGATCGAGATGTTCGGGGTGCGGCGCCGCGACGGGCAACCCTGGCGCCCGCCGCCGCCCCCCACGCGCGAGCTGACCGGCGACGAAGTCCTGCCGTTCGGTCGTCGCGAGGCCCGGGCGGTGCACACGCCTGGCCACACGCCCGGCTCGACCTGCTTTTACGTCGAGGGTGCGTCGGAGACGCCGCTGCTGCTGGCCGGCGACACCCTGTTCGCGCAGTCCATCGGCCGCACCGATCTGTGGGGCGGGTCGCTGGAGACCATCCGCCGGTCGATCCGCGAGCGGTTGTTCACGCTGCCGGACGACACCCTCGTCATTCCCGGTCACGGACCGCCGACCACCGTCGCCGCAGAGCGTGAGTCGAACCCGTTCGTCGGAAACGCCGCGCGCTTTTAAGTCGGCTCGCTTTTTATGAAATCAGCGTATGCTGGCGGCCTCCAACGGGACGGATCGCCCCCTCAGCGAGGATGCCCATGACCCGATTCTCTCTCGTTCTCTCCGCCGCGTTGCTCGTGCTCGGCACGCCGGCGGCTTTCGCCAAAGCCAAGAAGAAGAGCGCTCCCGCGTCCGCACCGGCGCAGGACACCGAACAGCCCGGCGACGGCAACTCGGCCAGCGAAAAGCCGGCCGCGCAGGCCAACGACGAAGAAAAGCCCAAGGCGATGCTGGACCTGGGGCAGGAAGCGCCCAAGCAGGACAGCCTGGGGCACGTGCACTTCGCGTCGCCCAACGGCGAGGGCCTGGGACGCGTGACGATCAACGCGCCGGCCGGCGACAAGGTGAAGGTCTTTCTGGAGGGGCGGCTGTTCGGCACCGCGCCGGTCACCGTCTACAGCGTCCCCAAGGGCGACTACATCATCGAGGCGCTGTACCCGAACGGCAAGCAGATCTCGAAGCCGGTCACGGTCTCCGAAAACGAGGAGACGACGGTCGATCTCAACCCCAAGGCCGCCAGCAAGGACCAGGGCGGCAGCACCTACAGCGGCGGCGAGATGACCTCGACCCGCAAGACGCTGATGTGGAGCTTCATCGTGGGCGCCGGCGTGGGCCTGGCCGTGGGGGCCACGTTCGGCATTCTCGAGCTGCAGGCCGAAAACGACTACCAGCACACGCCGTCCGACCAGCAGTCGCAGCTGGACAGCATCCAGCAGCGCGGGCAGCGCGACGCCAACATCGCCGACGTCGGCTGGGTCGTCGCCGCGGTGGGCGCCGTGGGCGCCGCCGTCTGCGCCTGGCCGATGATCTTCGGCGGCGGGGGCGAAAAGGGCAGCGCGGCGCCGGCCGGCACCTCGTCGGCCATGGTCGTGGCGCCCGTCGCCGGCCACGGCATGACCGGCGGCACCCTGATGTTCCGGTTCTGAGGCTGTAATCTTGGTCCCGGTCGCCACCTCTCCTGGTGGTGACCGGAGACGTCATGGCATCAGCGTGGGGCAAGTGCGGCGGCGCGGCTGGCCCGAGCAACGTGGTCGGCCGCGTGGGCCGGCTGGTCCACGAGCACCGCGGTCGCCTGGCCGCGGCGGCGCGGGCGGAGGGTCTACGGCCCGCCGACGCGTTCGACGTCGTTCAGGAGGCGTTCGGGACGTTCCTGAAGCTGCCCGACGCCGCGCGCCTGTCCGAAGCGCCCCAGGAAGCCCGCGGTGTCCTGGTGGCCATCGTCCGGAACCTGGCGCGCAACGCCCGCCGCCGGGCGGTCGAGGCGCGCCCCCACGACTCGGATCCGGCGCTGCTGGCCGGGTTGCCCGCCGCCCAGCCGAACGTCGAAGAGCTGCTGGGCGCGGCCGAGGAGCGCCTGCGGCTGCAGGGCTGCGTGGCCAGCCTGGCTGATCTGCAGCGGGCGGTCGTCACCCTACGCATGCTGGAAGAGCTCGACGGAGACGACGTGGCCGCGACGCTGGGGATCACGACCGGCCACGTGGCCGTCCTGCTTCACCGCGCCAAGGCCAACCTGGCCACGTGCATGTCGGAAAGGAGCGGAAGATGAACGGTCTCATGGAAGTCACGGACGACAACTTCGACGAGCAGGTGCTGCGGTCGGAGGTTCCGGTGCTGGTCGATTTCACGTCGGCCTGGTGCCCGCCCTGCCGCGCCGTCGCGCCGCACGTGCGGGCGCTGGCCGCCCACCACGCCGGGCGGCTGCGCGTCGGCACCTGCGACGTCGACAGCAACAACGGCCTGGTCGCCCGGCTGGACGTGCGGGCCATGCCGACGCTGATGGTGTTCAAAGGCGGCCAGGTCGTCGGCCAGATCGTGGGCGCCGTCCCGCGCGCCCGCCTGGACAGCCTGATCGCGAAGGCGCTCTGAGCTCGCGCGCCGCCCTGCAACGGCGTCACCGCCGAGCGGCGTCGCCGCTGTCTCGCCGGCGGCGCGCCAGGCCGCCTCCGGGCGGCACGTCGTCGGGCATGGTTCGCTGCCGCTCACCGTTGCCTCACGGCAACGCCCTCCTGATATGGAACGACCCCCAAGAGAAAAGTTAGGGGGGCCCGTTTTTCTTCCGCCTCGGAGTCGGAGCAGAAGGGACAGCGGTCCAAGCGGCTTTAGCGACCCAGCTTGCTGGTGTCGATGACCCGCACGCCGGACGGCGGCGACCATTTGAACTCGCTGTCCGGCATCTTGGTGTTGGTCTTGATGTCGGCGAACGTCAGGTCGTTCAGGTTGCCCTGGCTGTCGGTGATGACGCTCTCCCGCACGTCGAAGGTCTTGGGGTCGACCACGAACAGCAGCCCCTTGACCTGGGGCTCGGCGACCTTGGGCGACAGCGACAGCACGTAGTCGCCCGGAGCGGCGTACGGGCTCTTGTCCACCAGCGCGATGTCGAACTCGTTGGCCAGCTTGCCTTTGCCGGTCAGGAAGGCCAGCGCCGCCGGAAGCTGCGAGCCGCTGAGCGACTGCTTGAACGCCTGCTGGTCGTCCGGCTCGTAGAGCCAGAGGGTGTTGCCGTCGCTGACGTAGGTGGCGCGCTCGGGCTTTTCATAGTCCCAGCGCATCCGCCCCGGCTTCTTGAACATCACCGTGCCGGCGGAGTTGGTCTTGCGCCCCATGGCGGCGCTGGTCAGGGTCTGCGTGAACCGGGCCCGGAAGTCGGCCGCGCCGTCATAGCGGTGCTGGACCTTTTCGACCACGGTGGCGACATCCAGCTTGCCGCGCGTCCCGGCGGGGGCGGCGGCCAGGAGCGCGACCAACAGCGCGGCGGCGTGCATCGGTCAAGCGTACCGGCTCAGACGCCCGCCGTCAGGTATTCGCCGGGAGGCGCCAGCACGTCGCGCGGTTTGGCGCCGTTGGTCGGGCCGACGATGCCGTCGCGCTCCATCTGCTCGACCATGCGGGCCGCGCGGTTGTAGCCGATCTGCAGCCGCCGCTGGATGTACGAGACCGAGGCCTGCCGCGTGTCGCAGACGATGGCCACGGCCTGGTCGTAGAGCTCGTCGTGGAAGTTGTCGGCCGGCGCGCCCCCCTCTTCCGCGTCCTCCTCGCGCGGTTTGAGGATGTCCATGTCGTAGACGGGCTTGGCCTGCTTCTTCAAGAAGTCGACCACGCGATGCACCTCGTCGTCCGACAGGAACGCGCCGTGGATGCGGCGCAGCTTGGTGCCGCGGTCCGAGAACAGCATGTCGCCGTTGCCCAGCAGCGTGTCGGCGCCGGCCTGGTCCAAGATGGTGCGCGAATCGATCTTCGATGCCACCTGCAGGGCGATGCGGCTGGGGAAGTTGGCCTTGATGAGGCCGGTGATGACGTCGACGGACGGCCGCTGCGTCGCCAGGATCAGGTGAAGGCCGGCGGCCCGCGCCTTTTGCGCCAGCCGCGCCACGCTGGTCTCGACGTCCTTGGGGGCCACCATCATCAGGTCGGCGAACTCGTCGATGACGATCACGATGTAGGGCAGCTTGGTCGGCTTGGGCTCGGCGGCGGCCTTTTCCTTGGCCTGCACTTGCGCGAACTGCACCTTGGCCGCGGCGTCCGACAAGTCCTCGTCGCTGGGCGGCTCGACCGCCACGATGCCGCCGGTGTCGCCCTCTCCCGACTGGCCGACGGTGATCTCGGCGTCGGCGTCCAGATCGACCTCCTGCTCGGTCCCGTCCGGGCCGGCCAGCACGACGCGGATCTTCTTCTGCTTGGCGGGCGCCTCGGCAACGGCGGCCGCCGGCTTGCCGTCGCTGTCGAGCTTGGCGTTGTAGCTGGCGATGTCGCGCACGCCGGTCTTGGCCAGCAGCTCGTAGCGGCGTTCCATCTCGTCGACCGCCCAGCGCAGGGCCAGGTTGGCCTTCTTGGGGTCGGTCACGACCGGCAGCAAGAGGTGCGGGATGCCCTCGTAGATCGAGAGCTCCAGCATCTTCGGGTCGACCATGATGAAGCGCACCTCTTCGGGCGAGGCGTTGTAGAGGATGCTGGTGATCATGCCGTTCACCGCCACCGACTTGCCCGAGCCGGTGGTGCCGGCCACCAGCAGGTGCGGCATCTTGACCAGGTTGACGCTGACCGGCGCCCCCTTGATGTCCTTGCCCAGCGCCACCTGCAGCTTGGAGGCCGCCCCGGTGAAGCAGGTGTCCTGCAGGATCTCCTTCAGGTAGACTATCTCGCGCGTTTGGTTGGGGACCTCGACGCCGACCACCGCCTTGCCGGGGATGGGGGCCACGATGCGGACCGCCTGCGCCTCCAGCGCCATGGCCAGGTCCTTCTCGAGGTTCGCGATCTTGCCGGTGCGGGTCCCGGGCGCCGGCGCGAACTCGTACATCGTGACCACCGGGCCCATGTGAATCTCGCGGACCTTGCCGCGCACGCCGTAGTTGGCCATGGCCTGCTCGAGGCGTTCGGCCATGTCGTAAAGCTGCTGCTTGTCCGTGTCGTGGGCCGGCGGCGGGATGTACTCGAGCAGGTCGGTGCCCGGCAGCTTGAACGCGCCGTCGCCGAGCTTGATGAAGCCCAGCTTCTCTTCGGGGCTACGCTCGGCCGCCTGGGTGCTGGCCGCCTCGGCCGCCTCGGCTTGCGCCGCCTCGTGCCGCAGGCGCGCCACCGAGGCCGGCTCGACGATGATGGGTGCCTCGGGCCGGGGCGCCGGTGCCGCCGGGACGGCGGCCGGCATGGCGATGATGGGCGGCGCGACAGCCGGAGCTTCGTCGTCGTCCGATTCGTCCTCGTCGGACGCGCCGGCGGTCTGCTCGACGGCCGCCACTTCGGCGACCACCGCGGCCACCGCGGCGCGCTCGGCGTCGACCGGCGGGCTGGGGAACCCGCGCAACGTCCTGGCCTGCTCGCGCGAGGCTTCGAGCGCGCGGCTGGCTTCGCCCACGCGCACGCCGTCGCTGGGCTGGGGTTCGACCTCGGCGGGGACCGCGTCTTCGTCATCCAGCCCCGCGCTGCGGACCGGCTCGGTGATGGCGATCTGGGCCTCGTCCGAATCGGCCTCCGCTTCCCGATGCCGCTCGCCCGCGTCGTCCTTCTCCGGGAACGCCGCGCGCGTCACGCGCCAGGCGGCCAGCGCGCCGGCCACGATGGCGCGCTTGGCGTGCTTGCCCGCCCAGGCCAGCACCACCAGCGCCTCGCCCACGCTGATGTCGGTCACCAGGAGCACCCCGACCAAGAACATGGTCGTGGCGGCCAGGCCGGCGCCGACCGGGCCGATCAAGCCGGCCGAAAGCTCGCCCAGCCATTCGCCGAACAGGCCGCCCGGTCCGTGCTGCGCGACGGTGTCGTCCGCGAAGGGCAGGTAGAGCAGGACCGACAGGCCGCACAGGAGCAGCGCCGCCCCCATCCCCTCGCCCAGGCCGTCCAGCAGCCGGCGACCGCGAAAGCACCGCACCGCCTCGATCACCATGGCCGCCATGATCAGATAGCCGCCCAGGCCGAAGAGCCCGTAAAACGCCGAGGCGACCCAGACACCGCCCGGCCCCATCAGCGGGTCGCCGCCCGCCTGCATCGAGATGACTGAGAGTCCGCTGAAGAGCGCGCCGGCCAGCAACAGGATGCCGGTGATCTCTCGGCGCCGGCTGTTGCGGCTCGATCTGGAAGAAGGCTCGGCGGGGGTCTTGGCGGCCATCGTGGTCCTCGTAGGCAGAGGTAGGCTTGCACCTACATCAGACTACCCAATGCCACCGATCGCAAATTTCTAGCCGGTCGGCTCGGGACGCTGGGGACTTTCGTTCGTCATTTCGACCACTTGACCGTCAGAGGTCGTGAAGGCGTCCTCGATGGCCAGCTCCTCGGCGGTGGCGCGGGCCTCGGGCGCGGGCGGCTCGTCCGGCTGCCGGGCGAAGTGCGCGAACACGGCCTCGGCGGCCGTGCGCGACATCCCGGGCACCGCCGCCAGCTCGTCGACCGAGGCATGGCGCACCCGTTTGACGCTGCCGAAGTGCCGCAAGAGCTGCCGCTGCCGCCCCGCCCCGATCCCCGGAATCGTCGACAGGACCGAACGCAGCGTGAGCCGCCGGCGCTGTCCGCGGTGGAAGCTGACCGCGAACCGGTGCGCCTCGTCTCGAAGCTGCTGCAGCACGAACATCTCGGCGCTGCTGGGACGGATCGGGATCGGGTCCTTCGCGTTCGGCAGGAACACGCGGTCGGGCCGCCGGGTGTCGGGCGTCTTGTCGTGCCTGGCGGCCGGTTCGGCCGGGGGCGCGGCCGGCGGTTCACCGTCGAGGGGCTGATCCTCCAGCGCCAGCGGCGCCATGTCGTCGCGCTCTTTGGCGAGGCCCACGATGGTCAGCTCGGCGCCGGCCCCCACGGCGATGCCGACGTCGCGGGCCGCGGCCAGCGCCATCCCCAGTTGCCCCTTGCCCCCGTCGATCACGATGAGGTCCGGCAGCTTCCAGGCGTCGTTCGCGTCGGTCGCCTCGCGGGCGCGCCGGAAGCGCCGCGACAGCACCTCGTACATCGACGCGAAGTCGTCGTTGGCGCGGTTCGAGGTCCGGGTGGGCGCGCGCACCTTGTAGGTCCGATAGCGGGTCTTGTCGGGGCGGCCGTCGACGAACACCACCATCGACGCCACCGTCGCGAATCCCTGCAGGTGCGAGACGTCGTAGCACTCGATCACCCGCGGCAGCTTCGCCAGCTTGAGGCGCCGCGCCAGCTTGCCCAGCGCCAGCTCGACGTCGGCGCGGGCGTTGCGGCGCGTGGCGAAGCTGGCGGCCGCGTTCTTGTTGGCCAGCTCGACCAACTTGCGGCGATCCCCGCGCTGGGGCGTGGCGACCTCGATCTTTCGGCGCCGGCCGCCGCTCAGCTCGGCCCGCTTGTCGCTGAGCCAGTCGGCCTTCACCGCCGCGTCGTCGATCTCGACCGGCAGCAGGACCTCGTCGGGCGGCGGCGCCCCCAGGTCGTAGTAGAGGCCGACGAACGACGAGATCAGCTCCGCGTCCGGGAACTCCTGGTTCGTGAACGAGAACTGCCGCGTCCCGTTCAGCTGGCCGTTTCGGATGGACAGCACCGCGATCTCCAGCGCGATCCCCTGGCGGTAGTAGCCGATGACGTCCTGATCGACGAAGTCGGTCGACACCACCCGCTGCTTCTCCAGCGTGACCTCCAGCGCGCGGATCTGGTCGCGGACGTCGGCCGCGATCTCGAACTCTTGCCGGGCGGCGGCGTCCTTCATCCGGGCGCGCAAGCGGTCGAGCAGCTCGTCGCTCTTGCCGTCCAGAAACAGGCGGACGTCGCGGATCTGCTCGCCGTAGGCCTCGCGCGACACCGGCAAGACGCACGGAGCCGGGCAGCGCTTGATCTGGTATTGCAGGCAGGGCCGCCGCCGGTTGTGAAGGACGTGGTCCGTGCAGGTTCGGAGCTGGAAGTGACGGTTCACCACGCGCAAGGTCTCGCGGCAGGAGGTCGCCGAGTGGTACGGGCCGAAGTAGTAGGCGCCGTCATGGCCGATCCGGCGCCCCACCTCCAGGCGTGGCCACTCGCCGGCCGGGTCCAGCCGTAGCACCAGGAAGTTCTTGTCGTCGGTCAGCTTGACGTTGAAGCGCGGTTGGTGGCGCTTGATGAGCGTGTTCTCGAGCAGCAGCGCCTCTTTTTCGTTCGAGGTCACCACCGTCTCGATGTCGCCCACGATCCCGTCCAAGAGCGGCACGAAGTCGCGCGTGTCGCCTGACGCCGGCTGGAAGTACTGGCGGACTCGATTCCGCAGCACGGCCGCCTTGCCGATGTAGATGGGTTTGCCGCGCGCGTCCTTCATGATGTAGACGCCGGGCGCGGCGGGCAGCGCCTCCAGAATCTGCGCCAGCGTCTTGCGGGCGGGCGCCACCTCGCCCTCCCGCAGGCTCGGGCGCGGCAGCTCGTCGCCTTCGCGATCGGCTTCGGACATCGGCGTAACGATAGCGCGTTATAGTGTGGCCCGATGCGGCGAGTCTTCTTGCTCGCGACGGCCCTGCTGGCGGCTGTCGGGTTTGGACGCGCCGGCTGGGCCGCGCCGGGCGGCCCCGTCGGCAAATTGACCTGGTTCGGCCAGTCCTGCTTCCTGCTCGAGACGGCGGCCGGCACCAAGGTCCTCATGGACCCGTTTCAAAAGACGTTGGGCTATCCCATGCCGCAGGGGCTGCGTGCCGATCTCGTCACCATCAGCCACGAGCACCCGGACCACGCCAACGTGAAGATGGTCGTGAACACCCCCAAGGTGATCCACGGCGTCACGGCCGACAAGAAAGGGTGGATCCGCATCGACGAGAAGTTCCGCGACGTGGCCATCCGCACCGTCGGCGTGTATCACGACGGCAAGCGCGGGGCCCTGCGCGGCCTCAGCACGGTCTTCATCTTCGAGGTGGGCGGCCTGCGCATCGCGCACCTGGGCGACCTCGGACACCTGCTGGACGACGACGAACTGGAGGCCATCGGCTCCGTCGACGTTCTGCTGGTGCCGGTGGGCGGCGCCGGCACGCTCGACGCGTATCACGCCACGCGCGTGGTCGACCAGCTCCACCCGCGGCTCATGGTGGTGCCGATGCACTACCGGACCGACGTGCCGGGCACGAAGGACCTGGACCCGGTCGACCCGTTCCTCGAACGCAAGGCCAACGTCCGCCGCCCGACCTCGCCGACCATCTCGCTCACGCCGGTGAAGGCGCGTCCCGCCACGGAGATCGTCGTGCTGCCGTACCGATGACTCACCCGTTCAGCTTGATCTGAGGTCCCTCCACGTCGACCCCGCCCGCGTCCACTTTGATGGAGCCGGCCCCCCCGGAGATGCTGGTCTGGGTGGTCCCCGAGACCTGAACTTTGTCGCCGTCGATGGTCACGTTCTTGTTCTTGTCGACGAGGACCATGCTGCCGCCCGCGGAGGTGGCCTTCACGCTGTCGTCCAGCAGAGCCGACGCCCCCTTGCTGCCCTGAACCAGCGCGTTCAGGTCCAGCACTGTCTTGCTGCCGTCCTTCGATTGCGCGAGCACGTTGGCGTCGAGCACGATCTGCGCCCCGCCGTCGACCTGCAGCGTGATCTTGGCCGGCTCGATCAGGACGAACGTCTGCTTGCAGGACAGCTTGATGTGCGTCGGCGCCTCGATCTCGATGGTGTCACTCGCCTTGACGTGGTGCTTGCCGGTCACGTCGAGGTCGCTGTGGTTCGCGCTCTTGCCCCCGCCCTTGACGGTGACGGACAGGTTGCCGGTGACCGTCACCGTCCGGTCGCCGCCGACCGTGACGGAGTCGTTGGCCCCCACGTCCGCGCTGCGGTTGTTCTTCACCTTGGCCGTGAAGTCCTTCTCGGCCTGAACGTGCAGCTCTTCGCTGCCCTTCTTGTCTTCGAACCTGATCTCGTTGAAGTTGCTGGGGCCGCCGCCCTTGGTGCTGCGCGACTTGATCCCGCTCTGCGTCTTGTTGTCCGGCAGCGCGTAGGGGGGCATGTTGTCGGCGTTGTAGACGCGGCCGGTGATGATGGGACGGTCGGGATCGCCGCCCAAAAATTCGACGATCACTTCCTGTCCGATACGCGGGATGTGCATGGCCCCCCACCCCTGCCCGGCCCAGACCTGCCCGACCCGCACCCAGCACGAGCTGTCCTGGTTGTGCTTCCCCTCGCGGTCCCAATGGAATTGGACCTTCACGCGCCCGTACTTGTCGGTGGTGATCTCTTCCCCGTCCTCGCCGACCACGATGGCGGTCTCGGGGCCGTCGACGCGGGGGACGGGGGTCGACATGAGCGGCCGAAACGAATCGACCGCGTCGATCACGGTGAAGGCGGAGCGGAAATATCCCTCCTGGCCGTCGGCGCCGGCGTCGTGCGCGTTGTTCTGCGCGTCGAACGAGGCGGAGACGATCAGGTACTCCTGGTTGTGGTCCTCGAGGGGGAAGTCCGCCAGGGTGAACAGATCGCCAGCGCCCAGGCTCTGGACTTGGCCAGCGGCCGTATAGGTCGCGGCATCGCCCAGCTGAGCGACCAGCCGGCCGCGGACGTAGGTGTCGACCTCCGATTGTTCGGTGTATCCAGCCGGAAAGTCGAACACCTCCAGGTTGGCCCGTTTGAAGACGTCGGGGCCGTTGACCCGCGCGCTCAGGTCGGCGCGTGGCCGTTGGAAGTCGAAATCACTGCTGGCCACGGTGCTGGGCCGCCACTGCATGGCGAATTCCCATTGATTGAACGTCTCGCCCGAAACCGGGGTCGGTGAGCCGTCCGGGTGGAAGGCAATGACCTCCGATCCGGGGACCTCCTGGTGCGCGCTCTGCGAATCGGCCAGCACCAGCACATGCCGCGCCTTCTCGTGCCGAAAGAAGTAGTAGATGCCGGCCTTTTCCAGCAACCGCGAGACGAAGGCCAGGTCGGACTCCCGGTGCTGGACGACGAACTCGCGCTGCGGGTAGTCGCCGGACAACTGGTCCTCGAAGTCCGCGAACCCGTGTTCTCGAAACAGCGCCTTGGCGATGTCCGGCACGCTCTGGTTCTGGAACACGCGGTTGTTCACGCGGCCGGACAGCAGGAACAGCCAAGGGGAGAGGTGGATCCCATACCGCGCGTGCCGGTCGAACGTCCCGACCAGCGCGGCGCGCGTCACGAAACCGTGGATGAACCGGGGATCGTTCCGACCCCGATCGACGGTGAGGGTGACCGTGTCCCCGATGAGGGTCGACACGTCGAAGTCGGGCGCATCGCTCAGCAGCGTGACGTCGAAACCGAAGCACTCCCCGAGCCCCTCCCGGCCGCTCAGCCGCTCGACGGAAAACGTTCCGTCGGGGAAGGATCCGTCGATGGCCAGCAACCGCCGGCCGAAGGGCGCCACGCTCATTGTCCGAGTTCTCTCACGTACATCGGCCCACCGCGAAGCTTGTTGCGTCCATCCGCCAAAAGAACGCACCCCCGGACGTAAATTCCCCGCGAGCGCCGTGCGACGCTCGCAACCGCCGGGAATCCGGGCCCGGTCTCGATCGCGCGGGGGCGAAGCCGCGCCCAGGACGGACCGCCATCGACGGCCAGAATGGCCGAGGGGCAAAACCGCCAGCCGGGCGCGAATCGATTCAGGGGACCAGCAGCGTCCCGGCCGTGCCGGGCGCCGCCAGCGACGCGGCGATCTCGCCGGGCGCGACGATGTGGACGGCGCCCACGCCGGCGGCCAGCGGCGCGAACGCCTCTTCCAGCTTGGGGATCATCCCGCCCTGCACGGTGCCGGCGGCGATGGCGGCGCGCGCCTCGGCGACGGTGAGCCGCGCCAGGCGCGTGCGCGGATCGTCCTTGTCGCGGCGAACGCCGCCCACGGCCGTGCAGGCCACCAGGGCGCCGGCACCGACCGCGGCCGCCAGCTGGCTGGCGACCACGTCGGCGTTGATGTTCAGGACCTCGCCCGCCGCGCTGCCGCCCAGGCAGGCCACCACCGGCAGTGCGCCGGCGCCGTCCAGCGCGTCCAGCAGCGCGCGATCGATCCCCTCGACGTCGCCGACCAAGCCGAAGTCGACCAGCGCACCGTCGGAGCCCGACACCGCCCGCGGCGGCCGCCGGTGCGCGCGCACCAGGCCGCTCGAGCCGGACAGTCCCACGGCGGGCACGCCCGCGCCGCGCAACGCGCTGACCAGGTCGACGTTCAGGCGCCCGGCCACCACCATCTTCACCACGTCCAGCGCCGCCTGGTCGGTGATGCGCCGCCCGCCGACCAGGCGCGGCTCGATCCCCAGCTTGCGGGACAGCTCGGTGCTCTGCGGCCCGCCGCCGTGCACCACGATCAGCCGCCGCCCGGGCGCGCGCGCCCGCCCGATGTCCGCCGCCACCGCGGCCAGCGCCGCCCCCGACAGGACGTCGCCGCCCAGCTTGACGACGATCATGCGCGCGCCCCCTCGGCGGGTGGCCGGCGGCTCACGCGCCGGCTCGCGCCGGCCCTGCCTGCCGCCGCCCTTACGGCCACGGACCGGGGTCCTCGAGCGACGCCGTCTCGGGCAGCCCCAACATCAGGTTCATGTTCTGGATGGCCTGCCCGGCGCCGCCTTTGATCAGGTTGTCGGTGGCGCTGACGATGGCCGCCGTGCGGGTGTCGCCCACCGGCGGGGCCAGCGTGAAGCCGACCTCGGCGAAGTTGCTTCCGGAGACGGCTGCCACCTCCGGCAGCCGGTCGCGCACGAAGCGCACGAAGGGCTCGCCGGCGTACATCCTCTCGAACAGCGCGCCCAGCGCCTCGCCGTCCAGGTCGGCCGGCAACTCGACGAAGCTGGTGACCAGGATGCCGCGCGACAGCGGCGCCGAGACCGGCACGAACCGCAGCTGCACGTCGGGCGCGCCGGCCGACGCCAGCGTCTCGAGGATCTCCGGCGTGTGCTGGTGCTCGAGCACCTTGTACGGCTTCAGGTTGACCGCGCGCACCGGGTGGTGCGTCCCGGCCGAGGGCGCCACGCCGCTGCCCGACGAGCCGGTGATGCCGACCACCTGCACCAGGCCCGACAGCTTTCCGGCGCGCGCCAGCGGCAACAGGCCCAGTTCGATCGTCGTCGCGAAGCAGCCCGGCGACGCGACCGCGCGGGCCTGCTGAATGGCGGCGCGGTTCAATTCCGGCAGGCCGTAGACGAACGTCCCCAGCGCCTCGGGGTGCGGGTGCTTGGCGCCGTAGTACTGCGCGTACGCGGCGGCGTCGCGCAGCCGGAAGTCGCCGGACATGTCGACGACCCGGACGCCGGCCTTCAGGATGTCGGGCGCGTGGTGGGCGCTCACCTTGTGCGGCAGCCCCAGCAAGGCCACGTCGGCGCCGCGCGCGGCCTCGGCGGGCGGGATGTTCTCGAAGCGCAGGTTGGTGCGGCCGCTCAGGGGCGGGTGCACGGCGCCCAGCGGCTCGCCGACGTGGTCGACGGCCACCACCCGCACCAACTCGACGTCGGGGTGAATCAGCAGGCGGCGGATCATCTCCGCGCCGCCGTAGCCGGTTCCCCCGATGACGACGGCCTTGAACCGTTTCATGTCCGTCGGGGATGCAAAGACGTTACTGGCAGAGTGGATCGAGCAGGTTGCCGTCCGGATTGGCAACCACGGTCTTGCCCGGCGGACAGATCGACGTCTGCCCAGAGTCCATGTCCGGCGGGGGACCGGCCTCGTCGCCCAAGATCGGACAGACGCCGTTGTGGCCGGTGTTCGGGCAGAACTCTTTTTCGGGGCCGCAGCCGGTGGCGAGCGCCAGCCCGGCGGCGAGGACGCAGAGCATCCAAAGCGACTTCATGGCGCGATGATGCGAACGGTTCGAGGCGGGTGTCAAGACGCTGTCCGGACGCGCCCCGGGTGCGACGCGCGACCACCCGGTCGCCCACGCATCCCGGGGAGATTGCGGGGCGTTGCGCGGCGATTCCGCTGCCGGCGCAACGCCCCGAAGCTCTGCCAATGCATTGATTTTCTCGGGAAAAAGCCGATGTCGGTTTGACGTGACTCGCTCTGCCCCCTACGCTCAATGTCTCGTGCGTCGCGTTTGTCTGGGTCTGCTCACGGCGCTCGCCACCGTCCTCGCTCTCCCGGTCGCCGCTCTCGCCGGTCCCCCCGTTCGCTTGCACGCGATCGTGCCGAACGCCCCGCCGCCGGCGATCATGCCGCTGTCGGACGTGCGCCCGGGGATGGTCGGAGAGGCGCTGACCGTATTTCAAGGCACCAAGCCGGAGCCGTTCAAGGTGCGCATCGTGGCGATCATGCGCAACTTCCTGCCCAAGCAGGACGTGATCCTGATTCGCGCCGAGGATCCGCGCGTCGAGTACAGCGGGATCGTCGCCGGCATGAGCGGAAGCCCCGTCTACGTCGACGGCAAGTTGGTGGGCGCGATCGCCTACGCATGGAGCTTCGCCAAAGAGCCGCTGGGCGGCGTGACGCCGATTGAATCGATGCTGGCCGAACGGCGCCGCCCGCGCCGCATCTCGCACGAATACTTCGCCGCCGGCGACGCCGGCACGCCGCGGATGCCGGCCACGCTGCGCGCGATGGCGCCCCACGACGGATTCGGCGGCCCCGACGCGCTGGCGCGCGGCCTGGGCCTGCCGCCGGTCGGCCCGGCGCCCGTCACCGGCGAGCCGCGCCTGATTCGGGCCTCCGTCCCGCTGTCGGTCTCGGGCTTCACTCCGCGCACCATCGGTGAGCTGGCGGACGAGCTGCGCCCGACCGGTCTGGTTCCGATGCAAGCCGGCGGCGGCCGCCGGCCCGGGCCACCGGCGCCCGGCCACGTCGAGCCGGGCTCGGCCATCGGGGTCGAGCTGGTCCGCGGCGACATGAGCACCGTCGCCACCGGAACGGTCACCTACCTGAACGGCAACGACGTGCTGGCGTTCGGACATCCGCTGTTCGGGATCGGCGAGGTCTACCTGCCGCTGGTGGACGCCGAGATCCACGCCTTTCTCCCCAGCCTGTCCAACTCGTTCAAGATGTCGTCGCCGCTGAACGAGGTCGGCACGCTGGTGCAGGACCGGCAGTCCTGCATCATCGGCGACCTCGACGCGCGCTCGACGATGCTGCCGGTCGACGTGCGCGTGACCGGGCCGGGCGTCGAGCCCCGCCTCTTCCACGCCGAGGTGGCGCGCAACCGGCGGCTCACGTCCATGCTGGCCTCGATGGTGGTCGGCAACGCCATCGCCGACGCGGAACCGGACGTGACGGACATGGTCGTCACGGTCACGTCCAAGGTCGGGGTGAAGGGCTTCGCGCCGCTCGAGCTGCGCGACCAGATCTTCTCGGCCGAGGGGGTCTCCAGCCACGCGCTGGCCTCGTCGCGCGGCCTGCGCGCCATGGGCGAGCTGCTGTTCAACCCGTTCGAGCCGGTGGTGCTGGACCGCATGGACGTCGACGTGCGGGTCGAGTACCGGCGCGACGTGGCCGAGATCGTCGGGGTGTCGCTGCCGGGCCAGGATATCCAGGCCGGCGACACCGTCGACCTGCGCGTGACGATGCGCCCCTACGCCGGCGCCGAGTACGTCGAGACGGTCCCGGTGATCATCCCGCGCACGCTGGCCGGGCGGACGGTGAAGATCGAGGTCGCGACCGGCGCGGCGGTGAAGCCGGACGTGCCGCAGGCCGAGTCGCTGCCGGTCTACATCGACAACCTGCGCAAGTCGTACTCGGCCAGCGCCATCGTGGTCACGCTGCAGACGCCGGAGGACGGCGCGTCGCTGCGCGGGCGCCTCATCTCGGGGTTGCCGGACTCGGCGCTGGACACGTTGCGGCCCGGCAATCAGACCCGCCGGGCCGACGCGTACCACATCGCCGATCGCACGATTTTCCCCGCCCGCCAGCTCGTCAGCGGCAAGCAAGAGCTGACCGTCGCCATCAAGGGCGACGTGCTGGGCGAACGCATTCCGTAGCGGGCCGCATTCGTAGCCACCCTGCGGATGCAGCGCGGACGCGGCGCGTCCTTTACAATAGGTGCCCCGAATGCGACCCCCACCACGGATCCTGGTTGCTGGGCTGGGCTTGCTCCTGGCGGCGACGGTCTCCGCTTCCCCGACCAAGACGTTTCGTCAGACCACCGCGCGCGACTTCGAAGAGGGGGAAGCGACGGCCAGCATGATCCTGCCCGACGGCACCGTCGTGCCAGGATTGAAGGGCACCCCGGTCGGCCTGGACGCCGCCTTCGTCTGGTGCTCGACGCTGTCGCCCGACGGGCGGACCGCCTACTTCGGCACCGGCGACGAAGGGCGCGTGTATGCGGTCGACGTGGTCGGCCAGGAGAAGCGGGCCCGACGCGTGGCGACGCTGGACGCCGCCTGGGTCACGGCGCTGGTGGCGCGCCCCGACGGCACGCTGGTCGCCGGCACCACGCCCGGCGGCCGCCTGTTCGCGATCAATCCCGAGACCGGCAACAGCCGACCGCTGGCCGCGCTGGGGACCGACCACGTCTGGGCGCTGGCGCTGGACGCCAAGACCGGCATCGTCTACGTGGGCACCGGCGGCCCGGGGAAGATCTTCTCCGTCGACACCAACGGCCACGCCAAGGAGGTCTGGGACTCGGGCGACCGCCACGTCGTGTCGCTGCTGCAGGACGACGCCACCCACTTCTTCGCCGGCACCTCCGAAGAGGCGATCCTGTTCCGGGTCGGCCTGGACGGTCACGCCGAGGCGCTGGCCGACTTCGACGCCCAGGAGGTGCGGGCGCTGGCCCGATCGGGCGGCGACCTTTACGCGGCGGTCAACGACTTCGAGCACGCCGCCTCGACGCCCGCCAGCAGCACGCCGCCGGCGCAGGGCGCGCACGGCACGCGCATCACCGTGGCACCGTCGGGCTCGCCCGCGTCGGCCGGCAGCCTGCCCCGGCCCGGCCAGCGCAAGGCCAAGGGCGCGCTGGTCCGCATCGGCCGCGACGGCCGGATGGAGCAGATCTTCTCGATCGGAGACGGCTACCTGACGTCGGTCGCGCTGGGCGAGGACGGCCGCGCGTTCGTCGGCACCGGGACCGAGGGGCGCGTTTATCGGGTCGACCCGGACCGGACGGCCGCGCTGGCGATCGATCTCCCCGAGCGGCAGGTGCTGACGCTGCTGCGGACGGGCAAGACGTTCCTGGTCGGCACCGGCGACGTGGGCGGCGTGTACCGGGTCGCGCCGGTGGCCCCCAAGCAGGCCACGTACCTGTCGCGCATTCTCGACGCGGAGGTGCGCGCCCGCTGGGGCCAGCTTCGCTGGATGGGCTCGCACGACCTCGGCGTCGAGACGCGGTCGGGGAACACGGCGCGGCCCGACGTGACCTGGTCCTCCTTCGCGGCGCTGGAACGCGGGCGGCCCACCAGCGACGGCGGCGCCGGCAGCCTGGGCAGCCCGCCCGCCCGCTACGTGCAGTATCGCGTCACGTTCGCGGCCGCCGACGACAAGCTGGGGCAGGTCACGCTGGCGTACCTGCCCCAGAACCTGCGCGCCCGGGTCCTGGAGATCGCCGCCGGCGACGCGCCGGCCGCCTCGGCCAGCGGCACGGCCGCCCTGGCTGGAACGACGGCGGCCAGCGCGGCGACGCCCACCCCGCGCGCCCACAACGCGACCATCAAGCTGCGGTGGCGGGTCGACAATCCCGACGGCGACGAGCTGGACTACCGGCTGGCGTTTCGCGACCAGAACGAGACGGTCTGGCGCCCGCTGGGCGGGCCCGACCCGCTGACCCGGACCGACTTCGACTGGAACACCGACGGTCTGCCCGACGGCAACTATGTCGTGCGGGTGATCGCCAGCGACGAGCGCGCCGAACCCCGCGATCGGGTGCTGACCGACAGCCTGGAGTCGGCGCCCATCCTGGTCGACAACCGCAAGCCCGAGGTGCTGGGCCTGACCGCCAAGTATCCGTTCGTCTCCGGGCGGGCGCGCGACGACCAGAGCCCGCTGGCCTCGCTGGAGTTCGCGGTCGACGGGGGCGACTGGCAGGTGCTGTCGCCGGCCGACGGCATCTGCGACGACCTGGTGGAGGCTTTCACGCTGAAGCTGCCCGCGCTGCCGCCCGGCCCGCACGCCGTCACCGTGCGCGCCTGGGACAGCGCCGACAACGTGGGTGCCGCCTCTATCTCGGTGCGCGCCGGGGAGAAAAACCAGTGAGCGCCAGCGGCGACGCCGCCAACCTGCCGCCCGCGCCCGAGGTGGTCCAGATCGAGGTCGGCCTGTTGCAGAACCTGTGCGAGATCCTGTTTTGCCCGGAGACGCGGGAGGCGGCCGTCGTCGATCCGGCGTTCGAGGTGGACCGCCTGCTGCAGGAGGCGAACAAGCGCGGGCTGACCGTCAAGCTGGCGCTGATCACGCACACGCACCACGACCACATCGACGGCGTCGGCGAGCTGTGCGACAAGACCGGCGCCGTGGTGGTCGTCAGCCCGCGCGAGGCCGCCGCCGTGCGCGCGCCGGGGCGCCGGCTGGCCGACGCCGTCGACGGCCAGGACATCGCCGTCGGCCGGCGGGGCGTGCGCGCGCTGGTCACGCCCGGACACACGGTGGGCGGCACGTCGTACCTGGCGGAGGGGTTCGTGGTGACGGGGGACTTGCTGTTCGTGGGCGGCTGCGGGCGCACCGATTTCACCGGCGGCGACACCGCGCAGATGTGGGAGAGTTTGCAGCGTCTGATGCGCCTGCCCGAAGAGACGCGCGTCTACCCCGGGCACGACTACGGCGAGACGCCCACCTCGACCATCGCGCACGAGCTCCGCACCAACCGGTTCCTGCGCTGCGCGACCTTCGAAGAGTTCCGCGCGCTGCGCGAGCAGAAGCGGCGCTGAACCGGGCAGGCTCGTTTGCCGCGCCAGCCGCCAATCGCCGCCGGGACCTGCCCGTGAGCTTGCCGCCGGGCCAACCCACGCGGACGGTTCATCACGCCGACGCGCTGGCCTGGTTGCGGGCGGCCGGAAGGCTGGCGGGCGCCAGCGTGGTGACGTCGCTGCCGGACGTCTCGGAGCTGCCGGCGCTGGGGGTGGACGGCTGGCGGCGCTGGTTCGAGGAGGCGGCGGCGCTGACCATGGAGTGCGTGCCGGACGACGGGGTGGCGATCTTCTTTCAGAGCGACGTGCGGCGGGCCGGGCTCTGGATCGACAAGGCGGCAATGGTGGCGCGCGCGGCCGAACGGGCCGGCCTGGGCGCGCTGTTTCACAAGATCGTCTGCCGGAAGCCGGCCGGGACGCTGACGCTGGGGCGGGCCAGCTATTCGCACCTGCTGGGGTTCGCGCGCGTGCTGCGGCCGAGCTTGCGCCACGCCACGCCCGACGTGCTGCCGGATGGCGGGTTTCAGCCAGGGGTGAAGGCCATGGGCGTGCTGGCCTGCGCGGACGCCTGTCGGTTCGTGCTGGGCGAAACCACGACGCGCACGATCGTCGACCCGTTCTGCGGCTGGGGCACGGTCCTGGCGGTGGCCAACGCGCTGGGACTGGACGCGGTCGGGATCGACCTTTCGGCGCGGATGTGCAAGCGGGCCCGGCGGCTCGCGGTGACGCTCGACCGGTGACCGGCGGCCCCGACGGCGCGCCAGCTCGCCGGATCGCCGAGCCGCGCGGCCGCGAACGGGCGGCGCAGCGGCTGGCCGCGCCGATCGAGAACGGGGACGCCGCCCGACGCCGGACCGCGGCCCGCGGCGCGCCGGCCGGCGTCGGGCAGGAAAGGCCGTCCTCAGCCCCGCCGCGCGCGGGCCAGCATCAAGACCTGCTCGGCCCCGACCTGGACGGCCAGCCCCTGTTCGCCCGGCTGTCGATGGCCGCCGGCCTCGCGGCCGAGATCCTGCAGCTCGATCGCGAACGGCCCCTCGCCGTGCGCCAGCGCCACCCGCGCCGACAGGGCGCCGCCGGGATGGAACGCCACCTCGGCCTCCTGAAAGCCGACGTATCGCCCCACCCAGGGATCCAGCGCCTTGTAGATCGCCTCCTTGGCGCTGAAGAAGCGCAGCACGACCCGCTCGCGTTCGGGACCAGCCGCCGGCAGCGCGGCGCGCTCGCGCTCGGTCAGGACGCGCGCGGCGATGTCGGCGCGTAGCGGGCGGAGCTGTTCCAGGTCGACGCCCAGGCTGATGGGCGGATGGCCGGCCGGCCCGGCGATCGCCACCGCCAGCCCGGCTTTGTGGCTGATCGATCCGGTGAGGCCGTCCGGCAAGCGCGGCGCCCCTCGCTCGGTCGGCAAGATGGGCGCGACGCAGGGGAGGCCGGCCAGGTCCAGCGCCGCCCGCAGCGCCAGGCGCCCGCCGATCCAGGCCGCCCGGCGCGCGTCGCCGAGAGCGCGCGCAAACGCCCGCTCGCCCGCGTGCAGGGCCGCCGGCCACTCCGACTCTGGCGGCGCGACGTCGGGCAGCGCGACGCCGGCGCACGCGCCCCATTCCACCGCGACGGCGAAGCGCGGCTCGAACGCCACGTCAGCCGGCCAGGGTTGCGGCGGTGTCGGCGGCCACCAGCGCCCGGACGTGCGCCAGCAAAGCCGCGCTGCCGACCCGCGCCGGCAGGTCGGCCGGCAGGTGGCGCACCAGCCAGACCACCCGCCAGACCAGGGCCGCGGCCGGCGGCACCGTCTGGTAGGCGCCCTGCACCTCGACCTCGATGTACGTGTGCGCGGGGTTGGCGTAGAGCTCGATCTGCGCCTCGCCGGGGGCGTGCGCCGCGCGCGGCACGACCGGGAAGACCTTCAGCAGCAGCGCCTCCCGGTCGACGTGCGCGATCCACCCCTCGCGCCCGTCGGCGAACAGCTTCTGGTGGTCGGTGATCTTCGACTTGTCGTACGCGAACCAGGTGGCGCCGCCCTCGTCGACGACGGACAGGTTCGAGGGGGCATAGCTGCCTTGGCCCGACGGATAGAACGTCAGCCCGCCGGGCGCGACGCGCGTGATCTGCCAGGGCGCCGTCTGCAGCGGCGCCTGGCCCAGGTTGTGGATGCGGTACTCGAACAGGATGGCGCCGCGCGTGCGATCGGCGGAGACGATCTTTTCGACCTCCACGCCCAGGCTGGCGCTATGCGCGCTGCGCATCACGATCGAGCGGCCGGCGATCGACGCGCGGTAGGGGGCGTGGTCGATCTCGGGGACCGGCGGCCAGCCCCACGCGCTCTGCGGGCTGGTCCAGAAGGTCGAGCCGAAGTTGCCGGGATCGACGCTCGGGTCGGTCAGCAGGTTGCGCCCGCCCAGGCGTAAGGCGGTGACGCGCCCGCCGGTCCGGGCGTCGACCTCCAGCGCCAGGTCGTTCCAGGCGATGACGTACGGGCCGTCCGCCGTCCGGGGCGCGATCGGCTCCACGAAGCAAGGAGCTGCCACGCGCCCATGCTACCCGGCACGCCGGCGCGCGATCAATGCGCGGGCAGGTGGATGCAGGGCTCGACCGGCGTGCCGTCCGGGTGCTTGGGGCACATCGTGATCCCCGACTTGGCCACCTCGACCATGATGTAGTGGTAGGTCTGCGTCAGCGCCAGCACGCTGGGCGGACACGGGCGATGCGCGCGCGTGTCGACCAGGGGCGGCCCGGAGGCCGCGCGGCAAGAGGTCGGATAAAGCGGAGCCCCACCGCCGCCCGTGACGACGTAGACCAGCTTCCCTTCGGGGGTGGTGCCGACGCCGCGCTCGTAGATGTGATCGTGGCCGGAGAAGAGCACGTCGACGTGCGCCGCGGCCAGGAGGGGCGCGTACTCGCGCACCATCACGTCGGAGCTGCCGTGGATTCCGTGCGACCAGGGGCCCTCGTGGCAGAACGCGAAGATGGCGCGGGCGTGGTGGCGGCGGGCGCGCGCCAGGTCGTCGCGCAGCCAGTCCCGCTGGGCCGGGTCGGTCATCTGGTTGGTCGACAGCAGCACGAAGTGAACGCCGCTGACGTCGAACGACGTCCACAGGTTCGGGGCGGGCAGCCCGAACAGCCCGGCGGTGATGAGCGCCCCGGCCCCGCGCCGCTCTCCGTCGTGGTTCCCGAGGGCCGGCACGACCGGCGCGATGGCCCCCAGCGGGGCCGTGATCTCGAAGTACTTCTGCCAGTTCGACTCCTCGCTGCCGAGATCGGTCAGATCGCCCGTGTTGAGCACGAAGGGCGGCGCCTCCTTGACCAGACCTTCCACGACGGCCCGATGCGCCTCGTGGCCCGGGTAGCGCATGTCGCCGTACACGGCGAACCGGACCGGAGCCGGCGCCGGCGGCGTCGTTTCAAACCGCCCCTCGCCGGCCGCCACGTCGCCCGCCCCGGCGTCGACGTCCAGCCGGTACCAGTACGCCGCCCCCGCGGCGAGGCCGTCCAGCGTGGCCGTGCCGTCCGTGGCCGCGGCGACGGCCAGCTCGCGAACCGGCCCCTTGCGGTCGGCGCGGCCGAACGACACCTTCGCCTTGGCGGGCAGGTCGGTCTGCCAGCGCACGACCATCTCCAGCTGCCCCCGGCCGTTGGGCCGCGCGTTCAGATAGGGCCCGCGGACGATGCGCACCCCAGAGGCGGCGCCCACCGACGGCAGCGCCGACGGCGCGGTGGGCAGCGCCACGTGGCGCAGAGGCCAGGCGAAGATCTCCAGCGCGACCGTGCTGCCGCCGGCCGGCAGCCCCGGCGCCGGGATCGGGACGGAGACCCGTTCCACCTCGGGCCCGTGCGGCCACTCGGCGGCCGTGCCCGACGGCGCCATCCCGCGCCGTGCCACCTCGCGGCCGTCGAGGTAGGCGATGAACCCGTCGCCGTAGGCGACGCGCAGGTCCAGCACCCGCACGCGTGCGGCATCCGCCGGCTGGACGTGGGCCCGCAGCAGCAGCGGCTGCCCCTTGGCCAGCGCATAGCGGGTGAGCGGCTTCGCGCCTTGCACCAGCCCCGGCCGGTCCGGCACGAAGGGCCCGGGCGCCGGCCCGCCCCAGCTCTTGTCGTCGAAGCCGGGGTTGGCCCAGCCGGCGGGCGGCGGCCCCGAGAAGAAACGCCATCCGGCGACGGCGACCGGAACGGCCTTGGCCGGCTCACCGGCGTCCGGCGCGCCCGCAGCGGCCGCCGACCACAGCATCAGGAAAAGCCAGAGCGTCTTCAATTGCGCAGCGCCTGAATGGGGGCCGGGATGCGGCCGCCGAGCCGCACGAAGCGATCGGCGCCGAAAGCGCCGACCGGCTGAACGTAAGCCTCGCCCAGCAGACCGCCGTAGACCACCGACTCGCCCGCCTTCTTGCCGGGCACGGGGATGATCCGCACGCCGGTCGCCTTGTTGTTGAAGACGCCGATGGCGATTTCATCCGCGATGATGGCGGCCAGCATCTCGGCCGACGTGTCGCCGGGCACGGCCACCATGTCCAGGCCCACCGAGCAGACCGCGCTCATCGCCTCCAGGCCCGACAGGGTCAGCGCGCCGGCCCGTGCCGCGGCCACCATGGCGGCGTCCTCGCTGACGGGAATGAAGGCCCCCGAGAGCCCGCCCACCGACGACGAGGCCATCACCCCGCCCTTCTTCACGGCGTCGGTCAGCAGCGCCAGCGCCGCGACGGAGCCCGGGGCGCCCGCCTTTTCCACGCCCATTTCTTCCAGGATCTCGGCGACCGAATCGCCCACCGCCGGCGTCGGGGCCAGCGACAGGTCGACAACGCCGAAGCGCACGGGCGGGCCCATTCGCCGCGCCACCTCGCGCCCGACCAGCTCGCCCGCGCGCGTGACCTTGAACGCCATGCGCTTGATCGTCTCGGCCACCGCCGCCAGGTCGTAGGTCTCGCCCGACGCGCGCAGCCGCTTCAGCGCCGACAGCACCACGCCGGGCCCCGAGCAGCCGACGTTCACAACGCACTCGCCCTCGCCGACACCGTGCAGGGCGCCGGCCACGAACGGGTTGTCGTCGGGGATGTTGGCGAAGGTGACCAGCCGGGCGCAGCCGATGCCGCCGGCCTTGGCGGTGGCCTCGGCGGTGGCCTTCACGATCCGCCCCATCTGCAGCACGGCGTCGCCGTTGATGCCGGCCCGGGTGCTGGCCACGTTGACCGACGAGCAGACGCGGGTGGTGGATCCCAGCGCCTCGGGGATGGACTCGAGCAACGCGCGATCCCCGCCCGTCATCCCCTTTTCGACCAGCGCCGAAAAACCGCCGATGTAGTCGACGCCCAGCTCACCGGCGGCACGGTCCATGGCGCGGGCGGCGTCGGTCACGCGCGGCGCGCGGGTCGCCTCCGTCACCAGCGCCATCGGCGTCACCGACAGACGGGTCGTCGTGATGGGGACGGCGAAGTCGGCCTGAACGGCCGCGGTGGTCGGGACCAGCCGCTCGGCCGCCCGCATGAGCTTGTCGTAGATGCGGGTCGCGGTGCGCTCCAGCGTCTCGGCCGCGGTGTCCCGCAGCGACACGCCCATGGTGACCGCCCGGACGTCCAGGCTCTCGCTCTCGATCATGCGCAGGACTTCGCGCACCTCGGAGGCGTCGAACCGCGTGGGCACGCGAGACTTATACGCCAGGCGCGGGGCGGGGTGAGGCGAATCGTGCCGCCAGGCCGGCGGGCGCGCCCCGTGCGTCGAGGCGGCCGCCCGTCGGGGGCGACGCCCGCGGGCCGCGCCGTCGGGTCAACCGGACGGCGACGTGAACGGCATGGTCAGACGCGCTGGAGCGCGTTCACGATCTCTTCGTGCATGACCAGGCAGTGGGCGCCGAGCGCCTCGACCGCGGCCACCAGCTTGGTCTTGAACTCGGCGAAGGAGATCTCCAGCGCGCTGGTGTCGACGACGATGATCATGGTGAAGAAGTCGCCGGCCAGGGTCTGGGCGATGTCGACGATGTCGCCGCCGGCCGCCGCGATGGCCTGGGCGATGTTCGCGACGATGCCGCGCCGGTTCTTGCCGGTCGTCGTCACGACCGCCCGCTGACCGCGGCGGCGATCCGCCTCGGCGCAGGCGGCGCAGAGCGCGGCGTCGGGCCGGGCCGGCGATTGGGGGCCAGCCACCACGCGCGCCGCCTCGCCGGTCACCTCGCGCGTGATCTCGGCGACCAGCCGCCGCAGCTCGCGCTCGTCAAACGGCTTCAGGGTCGACCTCGACCCGATCGACGACCGCGACCACGGCCGCGTCGATCGGCACGTTCGGCTTCGTCCCGGGCGGCAGCTTCTCGCTGACCGCCACGCGCGCCGCGTGACCGAAGGCCACCAGCACGTCGTCGCCGGGGCCGGCGTCCAGCGTGTCGGCGCAGACCACCAGGTCATCGGTGGGCTCCGACGCCTCGGCGCCGGGCTTCATGACCCCGGGCGCGAGGTCGCCCAGCCGATACGGCCGCACCAGCAGCAGCTTCAGGCCGCGCGCTTCGGGCCACTTGACCGTCGACCAAACCGATCCCGCCACCCGGCCCAGGAACATCAGTCCGCCCCCTCGACGATGGCCGCCACCGCGGCGTCACACAGAAGGTCGCGATTCTCGGCGCCCGGGCGCAGCACGTTGCGCGCCCCCGAACCGAACGCGACGGTCACGTCCTCGCCGCTGCGCGCGTCCAGCGTGTCGACGGCGACCACCACGCGCCCCGTCGCCGCGCCCTGCGCGTCGCGCGCCGCGACCAGCACCAACTTGCGCCCGTCGAGCCCGCGCGCGTGCCGCGCCGCCCAGACCTCGCCCAGCACCGTCCCGCGCATCATCGGCGCACCTCCGAAACGACGGCGGCGGTCAGCGGCCGGCGGATCCCCGGGGCGGCGCCGGCGACGCTCAACCGGCTGTCATCGAGCTGGACGCGGTCGACCACCCCCAAGATGGCGGCGTCGACCGGGGTGTCGTTGCTGCCCAGCGACAGGCGCGCCGGCATTCCCAGGCAGACCACCACCTCGTCGCCCACGCCGGCATCGACCTCGTCGGTGGCGACCAGGTGCCGCGTGCCGAGCGACGGCTCGTACACCCCGTGCGGCCGGACCAGCAGCAGCTTGGCGCGCGCCAGGCGCGGATCGCGCCGGGTGGCCCAGACCTGACCGACGACGCGCCCCAGGATCACCGGGCCAGCTCCACCCCGTCGACGATTCCGATGACGACGTCCTTGTCGGCCACGTCGGGGCCGACCGTCAGATCGCGCACGCGGCTGCCGTGAGCGACGATCACCCGGTCGCCCGGTCCGGCGTCCAATCCGTCGACGGCGACGACCAGACGCCCGGCCGCGCCGCCCGAAGCGGTCTCGGGGCGGACCAGCAACAGCTTCCGTCCGCCCAGGCTGTCCGCCTGCCGCGCCGCCCAGAGCCGACCCACGACCCGGCCCAACAGCACGGCGGCGTCCGGATCAGCCCTTCTTCGCGGCAGCCTTGGCGGCGGGCTTGGCCGCCTTGGCCGGCTTGTCGGCCTTGGCCGGCTTTTCCGCCTTGGCCTTGGCCTTGGCGGCCGCGGCACCCGGCTTGGCCGCCGCCGCGGCGTTCGCAGTGGCTTTGCGCTCCGCGACGGACAGGATGTCGAGCAGCTTGGCGTCCGAGTACCCGTCCAGCTTGTTGACGTAATCCTTGTCCTTGCCGCGGTTCAGCCGGTCGGCCGTCGAGGCGACCAGCTTTTCGTGGCCGCCGGCCGACTTGGTGCGCGTCGCCACCGTATGCAGCCGGATCAGCTTGCTGTTGGCCACGCCCAGCAGGCGCTTGCGCAGGTCGTCCTTGCTCTCGTCGCCGGCGTCGAGGACACCGACGATCTTGTCGACCAGCTTGTCCTTGCCACCGAACTCGTCTTTCACCCGCGTGAGCGGGCTCTTCTTCAAAGCCGCGGACATGTGCAGAGGTTCTCCCGGTGATTCCCTATCGAAGGGCGGGTATTTACCCCAAACCGGCCGGTTTGCCTAGGGGGCCCGCGCGGGGGCCAGAAACCCGGCCGCCAAGTCGATGAACCCGCGGATCCAGATCAGGTTGATTTCGTCGGACAGGGCGGCGGGCGTCTCGGTGGTCGTCTCGATGGCGGCCGTGTAGGGGACGCCGGCGCGGTGGAATCGGTCGGTGATGCTGCCGTCGTGGCAGACGATGAACCCCTCGCCGTCGGCGCGCACGTCGCTGCCCGGCTCGTGGCCCGAGTCGACGATGCTGCTGCGCAACACCGGCACCAGCGCGCCCGACCGCGCCGTCAGCGGCCGGTAGGCGGCGGCGTCGCCGAACACATACGCGTAAAAGAAAGCACCGTGGATGAAGTTGTCCTGGTGCAGATCCAGCGCCGCGGTGGGGAGCGGCTCGGCGTCCAGGGCCCGCGCCAGCGCGGCGGTCTCCTTCGGCAGCCCGTCGACCGCCGGCGCGATGCGCAGGAACCGCTGGTCGCCGTAGAGCTCGCCGCGCCAGATCCCCGGCTGGACCTCGTAGCGGAGAAAGTCGTTGTTGGGATGCTCGCCCGAGGCGTTGTAGCGCGTGTGGTCCTCGAATCCCGAGGGGTTCACGGAGGGGAACAGGGTCAGCCCGACGCCCCGCTGCGCGGCGTAGGCGACGATCTCGGCGGTGTGATCCAGCAGCGTGCGCGGCCCGGCCTTTTCGTCGCCGTGAAAGCCCGCCGTCACCAGCACCGGGTTGGCGCCCGGCAGGCGCAACCCGACCAGCGGGTAGGTGCGCCCCGCTTCGACGACGGTGCCGTAGGTGAAGGACTGGGCCGGCGCCGCGACGGAGTCGGCCCAGCGCCTGAGATCGTCGGCAAACAAGGCATCCCTAGTGTGCCACGCCCGATTTGCCGGCGGGGCCGCGCGTCGCATGGGCTGAAGCACCGATGGCCGAAACGGCGACGCGAGAGGTCGAGCCCGGCCCCGGCTACCGGCTGAACGCCGAGCCGCCGCCGCGCGCCAGCGCCATGAGCCCGCCGAGGCGCGCCAGCAGGTCGTCGAACGCGGACTCGTTGAGGCCGGCATGCAGCTCGAAGCTGCGCTCGGCCGCGCCGGCCGACACGCCGTCCAGATACGGGCCCAGACCCAGCATCAAGACCTCGGGGTTCTTCTTGGCGTCGCGCAGCGCGGAGGTCACCCGGTCGGCCAGCGCGCGCGCCTCCGCGGCGCTGGTGAGATCGGCGTGCAGCACCGCCTCGAGCCCTCGCCCCAGGTTCAGTCCCGCCGAGAGCGTCTGCACGCTGGCCGCGCCGGCGAACTTCGGGTCGGCCGACAGCGACTTGCGCGTCGCCTCGGGCACGATGGCGGCCGCCCAGATGTCGTGATCGTGGGCGGCGTGCTCGACCAGGTTGACCAGGTCCAGGTCGGTGGCGGCGCTGTCGCCCGGCCGCGCCGTCTCGGCCAGGTCGGCCATCTTCAGCCCCCACCCGCCCGCGCCCAGAACGAAGGTCTGGTCGTCCAGGAAGAATCCCACCAGGTCGGGATCGCGCCGCGACGACCAGAGCGTGAGGCGCCCGTGCGCGGTGGCCGCCAAATCGTCGCCGCTCTTTTGCAGCTGGTCGCGCACGTAGGCGACCAGCCGCGCCTGGTCCAGGTGGTCGGCCCGCAGCACCAGCCCCAGCTCGCCGTGGACGCGCGCCTCTTCGGGGAACGCCACCGTCACGCTGTTCAACTGCCGCAGCGGATCGAAGCCGGTGCGCTTGGCGAACTCCTCGATCTCGTGCTGGTCGCCGGCGTTCTGCTTGGCCTGCGCGGCCAGCTTGGCGGCGGCCGGGCTGGCCCGCAGCTTGGCGACGTCGACGGCGGCCACGATGCGCGTGGCGGCGGGAAACAGCGCCAGCCGCCCCTCGACGGTGGCGGCGCGGTCGCCCTCCCGATGACAGCCGCCCCGACAAGCCGCCAGCGACGCCAGAGCGGCGATCACCCCTGGCCAGAAAACTCGCGTTCGGTTCATAGTGCCCCGGATGTTTTGGTCTCGCATGCGCTTCAAAGGAGAGATCGTTTACGTGCGCACCGACGAATCCGGACGCCCCGTCCTGGACCCTGCTGGCCGCGCCGAGATGAAGTATCGCGAATCCGACGCCAAGAGCTACCGCCCCCACCCGACCAACCTGATCCCCGACGGGGGCCTGGTGCCCGCCGGGCCGGCACCGGCGGCGGACCCGGCGCCCGCCAAGCGCGCCCGGCTGGTGCCCGGCACGGCGGCCGTCGAGATCTGGACGGACGGGGCCTGCTCGGGGAATCCCGGGCCGATGGGCATCGGCGTGGTCGTCGTCGACGGACCTCAGCGCAAGGAAAAGGGTGAGTACCTGGGCATCGGCACCAACAACATCGCCGAGCTGACCGCCATCGAGCGGGGCATCGACCTGGTCGGCGCGGCGGCGGCCGACAAGCGGCTGCGCATCTACACCGACTCCAGCTACGTGATCGGCGTCCTGTCGAAGGGCTGGAAGGCCAAGGCCAACCAGGAGCTGATCGCGAAGATCAAACGGCGCCTGGCGCCGCTCGACACCGAGTTCGTGAAGGTGGCGGGCCACGCCGGCGTACCCTTGAACGAACGGTGCGACGTGCTGGCCCGAAACGCCATCGCCGGGCGGCGCTAACGACGCGCTAACGACCAAATCTGGCGCGCGGCGGCGAAGCTTCGCGAAGTGTTAAAATCCGCGCGTGGCTTATGCGCGTTTGTTGATCGTGTCGGTGTTGGTGGCCGCCGCCGGATGCAAGCGGACCACGATTTACCCGCCCGAAGCCGGGCTGGCGCCGGCGGACGCGCAGGCGCCGGCCTTCGGCGCCGCCTCCGTTGGCCAGGTCGATGCCGCGCTCGATGGCGGTCAGCTCGGCGATGTTGTTGGTCCCGACGCCCAGGTATTCGCCCTTCTCATGGCGCTTGCCGCCGTCGATCACCACCACGCCGAT
>JAICYS010000465.1 GCA_025934105.1 Myxococcota bacterium | reverse complement strand
GGCGTGCGGATCGCGGTGGCGGCGGCGCTGCTTCTGGCGTCCGCCGGCGCGGGCGCCGCCGTCGCGCTGCACGCGCGCGCGCCCGCCGTCGAGGCGGAAGCGGTCGACGCGCCACCGGCTCGACGGACCCAGCCCGCGCGGGCTCCGGCGTTCGCGGTCGCGGCCGACCCGCCGCCGCGGGCGCGCTCCCGGCTGACGCGCGCGCATCGCGCCATCTCGCCCCACGAATCGTACGCGGCCGAGCTGCAGCTCTTGCAGCGGGCGCAGTCCGCCTACGGGCGACACGATTTTTCGAACGCGCTGGGGCTGGTGGCCGAACACGCGCGCCGCTTCCCGACCGGGCGCCTGGCCGAGGAACGCGAGGCGCTGCGGGTGCGGTCGCTGGTGGGCACCGGCCGCGGCGACGAGGCACGGAGCGCGCTCGACGCGTTCGTGCGGCGCTTTCCACGCAGCGTCCTGCTGGCCCGATTGCAAGCCGCCGTCCGACGCTCCTGGGAGTGACCGTGGGCAAGCGGCGCTGTCTCATCGCGCTCGCGGCGGCCCTGGTCGGCGGCGCCTGTACCAGCACCCTCGACGCCGGTCACGACAACCCGTACGGCCTTTTGCCGGTCGACCAGCGCAACGCGCTCATCGTCATGAACGACGGCGCCTACGACAACTGGTTCGGGGAGTACGCCGTCCTGCTGGCGAACGGCGGCGGGTCGCCGCTGGTCGGGATCATCGTCGACAAGAACTCTGCCTGGTCGGACATCCAGACGAACGTGAACGGCTATCGCGATCTGCTGGAAGCCGCCCGAAACAGCGGCCTGCGGATCCCGCCGGATCCCACCACCAGCCTCGGGGCGCCGCTGGTCATGCCGGCCAGCGGCGCCATCGAGGACACGCAGCCGAATCGGTCCGAGGGCGCGCGGCTGATCATCGACGTCTCGAAGAAGTACGCGCTGCCCTATCGGCCGGTGGTGATCGCGACCGGCGGCGCTCTCACCGACGTCGCGGACGCCTACCTGGTCGATCCGACGGTGGCCGAACGGGTGGTCGTCGTCTCGTCGCTGGGAAGCGTCACGGACACCGGCGCCGTGATGAGCAGCCCGAACGGCGACGGCGATCCCTGGGCCGACGTCATCGTGACCTCGAGATTCCAGTACGTGCAGGTCAGCGCCTGGTACGACCAGCTGAAGGACGTGCAGACCTCGGACCTGTCCCGGCTGCCCAACAACCCGCTCGGCGCCTGGATCGCGGCCAAGCAGCCCAACCTGTGGCAGTGGTCGCCGGCGTCCGACCAGGTCGCGGTCCTCGCGGCCGGGCTTCCGGCGTTCGCCACGGCGGTCGAGCGCGTCTCCCCGACCTTCTCCGTCGACGCCGGCGCGGGCAACGGGCCCGATCTCACGGTGGCCTCCGGGACCGGCGGCGGGTGGCTGGTGACGGGGTGCAACGGCGCCGCCGCCACGGCGGCGTTCTGGAGGGTGCTCCTCGGCACCCACTGAGGCCGAAGAAATTTCTGCAAATTCAGTCCGGTCCGACAGTTACGGAGGAATGGACTCAGCTCTGTGCCGCGGCGCGCGCGCTACGTTGTTCGTGGCCGCGTTACTCCTGGGCGGGTGCGGATCACCCACCGCGTCCGGGCCCACCGGCGGCTCGGGCGGCGGGTCGGGCGGAATGGCCGCGGGTTCGGGCGGCACGACGGGCGGCCGGGGCGGCGGC
>JAICYS010000183.1 GCA_025934105.1 Myxococcota bacterium | reverse complement strand
TTGCGCTCAAGGACCGACTGATCAGTGCTCCCGCCGGTGGTCCCACCGTTCCCAGTCGTGGCGCTGCCGCCGCTGCCGGTCGTCCCGCCCGAACTTCGCCCGGCCGAACCCGAACCGCCACCGCCGCGATTACCAGCGCTGCCCCCGGTACCGGCGACGACGGCTCCGCCGCTGCCAGCCCCGCTGCCGCCCGTGCCGGTCGACTTGCCGCCGGTGCCGGTCCCGCCGCCGCCCGTCCCCGTCGCGGTACTGCCGCCCGTCCCGGTCGGATTGCTGCCGCCCGTGCCGGTCCCGCTGGAACCGCCCGTTCCGCTGCCGGAGGATCCACCGCTGGAACAAGCCAGGGGAACAAGCAGCAGGCCCGTCAGGATGCGCGAGAGGGATCGCGAAGTCATGGATTAGCCTTTCCCTACGGCCAGCTCGGCCGTGGCAGAGCGCGCGGCGCGCGCAAGATGCGGGACTTTAACGCCGGTTCAGGGGGGTGACCAGGCGCAAAGATTGCCATCTCCGGCAACGATGATTCGCCCGTTCACGGCAATCGGCGACGTCCATTGCCTGACACCGGGGCAACTGCCGCTGCTCGCAAAAATGGCGGTGCCCGCGTCGCCGTCGACGCCGTTCAGCTTGCCGTTGTTCATGTACCAGACGACCACGTCGTGCGTGCCGTCCGTCGTGGTGGAGATCGGTCCCGTCACGGGACCGGACAGCGGCGCGCACCAGGCGACGCTGGGGGCGGGGGGCGCTCCGGCCGGGATCAGCACGGACACGATCGACTTGCCGCCCCCGCCCGGGCACATGGCGCCGGTGTCAGTCCCGAACACGACGTAGCGCCCGTTGGCCGTCGTGTAGGTCGCCACCGCCGTGTGAACCGACATCGCGCCGCTCGCCACCGGGAACGCGACCTTCTGCCCGCCCATTCCGCCGAGGTGCGCGGCGTCCAGCAGGTAAAGGTTGCCGTCCTTCGACACCACCGCCAGGATCTTCGACGGGGTCGCGCCCGGTAGCTCGAAATAGACCGGGTTGCTGGCCCCCAGATCCGCGTCGCCGTCGTCCATCGACTTCCAGCTGGTCGGGTAAAAGGCATCGGCCTTGGTTCCCATGCCGGTGATGCGGACCGCCTCCTCGGCGTCGAGGTGCGTGGTCGCGCCGGCGGTGTTGTTGCCGGTCAGCGCGAACACGCCGTTCCCGTCGGAGGCCATCCCGCCCGCCGCCCAGATGCCCTCGCCCTGCCCGCCGGTCGCCCAGCCGCCCATCTTGGTGGGATCGCTGGTGTCGATGGCCACCACCCAGCCGTGGTACGGGCCGCAATCACCGACGTGGCCCCCGTAGGCGACGTACAACTTGCCCGCCACCAGCGACAGCGCGCTGCGCTGGTTTTGCGGGGGCGGCGTGAAGGTCGTCCCGCCCGACGACAGGTTCACCGACACCGGCCAGCCGGCCTGCTCGGCGCCGTCGTCGACCGACAGCGCATGCACCTGGTGGTCGCCGATCGACGTGGTGCCGACGGCGCCCGCCACGTAGATGACGCCCTTGCCGGCGTCGATGACGGGCGTGCTGATGATGCCGAGCGGGTGGATGTTTCCGCAGCTCACGCCGTTGGCGGTGGGCGAGCTGCCGATGTTGTGCGTCCAGACGGTCGCGCCCGTCGTCTCGTCCAGCGCGAACACGTCGTTGCCGGTGGTGACCGCGAAGAAGAGCCCTTTGCCCTTGGGGCCGCGCTCGAAATAGAGCGGCGAGGCCCAGACGTTCCCGGTGAACGTGGCCTTGAAGCCGGTCTCGAGGGCCAGCGTCGCGGCGGCGGCCTTCGTCAGCTTGGGCTGGACGAACACGCCGTCGCGGCTGGGGTGATTGTTGCGCTCCAGCACCGACTGCGACGAGCCGGCGGTGCCGCTCTTTGAAGAACTGCAGGCAACGGCCAGCACCAACCATCCGGCCCAAGCGAGTCGATTCATGAGGCCCATCCTGTCGAGGTGGGAGCGCGCCGGCGAGCCGAGTGCCACCGGCGGCGCCCGCGCGGGACGTTCAGGACCCCGACCGGGATCCTGTCCAGTCGGGGCATGTTACTGGAAGTCTATCCGCGGCTCCAGTGATTGACGCCGACCCGGGCCTTGTCGATGACTTCCAGGAGCTCGCGCCGGTGTTCCAGGTCGTTGACGAAGTCGATGTCCGACGCGTTGACCACCAGCAACGGACCCTCGTCGTACGAGAAGAAGAACTGCGCATAGGCGCGCGCGACCTCTTCGACGTATTCGGCCCGGATGGGGCGCTCTTCGGAGCGGCCGCGCTTGCGGATTCGGTCGAGGAGGACGTCGGTCCGCGCCTGCAGGTAAACGACCAGATCGGGCGTCACCGTGCGCAGCTTCAACATCTGATAGATGCGATCGTAGAGCGCCAGCTCGTCGTCGGACAGGTTCAGCGTCGCGAACAGGCGGTCCTTCGCGAACAGGTAGTCGGAGACCACGCCGCCGCGCGAAAACAGATCGCCCTGCGCCAGCTCGCCCTGTTGCGCGTAGCGCTGCAGCAAGAAGAAGAGCTGCGCCGACATCGCGTGCCGCCGGCGGTCCTTGTAGAACGGCCCCAAAAACGGGTTTTCTTCCGGACTCTCGCGAATGACCCGCGCCGACAGCGCCTCGCCCAGGATGTCCGCCAGGCTGGACTTGCCGGCGCCGATCGGGCCTTCCACCGCGATGTATCGGGGCCGTGCGCTCCGCACCTCCCCACCTATAACCCGCCCCGCGCGCGCCCGGCTAGGGGGTGCCGGAGGAGGCCCAGGATTCCGGGCGACGACCCTTGACGGAACCGGGGTTCGCCCGACGACCCTGACCGAGCGGGGATGGGCCCGGCGCCGGCGAGGACTGGTGACGGACCTCGGCTGGACCCGGCTCTGTCGCGGCGGGACCGGCTGGAAACGCGGTCAGCGTTCCCGGGGCGAGCCGATCAAGAGCTCGGTCCGGGCGCGGGTCGATCGCGTCGTCTTCGACGGGACGGGCAGGCGCAGGCCGGTCCGGACGGCGTTTTCCAGGCAGCGCGCCAGGGATTCGCCGTTCGTGGCCGGCACCTTGGCCACCGCCGCGACCACGCGCCCCCGTCCGTCGATCTCCATCTCGATGGCGAGCCGCAGCGGCGCGCCCGGCCGGATCAGACCGGCGGCCTCGTCGAGGCATTCGTCGAGGAGCGCGGCCTGCCCGCGCCAGGCGGCGTCGATCAGCGGCGCCGGCGTCCCGCCGGTCGACAGCACCGTCGCGGCGGCCAGCAGCCGCAGGCCCCTTCCCGACGGGCGCGCCGGCCGGCGGCCGCCAGGCGATTCCAGCTCGGCGACGTGCGCCTGGGCCGCCGGCGCCCACCGGCTGTCCGGCGCCCGTTCCAGATACTCGCGGAACGCGGCGATCGCGTCCATGCGACGGCCGCTGGCGATTCGCGCCAGCCCCAGGCGATAGAAGACGTCCACCTCCGGCACGATGCGCACCTCCGACCCGGGCAGCGCCGCCACCTCCAGCACCGCCGCCGTCGGATCGGCCGCCAGCGCCTCGCGGATCGTCTGGCGCGCGGGCCCGCCCTGCCCCGCCCGGTCCAGCGCCGCCGCCAGCCCGAAGCACGCCAGCGCCGCCTCCTGGGCGCGGCCGTGCGGATCGTCCAGGTGCGGCGCCTCCCGCTCGGTGGGCGGCGGCCCCTCGACGGCGCCGGCGATCGCCTCGCGATAGGCCGCCTCCGCCGCCGCCAGCTCGCCCTCCGCCATCAGCACGTCGCCGAGGCGGGTGGAGAGCCCGGGCGCCGTCGCGCCGGCCGCGATGGCGGCCAGGTAGGCGGCGGCCGCCGCGGCGTATCGCGCCTGGCCCGCGCGGGCATCGCCAGCCCGAACCCACCCTTGGGCGCCGCGCGACTCGGGCTCCGCCGCGGCCGCGCGCCAGAGATCCGGCGCCGCCGACGTCCGGCCTCCCAGAAGCAGGCCCCCGAATACGAGCCACAGCCAGCGCGCCGGCCCCCGCATCGCGTCGAAAAGTATAGCTTCGCCCGGCCCACAATCGCGGTAATCTCCGGGCGTGCGGCACGCCGACCCCTCCGGACCGTCCGCATCGGGCGCCATCGCGCTGGATCCGGACGAAAGCGGCGCCATGGTGGCGCGGGCCATCGCGACGGCGGGCGCCACCCCGGCGCCGGTCGTGCAGACGCGCGACCAGGAAGAAAGCCGGCTCATCGCGCGCTGCCTGGCCGGCGACGTGGAAGCCTTCCGGCCGCTCGTGCACCGCTACCAGCGGCTGGTGTTCGCGGTCGCCCTCCGGATGCTGGGCAGCCGCGCCGACGCGGAGGACATCGCCCAGCAGGCCTTCGTCGACGCGTTCAACGCGCTCGAGCGCTTCCGCCCCGAGGGACGCCCGCGCGCGTTCTCGACCTGGCTGTTGCGCATCGCGGTCAACCGGTCGAAGGACGTGCTCAAATCCAAGCGCCGCACCGAGGAGCCGCTCGAACGCGACGTGCCGGGCGACGAAGCGGCATTCGCTTACGACCCGCCCACGCCCGAGACCAACGCCTCGCACGGTGAGCGGCGGGCGCACCTCGGCGCCGCCTTGCTGAAGCTGCCGACGAAGTATCGCGAGGTGCTGATCCTGCGCGACGCCGAGGACCTGTCGTACGACGAGATCCGCGCCATCTTGCGGCTGCCCATCACGACCCTCAAGATTCGCGTCGTGCGCGGGCGGGCCATGCTGCGCAATCTGGTGGAACGCGTGGGGGTGACGTCGTGACCGCCGACCCCCAGGCCCAGGAGCCGGGCCGGCTGGCCGATCTGGCGGCGCTGGGCGACGTGGATCCGCCGCCCAACCTGGTGGCCCGCGTGATGACCCGGGTGTCCGAGCCGCGGCTGCCGTCGCTGTGGCAGTGGCTGCGGCGGCCGTTCGTGATCGAGGTGCGCCTGTCGCCGCTGATCCTGGTCGGGATGGCGCTGGCGCTGGGCGCGGCCTTCGTCTACGTCGGCGCCACGCTGAAGTAGGTCAGGCCCGCGTCAGGCGCGGACGTCGGCGCAAAGGACGTAGGTGCACCCGTCGGCCCCGTCCTGAAAGCAGGTGCTGATGGTCCGGCACAGGTGACCGCTGGCCAGCGACACGTACGGGTCGGTCGTGTAGCGCGGCAGCTCGACGTCGACCAGCACGTAGAAGTATTCCTTCAGCGAGTGATCGGTGCCGAGCGGCGCGGGCCGGAACATCGCGCCGCCCGGGCGCCGGGCCATCGCCTCGTTGCAGATGGTCTCGGTGATCTGCAGGCCGGCGGCGTCGAGCACGTAGAGACACTCGATGCGCGGGTCCTCGTCGACGGCGCGCGCCAGCACCTCGTGCAGCTCGGCCTGGCTGCGGCCGGTCAGCTCGCCCAGCACGCGGCCGAGGAGGCCGTTCAAGCGCCGGTACGCCTGGCGCCGGTCGTGGATCTCGCCCACCATGCGGCTCCGGAACGAGCGGGCCAGCGTGTCGACGACGCTCATCCCGTGCGGCCCCGCCGCCGCGGCCGAAAACGCCTCCGCCGGCTGCGGCTTGGCCAGGAAATAGCCCTGCAGCAGATCGCACCCCAGCTCCAGCACCGTCACGGCTTCGGCCTCGGTCTCGATCCCTTCGGCGATCACCAGCGCCCCGATGCGCCGGCTGAGGCCGACCAGGCTCTTCAGCGTCTCCTGCTTGTAAAAATCGCTGTGCACGTCGGCGACCAGGCTGCGATCGATCTTGAGGATGTCGGGGCGAAACAGCGGGATGCGATCCAGGTTCGAGTGGCCGGCGCCGACGTCGTCCAGCGCCATCAGGAACCCCAGGCGCCGCAGCGCCGCCGCCAGCGCCGCGAATTGCGAGGGATCGTCGAAGCGCGCCTCCAGGAACTCGACCGCCACCTGGCAGGGCTGCAGGCCCGCGCCGTAGACCAGCGCCTGCAGCTCGGCGGCGGCGGCGTCGGGGCTGGCGGAGGCCGCCACGTCCAGGTTCAGGAACAAGAGCACGTCGTCGAGACGCGCCGGCAGCTGGGCGAAGGTCCGCACCGCGCTCTCGCGGCAGGCCGATTCGACCGCCTCCGACCGCCCCTCAGCCAGCGCCGACTTGAACAGCGAGGCCGGCGCGATCAGCTCGCCGCCCAGATCCACGCCGCGAGACAGGGCCTCCAGGCCCACCACCAGGCGCCGCCGCACCGAAAAGATCGGCTGGAAATGGGTGACGATGCGCCGCGCCTCGAGGCGGCGAGCGGCGACCGCTCCAAGATGGGGCTCGACCCGCGTGTGCATGGTTCTCCGACCCCATCATCGGCGCCGCGGCGGCTTTCCTGAGCCGGCGCCGCCCTTCCGCGTCAGAGATCCAGGTCGGCTTCGGCGGCGCGGTCCATGATGAACTTGAAGCGCGCCTCGACGTCCTTGCCCATCAGCTCGCCCAGCACCCTGTCGGTCTCGGCGACGTCTTCGATGGTGACGCGCAGCAGGCGCCGCGACGCCGGATCCAGCGTGGTGCGCCGCAGCTCCTCGGGCTGCATCTCGCCGAGGCCCTTGAACCGCATGATGTCGGGCTTGGCGTTCTTGGGCAGCCCGGCCACGATCCGCTCGCGGTCCGCGTCGTCCAGCGCCCAGTAGGTCTCCTTGCCGTAATCGATCCGGTAAAGCGGCGGTTGGGCCAGGTAGACGAAGCCGCCGGCGATCAGCGGCTGCAGGTGGCGGTAGAAGAACGTCAGCAGCAGCGTCGCGATGTGATGGCCGTCGGAGTCGGCGTCCATCAGCAGGATGATCTTGTGGTAGCGCAGGCGCTCGATCTTGAAGTCCTCGCCCACGCTGCACCCCAGCGCCGAGACCACGTCCTGCAGCTCTTTGTTGGACAGGACCTTCTGCAGCGAGGCCTGCTCCGCGTTCAGGACCTTGCCGCGCAGCGGGAGGATCGCCTGCGTCTTGCGCTCGCGCCCCTGCTTGGCGGAGCCGCCGGCCGAATCGCCCTCGACGATGAACAGCTCGCTCTTGGCGGGGTCGGTGGAGGCGCAGTCGGCCAGCTTGCCCGGCAGGTTCAGCCGGTGCGAGACCGCCGTCTTGCGCGACACCGCTTGCGCCGCCGCCCGCGAGGCCTCGCGCGCCTTGGCGGCCAGCGCGATCCGCTCGACGATGGCGGCGCCGGCCGTCTTGTTCTCCAGCAGGAAACGCTCGAGGGCCGGGCGCACCGCGCCGTCGACCTGGGCCTGCGCCTCCGGGCTGCCCAGCCGTTCCTTGGTCTGCCCCTGGAACTGAGGCTCCTGCATGTAGAGCGACAGGACGCCCACCAGCCCCTCGCGCACGTCCTCGGCGGTGATGGTCACCCCCTTGGGCGCCAGGTTGGCGGTCTCCATGAACGAGCGCACCGCCTTGACGATGGCCGAACGGAACCCCTGCTCGTGCGTGCCGCCCGCCGTGGTGGGGATGGCGTTCACGTACGAACGAATCGTCTCTTCGTGCGACTCCGTCCACTGCAGCGCCGCCTCGATGCGGAACGCCGAATCACCGGCTCGGTCGTCGGTCCGCGCAGCTCCCGAGGCCGCCGCCCCGGCGCCGCCGCGCGAGGCGGAGCCGCGCTCGGCCGACGCGAAGTAGAACACCTGGGGCGCCGTCGGCGGCTTGCCGCGATCGGCGACCACCTTGGCCAGGAAGTCGGCGATGCCGCCTTCGTGCTTGAAGGTCTCGGTGGTGCCCGCCTTCTCGTCCTTGAAGACGATGCTCAGGCCCTTGTGCAGGAAGGCCTTGGCGTCCAGGCGGAACCGGATGGTCTCGGCCGAGAACTCCTGGCTGCCGAAGATCTCCGGATCGGGGCGGAAGGTGATGGCGGTGCCCGTGCCGCGCGCGGCGCCGACCTTGCGCAGCTTGCTGACCGCCTTGCCGCGCTGGTACGTCTGCTCCCAGAGCCCCGCGTCCCGGCGCACCCGCGCCGTCAGCTCTTCGGACAGCGCGTTCACCACCGACGAACCGACGCCGTGCAGGCCGCCCGAGAACTGGTACTGCGCGCCCGAGAACTTGCCGCCGGCGTGCAGGGTGGTGAGCACCAGCTCCAGCGCCGACTTCTTGTACTCCTTCTTGAGGTCGACCGGGATGCCGCGCCCGTCGTCGTCGACGGTGACCGACTTGCCGTCGGCGTGCAGCGTCACCTCGATGCGGGTGCCGTAGCCGTTGATCACCTCGTCGACGGAGTTGTCGACGATCTCCCACAGGAGATGGTGGTAGCCCTTGCTGTCCGTCCCGCCGATGTACATGCCGGGCCGCTTGCGGACCGGTTCCAGCCCTTCGAGGACCGTGATGTGTTCGGAGGTGTAGCTGCTGGCGCTCACGTCAGTTCAACAGGGCAGGCGGGGTTTTGGGGAGCGGCGGCGCGGCGCGCACGATCTTGGTCTTGCGTTTGAGCGTGTGCCCCTTGCCGCCTCGGCCAGTGACCTCGAAGCGGCCCGGACCGACCGGAATCTCCTTGCCCTCGTCGGTCTCGGCGATGAGGACGTCTTTTTCTTTCGGGCCGCCCACGCCGAAGCCGACCACGGCCGCATCGCCGTCGACCTTGATGGCGGTGACGCCGCGGCCCGGGTTGGCGAGGTCCGGCAACTCGTCGACGCGGCACAGGAGCGCGCGCGCGTCGCTGGTCACGACGCACAGGATCTGGTTGGACTCGGCCACGGCCACCCCGACGATCTCGTCGCCGTCGCCCGGCTTGGCGAAGCGGCGCCCGGCCCGGGTCGAGAGCTCGCGATGGGGATCCAGGTTGAACCGCAGCCCGAAGCCGCCCTTGGTGACCGCCACCGCCAGCGCGCCCTTGGGCGCCGTGCCGACCGCCAGCGCACCGACCACGCGCTCGCCGTCGCGGAAGTTGAACAGCTTTTGCACCGGCTCGCCGTAACCGGTCGAGGCCGGCACGTCGTGGATGCGGATGACGTAAGCGCTGCCGAAGTTCGAAACGATCGCGATCGGCTCCTTGGTCGAGCCGCGGATGACGGCCAGGATGGCGTCCCCTTCGCGCAGGCGCGTGGCCGACAGATCCTTCACCTCGCGCACGCGCTTGAGCCAGCCGTCGCGCGACAGGATCACCGTGACCTCTTCGTCCACGATGAAGTCCTCGGCCACGAACTCGGTTTCGTCGCCGCCGCCGCTGATCTTGGTGCGGCGCTTGTCCGGGAAGCGCTCGGCCACCTCGGCGATCTCGGTGCGCACCACCTTCAGCAGCTTGCGCTTGTCGCCGAGGATGGCGCGGATCTCCCTGGCGCGCGCCTGCTTGGCCTTCAGCTCTTCCAAGATCAGGTTGATCTCGAGGCGGGCCAGCTTGTAGAGCTTCAGCTCGAGGATCGCGTCGGCCTGCGCCTCCGACAGCTCGAACCGGCTCTGCAGCTTGACCGCGGCGTCGGCCTTGCCGTCCGACTTGCGGATGATCCGGATCGCCTCGTCGAGGACGTCGAAGACGATCGCGAAGCCTTGCAGGATGTGGATGCGCCGCTCCAGCTCGGCCAGCTCGAACTCGAACCGGCGGCGGACGGTCTCCTCGCGGAAGGTCAGGAACTCGCGCAGCATGGCCGCCAGGTCGACGCGCAGCGGGCCGGCGATCTCGCGGTTCTCGGTGGGGACCAGGCAGGTCAAGTTGACGTGGAACCCGCTCTCGAGCGGCGTGTGCTTGTAGAGATACGCCATCACCAGCGCCGGGTCGGCGCCGGACTTCAGCTCCAACACGATGCGCACGTCGTCGGTCGACTCGTCCCGCACGTCGACCAGCATGGGAAGCTTCTTGTTGATGATGACTTCGGCGATCTGCTCGACGACGGCGGACTTGGTCAGCGCATAGGGGATGGAGGTGACGACGATGTGGTCGCCGCCGCGGCCGCCGCCCTCGGTCTTCCACTCGCCCCGGAGCCGTACGGTCCCCTGCCCGCGCTCGTAGATGTCGCGCAGCTCTTTATAACTGTTGATGATCTGGCCGCCGGTCGGGAAATCCGGGCCCTTGATGTACTTCAGCAGGTCCTTGGTCTCGATCGACCGATCGTCGACCATCGCCACCGCCGCCGCGCACACCTCGGCCAGGTTGTGGGGCGGGATGTTGGTGGCCATGCCGACGGCGATGCCGGTGCAGCCGTTCACCAGCAGCTGCGGGATCTTGGCCGGCACGACGATCGGCTCTTCGGTGGTGCCGTCGTAGTTCGGGCGGAAGTCGACCGTCCCCTGGCGGATCTCGTCCAGCAGGTCCATCGCCAGCGGCGCCAGGCGCGCCTCGGTGTAGCGATAGGCGGCCGGCGCGTCGCCGTCGAGAGACCCGAAGTTGCCGTGTCCGTCGACCAGCGGCACGCGCATCGAGAACGGCTGCGCCATCCGGACCATGGCGTCGTAGCAGGCGGTGTCGCCATGGGGATGAAACTTTCCCAGCACCTCGCCGATGATCGTTGCCGACTTGCGAAACTTCGAGTCGGGGTAGAGGTGCAGGTTCGCGTACATGGCGTAGAGGATGCGTCGCTGAACGGGCTTGAGGCCGTCACGCACGTCCGGCAGCGCGCGGGACGTGATGACGCTGACCGCGTAATTGAGGTAACGCCGCTGGGCCTCGGTCGCCAGCGAGGCGTCGGCCGGAGGCGTCGGCTCATCCCCGCCCCCGCCGCCGCCCCCACCGCCGCGCCTTCCGCGCCCGCCGCCGGCCGAGCTCGCCTTGCCACCGGCGATAAGATCGAGCTGTCGGTTCGCCATCGCGTTAAGGTGTCATGGACCCTAAAGGACCAGGATCCGATTTGCAAGAAAACCCCCGAGACCGCAGCCGTTTTCGCCGCAACATGACGACGGCGGTCGCCCTGGCGGTGGCGCTGGCCGGCGCGGTTCCGGCCGCCGCGGCGGTGGGACCCGGCGTCGCGCGGGCGCCGGCGCCGCCGCCCAGCTTCGCGCGCGACGTCGCGCCCATCCTCGACCACTGGTGCGTCTCGTGCCACGGCGAAAAGGAAGACCAGGGCGGGCTTCGACTCGACAGCTACGAGGCGGCGTTGAAGGGCGGCGACGACGGCCCGGTGCTGGTCCCGGGCCAACCGCAGAACAGCCAGCTCGTGGCCCAGGTCGAACGCCGCTTCCGGCCGCCGATGCCGCCCAAGAAGCGGCTCCCCCGCGATCCCATCGCGACCATCCGTGCCTGGATCGCCGCCGGCGCCAGCCCCTGAATCTGGTTGCGACCCGACGGTCGTCATGTCGCGACCCGTGGCGGTCGCGCTCTGCTGCGTGGATGACGCTTCCTCGGGCGCGCCGGTTCGCTTGGGCCCTGGTCGCGTCGGTCGCCGGCTGCCCGGCCGGCGACCCGACGGGGGCCGGGCAGCCGGCCGGATGGGACGACGACATCCGGCTGGCCGAGGCCGTGGACCTGAACGGGGCCCCGGACGGGGCTTTGCCCGAGAACTCCTTCTTGCCCGAGAATGGGACGGGCTGCCCGAAAAATAGGATCGGCCCTGACGCTTCAGGCGACGCCGGCCATGGCTATCGGCGTCACCGATCGCGATGGGAAACCTGGGAGATCATCGCCCT
>JAICYS010000324.1 GCA_025934105.1 Myxococcota bacterium | reverse complement strand
GCCGGCCATGCCGCCCCGCCCGCCCGCGCCCGCGCCGCCCTTGCCGCTGGATCCGGCCGCGCCGGCCCCGCCGCCGCCTCCGCCTCCGAAGCCGCTGGACGCCCCGCCCGTGGCGTCGGCTCCCCCGGTGCCCGGGCTGCCGCCGCTGGCGCTGCCGCCGGCCGCCGTGCCGCCGGTCCCGCGTCCCGCCGAGCCCCCGGCGCCGATCGCGCCGCCCGACGCGCCGCCGGGCGACGATCCGCCCGTCCCGGTGGACGAAGGTGAACCAACCGATGAACAGTTCGCGCCTGAAGCGCCACAGAGCGCGAGCATCGCGCCGAGAAGGAGGCCACGCCGGGGGGTTGCCATGCCCCTCTACTGTCGAGGAACCGCCACTTTTGCAGAATTAAGGGCCAGCTGTTCACTTTGCGGTCCGCTCGACCGGCCGGCCGACCGGCCGCTTCATCGAACGGCTTTGCGGTCGGGGCTGCGGTGACTCAGTTCGCCGTCATCAGCCAGACCTCGCCAAAGTTGTTCACGTCGCAATCCTGGATGACGATGGTCGTCCCGTCGTTTCCGCCGCCGGCCCACTGGTTGAAGAGGCACTTGCCGGAGGTCTGGTTCTTGATCTCGAGGCCGCCGTTCGGACGGTTCGCGATGTACCAGTTCTGATTCGAACCGCCCGTGCATGCCCAGAGCTGGACGGGCGTGCCGTTCGCCGACTGGCCGCCGCTGTTGTCCAGGCACAAGCCGGGATTCGACTGCGTCTTGAAGGTCCAGGTGTTCGGCGCGGTGCCGGGCACGATCCGGAACTTGTCGTCCTTGTTGGTGTCGATGCCCGAGTTCAGCGCGGGATGGCTGCCGTTGCCGTAGTTGCCGTAGGTGTCCAGAGCCAGATTGCCGGCACCGTTACCCGCCAGGAGAACGTAGGCGTCGGTCGGGTGGCCCTTGATGAAACTGGTGCCGCCGTCGGTGCCGGGGTTCCAGTACCCGACGGTCATCCGCCACTTCTGGGTGACGCTGCCGCTGCAGTCCCAGATGACCGGCACCGATCCGGCGGTGACCCAGTTCGAGTCGTCCAGGCACTTGCCGCTGCCGACGTTCTTGAGGTAGGCCGAGCCCGTCGGCATGTCGACGCTGATCTTCCAGCGCTGCCAGACGTCGTTCTGCAGGCAGTCCCACATCTGCACCGGCGTGCCGTTGCCGGTCTGGCCGCCCGGGTTGTCGAGACACTTGCCCGTGTTCTGCCACGACGAGATCTGAAAGCTGCCGTCGCCGGCGCCGCTGTCCACGACCCGGAACTTGTTCCCGCCCATGAACCGCCACTGGATGAGCCGCGTGCCGTTCGAATAGTTGCCGTTCTGAACCGTCATCGCGAGACCGGCCGAGCCCGTCGCCGTGCGGATCGAGTAGACATAGTTGGAATCGAACACGGGCGATACGTTCGGATCGCGCCAGACCGTCAGCATGTTCGAAAACGTGTTCCCGCCGGCGTCCGTGCAGCTGCTGTACCCGTCGACGTTCACGCCGTCGGGTTTATGGGCGCTGCACCTGTTCGACCAGTCGCAGGACGAACCCAGGTAGGCGTTGTAGAACGGCGCCGCCGATTGGGCGTTCGCGGTGCCGAGGCGGCCGGCCACCAAGCTGGCCGCGGTGCCCGCCACGCCCGGCCCCTCGCAGTAGTACCCCAGCGGCGCCGCCAGGTTGCCGTGGTTCATGGGCCCGGTCACCAGGATGTTCCCGAAGAACGTCCCCTCCCGCTTGTAGTTGGAAGGCGGCAGACCCCAGCCGATCGATCCGGCGGTGCTGTCCAGCCACAACGGGTAATGAATGCCGTAGCTGTTGACGTGGGCCATCAAGCAGGCCGACATCAGCTCCTGACAGTCGGAGTCGCACGCGCCGGTCTTCCATTCCGGCGCCAGGCCGAGGCTGCCGGGGAAGGTGTAGGTGGCGCCGTTCTGGTCTTGCTTGACCAGCGTGTCGCCGGAATTCAGCGCGCACTTCGCGATGTAGGCAACCGTCCGACGTCCGTCGCCGGTCGTCATGAGGCCGTTCACCGACGACAGCCCGTTCACCGACGACAGCCCGTTCACCGACGACAGCCCGTTCACCGACGACAGCCCGTTCACCGACGACAGCCCGTTCACCGACGACAGCCCGTTCACCGACGACAGCCCGTTGTATCCGGAGACCGCCAAGTCCTCGTGACCGCCGGCCGTCCCGACGTCGCTGGACGCGTCAGTGCACCCGGCGCCGCCGAGGGCGGTGGCCAAGACGGCGGGAACGGAGAGAGAGATCAGTTGCAGGCGAGCCAGGTGTCGAGCCACTCGCCGTGACAAAGCAGTAATCACGCCAACATTTCGCCAGCAGCGTGACCATGCAGATCGCAGAGTTACGTCGCGCGCCGGCGGAGCCCCGTTGACTGCCAGACAACGGGGTCGGGGGGGAAGACAACACCCGCCAAGGGGCCCGGAGTTCCTGACGCACGGGCCCCCGGCTGCTGATGGTGATGCCAGTCAACATGCAGCGGTGGGGGGGGCGATCCAGTTGAAGACCTGCAGCCACAGCTGCGAGATCTGAGGCATCGACGACGATTCGGACTCGAACTCGATCCATTCGTCGCCCCACAGGAAGGCGCGCCCCTGCCCCATCTGCACCGCGTAGCTGACCGCGAGCGGGGCCGAGTTGCCGGACAGGAACCCGATGGGCGTGCGGGTGCTGCCGGCCGTGCCGAGGTCGCTGAATGCCGTAGCCCCCGGTGAACGTCACGCAGGTGAGCCCGGCGCTGATGGGGTGAACGGCAAACTGCGTCACGGGCCCCCACACCAACTGGCCGGTATAGCAGCCCCAGCGGCGCCAACAACGAGTCGGGGCGCCAGTCCTGGCTGGTGTCGTTGTGGTAGCCGGACATCGACGCGACGCCGCCGATTCGGGGGCGGCGGTCCAGGCGCCACATAAACGCACAAATACCTGTCGGTCTTTTTGAGAATTCTGGGCTTTGAAGACAAGTCGTAACGTACACGGACCGTCCCGGGGAGGACCATGCACGCCAGAGCAGCCACACCATTTGCGCTTGTCGCCGCCCTCAGTTGGATGGGCTGTACGTTCACCCCCTCCGCTACCGGGGGTACGGGGCCGAACGGAGGGGGCAACGCCGCCGGGTCCGGGCCGCCGATCACCGCCGGCACGGGAGGAGGCAGCGGCGGCTCGCCGGGGCCCACCGCGGGCACGCCCTGCCAGGGGCTGGAATGCCAGCAGTCGACCTGCACGGCGGCCAACTGCACCCAGCCCGCGTGCCCGGGAGGCGCCATCACGACGCTGACCGGCAAGGTCTACGACCCGGCCGGGCGCGTGCCGCTCTACAACGTCGACGTCTACATTCCGAACGCCCCCCTGGCCGACTTTCAGGACGGTCCGAGCTGCGACAGCTGCACGAACCGCACCTCCGGCAACCCGGTGGTCCACACGGTGACGGACGCGAGCGGCAGCTTCACCCTGGGCGACCGCGGCGCCGACGTCCCGGCCGGCACCAACATCCCGCTGGTGTTCCAGATCGGCAAGTGGAGGCGGCAGATCACGATTCCGACCGTCCAGGCCTGCATGCCGACCGCGCTGACGGATCCCAACCAGACCCGCTTGCCGCGCGATCAGACCGAGGGGCACATCCCGAAAATGGCGCTCACCACCGGCGAGAGCGACGCGCTCGAGTGTCTGTTGCGCAAGGTCGGCATCTCCGATTCAGAGTTCACGCCCGAGACTGGAAACGGCCGCATCAACTTCTATGCGGGCGGCGGCGGGACTAGCTCGTACGATCCCAGCCTCAACGGCGGCGCGGCATTCACCCCCGTGCATCCGTGGTGGGATAGCCTCGACAACCTCAAGAAGTACGACATCATCCTGCACTCGTGCGAGGGGTCGTACGGGGTCTTCGACCAGAACAGTCAGCCCATGTCGGACAAGAGCCAGGCAGCCCGGCAAGCCCTGCAAGACTTCGCCGACATGGGCGGCCGCGTGTTCGCCTCGCACTGGCACGTCTACTGGTTCGAACAGGGCACGCCGGCGTTCCAGTCGATCGCGACGTTCAATCACCGGAGCGGCCTGCCCAACCCGTACGACGCCATGATCGACCAGAGCACGCCCGAGACGCAGGCGCTGGCGCAGTGGATGGTGAACGTCGGCGGCTCGACCACGCCGGGCGTGGTCACCATCCGTCAAAACGCCAGCGCGCGCACGGTCGACAGCGTGGCGGGCGGGAACGTCTCGCAGAGCTGGATCAACGCGTCCACCCTGACGCCGCCGTCGGTGCTTTATCTCAGCGCGACGACGCCCATTCCGGGCGGCGCCTGCGGCCGGGTGGTGTTCAGCGATCTGCACGTGAGCGCGGGCAGCGGGACGACCGGCACGGACATTCCGGACATGCCGTTTCCGACCGGCTGCGTGACCACCGATCTGTCACCGCAAGAGAAGGTGCTGGAGTTCATGCTCTTCGACATCGCCTCTTGCGTGATCAAGGTCGGCTGACGGCGGCCGGCCGGGGCGGCGGCCGTCAGTGCGCCGACCAGGAGCAGAGCTTGCCGTCGGCGGCGACCACGATGCGCCCTTTGACCGCGATGGGCGACGTCCATTTGCGGACCGAGGAACCGCAGGTCAAGCCGCTGTCCCGGAACACCGTCGCGCCGGTCGCGCCGTCGAGCGCGACCAGCTGATTGCCGCCGTCCATGTACCAGACCAGAGCGTCGGACGAGCCGTCGGTGGTGGTCGAGATGAGGCCCGGCGCGCCCGGCCCGCCCCAGAACGACACTTCGTCGGTGCCCTTCGGCACGAGGCTGTACGTGGCGCACCAGGTGACCGACGGCTTGAGCGGGAGGCTGGGCGACACGGCAAAGGCCATCAGCACCGACCCGTTGGCCGTGCCGGTCGGGCAGTTGGCCCACGCGCTCTCGGCGGCGATGGCGTAAAAGACCGTCGAGCCGGAGACGTAGGCCGTCGGGACCGCTCGGACGTTCATGCCCTGCATCGTCACGTCGAACGTGGCGAGCGGCCCCTTGCCGAGGTCGGCGCTGTCGAGGACGAACCCGTTGCCGTCCTTGGAGGTGGCGATGAGGGCCGGCCCGGTGCTGCCCGGCAAGCTCACCAGCACGGGGTTCACGGCCCCGAAGTCGAAGTCGCGCTGATCCTTGGTCTTCCAGTCCGACGGGAAGAAGAAGTCTTTCGACCCGGCCGACTTGTCGAGCGTCCCCATGCCGCGCACGTGCGCGATCTCCTCGCGGTCGGTGTGGTCGCCGGTCGAGGTGAACCGGTTGCCGGTGATGGCGAAGACGCCGTCGCCAGCCGACGCCATGCCGGCGGGGGCCCAGACGGCCTCGCCCTGCCCGGCGCTCTGCCAGCCGTTCACCGCGGGCGGGTTGGAGGCCGTGTCGACGGCGACCACCCGGCCGTGCATGTCGACGACGCAATCCCCGGAGTGGCCGCCGTATGG
>JAICYS010000195.1 GCA_025934105.1 Myxococcota bacterium | reverse complement strand
CTCGGAGGCGCTGCGCGCCGGCGCCGAGGTGTTCCACACGCTCAAGAAGATCCTGCACGACAAGAAGGCGTCGACCGGCGTGGGCGACGAGGGCGGCTTCGCCCCCGACCTGCCGGGCGCCGAGGCGGCCTGCAGCACGATCGTCGAGGCCATCCAGAAGGCGGGCTACACGCCGGGCAAGGACGTCGCGCTGGCGCTGGACGTCGCGTCCAGCGAGCTGTGGGACAAGACCAGCAAGACCTACAAGCTGGAGGGCGAGAACAAAGAGCTCGACGGCAAGGGGATGGTCGAGTTCTACCGGAAGCTGTGCGAGCAGTTCCCGATCGTGTCGATCGAGGACGGCATGGCGGAAGACGACTGGGACGGCTGGGTGGCGCTGACCGAGGCGCTGGGCTCGCGCGTGCAGCTGGTCGGCGACGACCTGTTCGTCACCAACACCGAGCGCATCAAGCAGGGCATCGCCAAGGGCGCCAGCAACAGCGTCCTCGTCAAAGTGAACCAGATCGGCTCGCTGACCGAGACGCTGGAATCGGTCGAGATGGCCCACCGCCACGGCTGGACCACCGTCATCTCGCACCGCTCGGGCGAGACCGAGGACACCTTCATCGCCGACCTGGCCGTCGCCGTCCGCTCCGGTCAGATCAAGACCGGTTCGCTGGCCCGCTCGGAGCGCGTCGCGAAGTACAACCGCCTCCTGCGGATCGAAGAAGAGCTCGGCTCGTCCGCCATCTGGGGCGGGTCGCTCGGCAAGCTGTAAATCGCGCAGCGCCGGCCCGGGCAGCCCACCAGATTTGAGACTGGGGGCGCTGCCCGCGGCATGCCAGCATGCGCGCATCGGTCGAGGACTCCCCATAGGGATGATGGGGCTGCTGGCGCTGGCAGCCTGCGCGACCGCCCCGCCGGGGGCCGCGCCCAGGAACCGCTACTCGCCCGCCGAGATGCGCAGCGGCCCGCCGCTCGACGAGACGGGCCGCTTCGGCGTCACCCAGATCTCGCGCGCCGGCGTGCGCATCGAGGACGCGCGCGCCGACGGCGCGCCGCCGCCGCTGCCCGCCAAATCCCGCCGGCGGCGCAGGGGGCACGCCACCGCCGTCACCCGCCCAGCACGTGGCGAGCGATGACCATGCGCTGGATCTGGCTGGTCCCCTCGTAGATCTGCAGCAGCTTGGCGTCGCGCATCAGCTTTTCCACCGGGTATTCCTTGGTGTAGCCGTACCCGCCGAACACCTGCACGGCGTCGGTCGAGGCGCGCATGGCCGCGTCGGCGCCGTAGGCCTTGGCGTAGCTGGAGACGATGCTGTCGGGGCGCCCGGCGTCGATCGAAGCGGCGGCCTTGTGGCAGAGGAGCCGCGTCGCCTCGTACGCGATCGCCATCTCGGCCAGCATGAACTGCACCGCCTGGTGCTGCGCGATGGGGACGCCGAAGGTCTTCCGCTCGAGCGCGTACTTGCGGGACTCGTCCAGCGCGCGCCGGATGATGCCGGCGGCGGCCGCCGCGATCCAGGGCCGCGTCCGGTCGAAGCTCTTCATCGCCACCTTGAAGCCCTCGCCCGCCGCGCCCACCACCGCGTCGGCGCCGACCTTCACCTCCTCGAGGATCACGTCGGTGGTGTTCGAGCAGCGCTGCCCCATCTTGTTCTCTTTCTTGCCGACGGAGAGTCCGGGCGTGTCGCGCTCGACGAGGAAGCAGGTGATCCCCTTGTGGCGGGTGGTCCCTTCCTCGCGCGCGAAGACCGTGTAGAAGCTGGCCACGCCGCCGTTGGTGATCCAGCGCTTCTGCCCGGTGATGACGTACTCGTCGCCCACCTTCCGAAACCGCGTCTTCATGCCGGCCACGTCCGACCCGGCGTCAGGCTCGGAGCAGCAGTAGGCCGCGAAGATCGGCTCGGCCAGCAGCCGCCCGAACACCCGCTTTTTCTGGGCGTCGCTGCCGGCGATGATGATCGGCATCGCGCCCAGCATGTTGGCGGCCATGGTGGTGTTGACGCCGGTGCAGCCGTACGAGATCTCCTCGTGCAGCAGGCAGTGCGCGAAGCAGGAGAGCCCGAGCCCGCCGTAGGCCTCGGGGATCTCGCAGTTCATGAGGCCGGTCTCCCAGGCCTTCTTGCAGATCTCCGACGGAAACGTGCCGTGCTCGTCCAGCTGGCCGGCGACCGGGATGATCTCGTCCCGCGTGAACTGCCGCGCCGTCTCGGTGAGCTGCTTCTCCTCGTCCGACAGCTCGAAGTTGGGCATGGGCCCAGAGTATCGCTATTTGGGCGCGTCTGCTGCGGCGGCGGCCTGGCGGCGGGCCCGGCGCTCCTCGCGCTCGGCGGCCTTCTTCTGCTCGAGCGCGATGGCGTCGCGCGTGGCCTTCGCCCCCATCACGAAGCCCAGCACGATCCCCAGGATCAGCACGACGGGGATGTAGATGAAGTGCGACGAGGGCGGCAACCCGACGGCCAGCGCCAGCATCACGGCCCCGGGGCAGGCCGGCCCGGCGCGGACGCCCGCTCGAGCTTGGCGCGCAGCTCGTCGGTCTCTCGCCGCACGCGCCCGAGGCCTCGCGCCAGCATCACCACGTAGGCGAGCACCGCGATCCAGATGAAGGCGTACGCGGCCGCCACGAACGGGCCCGCTGGAATCTCCTGGCGCGGCGGCCCTTGGACCTTCACGAACTCCTGCGCTTGAACGGCGGCCGGGATCAGGACGGCGGCGCCCGCCGCCAGGAGGCTTCGAAGTCGGCTCACGCGGCGCTCTCCATCAGGTCTTCCACGTCCAAACGCAGGGCGGCCACCTCGGCCCGGGCGCGTTCCAGCCGCAGCCGCACCGTGAACAGGACCGCCCAGACCACGATCATCAACGCGAAAGAGCTCCAGAAAGCCGGACGCATCCGCGCGTCCAGCGTCGGCACCACCGTCGTGCGCGGGTGCACCGTGCGCCAGATGTCGACGCTCTTGTAGACCAGCGGCACGTCGATGGCCGCGAACAGCGCCAGGGCCGCCGACAGCTTTCGCCCGGCGGGTCCCGCGTATCGCCGCGCCAGCAGGTACGCCACCATCATCAGGACCAGCAGCAGCGAGCTGGTGAGCCGCGCGTCCCACTGCCACCAGACGCCCCAGGCCTTGCGGCCCCACAGCGGCCCGGTCACCAGCACGCAGGCCCCGAACAGGACGGCGAGCTCCGCCGACGAGACCGCCACCCGGTCGCCCGCCTCCGAGCCCTTGAACAGGTAGGCGATGCTGCCGGCCGCGCAGGCGAACGTCGACAGGAACAGCAGGCTGGCGCAGGGCACGTGGAAATAGAAGATCTTCTGCACGAAGCCCATCACGGGCTCTTGCGGAGCGGCCAGGATCAGCTGCGGCACCACGACGAACCCGAGGCCCGCGACGACGGCGGCAGCCATCAAGCCAGGTCCAACCCTGCGCATCGCCGAAATGTTACCCCGAAGTCTCCAGCCGCGCGCGCCCTTCTGTCGCGCAACCCGCGGCGAAGGTGAGCCGATGGTCTGTCGAGGTCCGACCCATGAACGCCACCCGACCCGCCCGCCGCCGGCGGGCCCCATCGACCAGACCCCGGATGCCGCCCCGGCGGGGGGGCGCCGGCCAGTCCCGCCGGGGCGGAGGCGCAGAGCGGTGGTGGACGGCCACAACCCTGGATGCCGGTGGTCCCGGCGCCGCCGCCCGGCCGGGGACCACGCGCCGGCTGGAACGGCGACGCCGACAGTGTCATCGTGTCGGTGACCAGACCGAAGCAGGAGCACGATGTCCACCGACCACACCCTCTCGGCGTTTCGCACGGTCCCGCGCACCGGCGTCATCTATGTCACCACCGAGGCGGCCAAGCGCGGCTTCCGCCCCGGGGACCCGGCCTGGTCGAACCTGGGTCAGGGGCAGCCGGAGACCGGGCCGTTGCCCGGCTCGCCGGACCGGATCGCGCGCGTCACCATCGACGTGGACGACCAGGAGTACGCGCCCATCCCGGGCATCTGGGAGCTGCGCGAAGCCATCGCCGGCCTCTACAACCGGCTCTACCGGCGCGGGATGCCGTCCCAATACAGCGCCGAGAACGTCAGCGTCTCGGGCGGGGGCCGTGCCGCGCTCACGCGCGCCGCCGCCAGCCTGGGCCACGTCAACCTGGGGCATTTCCTGCCCGACTACACCGCCTACGAAGAGCTGCTGGACATCTTCAAGGCGTTCACGGCCATCCCGATCCTGCTGGAGGGCGACCGCGGCTACACGTTCACCGTCGAGGATTTGCGGCGCGAGGTGGCCGGCCGCGGCCTGTCGGCGGTGCTGCTGTCGAACCCCTGCAATCCGACCGGCAAGCTGGTGCACGGCCAGGCGCTGGCCGGCTGGGTGTCGGTGGCGCGCGAGCTGGACTGCGCGCTCCTGCTGGACGAGTTCTACTCGCACTACGTCTGGACGCCGATTCCGGGCGACCTGCCGGTCGAAAGCGCGGCCCGCTACGTCGAGGACGTCGACCGCGACCCGGTCGTCATCTTCGACGGCCTCACCAAGAACTGGCGCTATCCAGGGTGGCGCGTGACCTGGACGATCGGGCCCAAGCAGGTGATCGACGCGGTGGCCAGCGCCGGTTCCTTCCTGGACGGCGGCGGCTCCAAGCCGCTGCAGCGGGCGGCCATCCCGCTGCTCGAGGACGCGCACGTCCGCGCCGAGACCGAGGCCATCCACCGGACGTTCGGCGCCAAGCGCGAACGGTTGCTGGCCGGCCTGGTGCGCCTCGGCATCGAGGTCGACGCCACCCCCGAGGGGACGTTCTACGTCTGGGGGCGCGTGGGCGGCCTGCCGGCGCCGCTCGACGACGGCATGGGCTTTTTCCGGGCGGCGCTCGACCACCAGGTCATCGTGGTGCCGGGCGAGTTCTTCGACGTGAACCCGGGCAAGCGCCGGCACCAGCGCGCCTCCCGCTTCCGCCGGCACGTCCGCTTCTCGTTCGGCCCGTCGCAAGAGAGCCTGGACGGCGCGCTGGAACGCCTGGGCGGAATGATCCGCGCCGCGCGGTGACGGCGGCCGCCGTCCCGTCAGGTCTTGCCGGCGGTGATGGGCGTCGCGACCGGATTGTGGCCGGCGGCGGCGTCGGTCTTCCGGATCTCGTGGGCGATCTCGATGGCCACGGCGGCGGCCACCTCGGGCGGGGCGCCGGCGCTCTCGCGGGCGTAGAGGCGTTCGGCCTGGGCGTCGCGGGCCCGCAGCCGGCGGTCGTCGCTGTCGTCACCCGGCAGCTCGACCCGCAGGTCCTCGATCAGCATCCGGACCGCGGCGGCGATCGGCAGCGCCAGCAGGGCCCCGACGATACCGCCCAGCTTGCCGCCCACCAAGAGCGCGATGACGACCACGGCCGACGAGAGGCGCGGAATGCGCAAACACAAGGTCAGTCGCCGCCGGCGATCGGGTCGAACGCCCAGATGCCGGCGGTCACGAACAGGACGTCGACGGCGACCAGGAACTGCGTCCAGAAGCGGGCCCCGTCGAAGTCGGGCGCCACCGGATCGATGAGCTGGCTGGTGCCGCGCGCGCCCGCGATCACGATGGGCACGATGATCGGGTAGAGAAGCGTGGCCAGCAGCGCGTCACGGCCGCGCGCGCGCAAGAGCGCCGCCGAGAACACGCAGCCGGCGGCGGCGAAGCCGACGATCCCCAGCGCCAGCAGCAGCGCCACGCGGCCGGCCACCGCCCCGAACGACGTCGAGAACAGCACGCCGCACAGCACCGTCAGCACGGTCTGGGTGATGGCCATCAGCGCCGCGGTGGCGGCCAGCTTGCCGAGGTAGATGGCGGCGCGCGGGGCGGGTGTCAGCAGCAGCGACCGGATGGCCTCGCCCTCGCGCTCGCGATCGAAAGCGCGCGCCAGGCCCACCGTCCCCGACACGACCAGCGCGATCCAGAGGATGCCGGAGACGACCGGCGCCGGCGGGCGGGCGCCCTCGACGACGAACGCGAAGCTGAAGATCAGCACCACCACCACCGCCAGGAAGGTCATGGTCGCCAGCACCTCGCGGCTGCGCCACTCGATGGCCAGGTCCTTGCCGGCGATGCGCAGCGCCTGGACCAGAAAGCCGGGGGGCCGCGCTTCAGGCAATGGTCTTTTCCTTATAGAGCGCGCGCAAGGCGTCGGCGCCGAATCCGCCCGGCCGGGTCTCGTCGAACACCACGCGCCCGCGGCGCAGGATGACCACCTGGTCGGCGACCGCCGCCGCCGCCAGGTCATGGGTCACCAGCACCACGGTCCGGCCCGCGGCGCGCTCGGCGCCGAGCTCCTGGGTCAGCCAGGCGGCGCCGGCCGGATCCAGCGCCGCCGCCGGCTCGTCGAACAGCAGCAGCGTGGGGTCGTGGATCAGCGCCCGGGCCAGCGCCAGCCGCTGCAGCATGCCCCGCGAAAACGTGCGCGCCGGCGCGTCGGCGCGCGCCTCGGCCAGTCCCACCCGCGCCAGCAGCGCGGACGCCCGCCCGGCGCCGTCCGCGACCCCGTGCAGGGCGGCGAACAGCCCCACGTTCTCGGCCGCCGTCAGATCGCCGTAGATGCCGGGCTCGTGGCCGACGTAGCCGATGCGGGCCCGCAAGAGCGAGCCGCGCGCCAGGGCCTGGTTGCCCCAGCGCAAGCTGCCGGCGCTGGGGGTGACCAGCGTCGACAAGATGCCCAGCAGGGTGGTCTTGCCGGCCCCGTTCGGGCCCAGCACGGCGGCGATGCGCGCCGGCTGGAACGCCAGGTTCACGTCGGCCAGGACACGCCGCCCGCCGTAGACCTTGCCGACCTTCGTCAGGATCAGCGCGTCCGGCGTCATGCCGCCCGGCGTTCGTCCAGCGCGGCCAGCTCGCGGTAAATCTGCTCCAGCCGGGCGACGATCTGCTTGCGGCGATCCGCCGGCGCGCCGCCCGAGGCGCGGGCCGCGCGCTCCGCCGCGACCAGCTCGGCGAAGGTCAGCTCGCGCCGCTCGATCAGCCGCTCGCGCGTCTCTTCGGGGTCGGGCGCTCCCGGGGCCGAGCCGCGCGGCCGGCGCCCGAACACGAACGCCGCCGCCACCAGCGCCAGGGCCAGGCCGCCGGCCACGTCGCGGCCGGTGGCGTCCGTCGACGGCAGCCCGTGCAACGTGAACGACAAGACCCCGCCGCGCGGAATGGGGTCGATGGGCATCACCCAGTACTTGCGTCCATTCAGCTCGCGCGCCTGGCGCGACCCGATCCCGGGCCCCGTCACCGACAGGCCGGCGATCTGCTCGGTGATGAGCGTGCCGGGTCCCATCCCGTTCGGCATGGGCTGCGCGAACGCGCGCGAGCTGCCGTGGTACGGGAGCACGAACCCGAACACCACCTCCTGGCCGGCGTTCTTGGCGGTGGTCCCGACGAACGAGCGGCTCGGCGTGAACACGCCGTGCACCGCCATGCCGTGGTTCTGGCGGACGTCGACCTTGCGGTCGCTGTCCTGCGCCTCCGCCCCCACGAACCCCTCGGGCAGCGGGATCTCGACGGCGCCCGGGCCGGGGTCGAAGATCTTGTCGGAGGTGTCCTCGAGCGGCAGCATCTCGAGAAACTGCAGGTTGTCCTCGTGCATCTGGACGATTACCCGGCCGCCTTCGCCGATGGTCATCACCGACGGGTCGGCGGTGCGCCCCATGGCGTGGATCTCGGCGCGCGCGCCGGAGGCGTCCGGCATCGGGAAGGGCGCCGTGCCGAGGCGCATGCCGTGCCATTCCAGCACCGCCGCGTAGCCGCTGCCGTCGCCGTGCGGCAGGCCGGAAAAGCGCGCCACCCCCTGCCCGTCGCTCTCGCCCTTGCGGACGTCGATCTTGTTGCTCTTGTCGACCATCCCCAGCATCACGGGCTGGTGCGGGATGGGCGCGCCCTTCTCGTCGAAGATGCGCACCTCCAGCCGCCCCACCGGCAACGACGGGTCTTGCGCGGCGACGCCGGCGGTGGCGCCCAGCGTGAAGCGCGAGGCCGCGTCCCCGTCCTCCGGCGCCTCGCCGCCGGCGGCCCCCTCCTCGCCGCCCGCCGCCGGGGTGGGCGGAGCCGCGCCGAGCGCCGCGATCAGCATCGTGCGCACGCCGCCCTGCGCCGGCATCGTGAACGTCTGTGTCTTCAGGGTCTCGCCGTCGACCGTGACCTCGGCGCGGAATTCGTCGCCGGGCACCATCCCTTCGAAGATCGCGCGCCCGTCCGGGTCGGTCTTCTCGGTGCGCCGCCGCAGGTCGCCACCGGCGTTCTTGATGATGGCCGCCACCTCGACGCCGGCCGCGGCGTTGGCCGGCATGCGCCGGGAGACGCGCACGCTGACCGTGCCGGTCGCCATGCCGATGTCGGGCAACGGGCGTCCGACGATCTCGCGCAGGTTGGGCATCCCCGCGGCGCCCCCCATCATGGGTTGGGCGCGGGCCGTCCCCGGCGCCGCCAGCGCGAAGGCGGCGACCGCCGCCAACAGGATTGACCGAATCAGAGCCGCTGGCCGCATTTCTTGCAGAATTGAGCGTCTTCGTCGTTGGCGGCGCGGCAGGCCGCGCAGACCCGCCGCTGGGGCCCCGCCGCCGGGGCCGCCGCAGAATCGCTTTGACGGAGCTGGGCATCGCCCTGCGAGGCGGTCGCGGCCGATCCAAGACCGGCTTCCGGGCCTGCCGGCTGGTTGGCCGGCAGCTTCAACCGCATGGCCAGCTCGCGCTCGATGAGCGCGCGGTAGTCGTCGCCGGCCTCGATCTCCGTGATGAGACGCAGCGCGCGCGCGCGGTACCGTTCGACCATGTCCCGGTAGTCGCGCTCGGCGATCTTGCGCATCTGATAGTCGAGCTCGATCTCCTTGATGGCCTTCAGCACCAGCTGCTTTTCGCGCTCGAGCTCTCTCAGGCGCCGCCCGGTCCGGACCGGCGGGGCCACGCTGGGCTCGCGCGACAGCGGATCGATCACCCGATAAATCGCCACGCCGGCCAGCGCCAGCGTCATTCCGCCCAGCCCCAGCATCACCAGGGGCGGGCCGAGACGCATCTTCTCGACCAGCACGGCGTACGCGATCGCGGCCGCCACGCCGGCCAGCGCGATCGCCCACAGCGGGATCCGGCGGCGGCCGCCCGGGGCGGCCTCGGCGGCGTCAGTCGAGGCTGCGAAGCTCGTCATCCAGCTTGTCGGTCAGGTCCGCGTCCGCCATCAGCGGCTCGTGAAGGTCGGACGGTCCGGCCGCGGCCGGCCGCCGCGTCAGGCGGTAGGCGCCATAGCCGAGGCCGATGGCGGCGAAGGTCCCCAGGCTGTACGGCAGCAGCCAGGCCAGCCGGTTGAACCCCTTGTCGATGGGGGCCGCCAGCGCCACCTCGCCGCCGTACTTCTTGATGAAGTACTGGATCACTTGATCGCGCGTGCGCCCCTGGTTCAGCAACTGTCGGATCTCGATCCGGTCCTGCACGGCGTGCCCGCAGCCGTCCGACTCGCATTCGAGCAGGTTGTGCCGGCAGCTCCCGCACTGGCAGATGATGTTTCGCACCAGCCAGTTCTCGTCGGGGCCGGTGGGCTCCGGCGCCTCGACGTTGGCCTGCTCCATCTGCGCCCGGGCCGGCCGCGCCTGCCCCAGCACCAGCCCCCCCGCCCCCAGCGCCGCGATCAGCGCCAGCCCGGCCGTGCTGGCCTGGCGCGCCGCCGGCGCCGTCACGCCGGCCGTCAGCCGCTCGAGCACGGCGTCCGGCATCAGCGCGATCCCGGTCCCGATCGCCAGCAGCATGAAGCCGAACCAGATCCAGTCGACCACCGGGTTCACGACCAGCTTCAGGGTGACGTTCCCCTCGGCCAGGTCGTAGTTCCCGAGCGTGATGTAGAGGTCCTCGGCCGGCGCGCGCCGGATGGCCACCTCGGTCGTCGGCTCGCTCTCGTGGTTGTGGAAGAACCACTTGGCCGGCCGCAGGTGATCGATCCGCTTGCCGTCGACCAGCACCGTCACCTCGCCCGTGACCATCTCTTTTTGGCGGTCCTCTTCGTGGGCCAGGCGGTCGAAGTGCAGCGTGTACTTGCCGACCTTGGCCTCGGACCCCGGCGTCAGCTTGACGTCTCGCTCTTTCTTGTAGGCCGTGCCCGCGAAACCCACGAACATCAGCACGATGCCGACGTGGACGATGTAGCCGCCGTAGCGCCGCTTGCCGCGCAACACCATGCCCATCAGCGCCGACATCGCGTCCTGGCCGGTGTTCCGCTTGCGCACCCCCACGCCGCGCGCGAACTCCTGCGTGATGGTGGCCGCCGTGAAGGCGCAGAAGCCGAAGCAGATCACGCCCGCCACCGACTCGCCGAGGCCCGCCGCCAGGCAGACCGCGATGGTGACCAGCGTGGCCAGGCTGGGCCACAGGAACTGGTAGCGCAGGTGCGACACCGTCGCCTTGCGCCAGGCGATGAGCGGCCCCACCCCGGTCAAGAACAGCAGCACCAGCCCGATCGGCACCATCCACTTGTTGAAGAACGGAGGCCCGACCGTGATGCGCTCGTGCATGACCGCCTCCGAGATCGTCGGGAACATGGTCGCGAACAGGATGAAGAAGGCGGCGAACAGCAGGATCCAGTTGTTCACGGTGAACGCCGCCTCGCGCGACAGCCACGAGTCCAGGCTGGCGCGCGCGCGCAGCTCGGGCATGCGGCGGATGACGAACCCGAAGCTGACGATCAGGGTCACCGCCATGAAGATGGTGACGATCCAGGCCAGCTTGGTGTCCTGACCGAACGCGTGCACCGACTGCACGATCCCCGACCGGGTCATGAACGTGCCGAAGATGGTCAGGAAGAACGTCAGGATGATCAGCGTGACGTTCCAGATCTTCATCATCCCGCGCCG
>JAICYS010000096.1 GCA_025934105.1 Myxococcota bacterium | reverse complement strand
GGGATCATCCCGAACTTGATGAGGTCCTCGGTGCGGGTCAGCGCGCGCAGCGTGTTCTTCGACTCTTCGCCCTTGCCGATGTGGGCGCCGAAGCCGAGCCCGCGCTCGCCCACCCGCCGCCGCACGATCTCCTCGACGCCGTTGAAGGCGCCGGTGCAGACGAACAGGATGTCGGTGGTGTCGACCTGAATCAGCTCCTGCTGGGGGCGGTTGCGCGCGCCGTCGGGCGTGATCGACGCCTGCTTGCCCTCGAGGATCTTCAGCAGCGCCTGCTGCACGCCTTCGCCGGAGACGTCCCGGGTCACCGACGGGCCGCCGCCCTTGCGGGCGATCTTGTCGATCTCGTCGATGCAGACGATGCCGCGGCTGGCTTTCTCGGGATCGTTGCCGGCGTTGCGATAGAGCGCCTTGATGACGCTGTCCACGTCCTCGCCCACGTAGCCGGCCTCGGTCAGGGTCGTGGCGTCGGCCAACGCGAAGGGTACGTCCAGCTTTTTGGCCAGCGTCTGGACCAGCAGCGTCTTGCCGCAGCCGGTCGGTCCCAGCAAAAGGATGTTGCCCTTCTGGATTTCGACCTCGCCGGCTTTTCCGTGCTGGCCGATTCGCTTGTAGTGGTTGTGAACCGCCACCGACAGCGCCTTCTTGGCGCGATCCTGCCCGATGACGTACCTGTTCAGCTCGTCGTAGATCTCGCGCGGGCGCGGGTGCTTCGGACGTTCCGCCGCTTCTTCCTTGGCGATGATGTCGTTGCACAGGGCGACGCATTCGTCGCAGATGAAGACGCGCGGGCCGGAGATCAGCTTGCGCACCTCACGGCGCCGCTTCCCACAGAATGAGCAGTGGAAGTCGTCCATCAAGGAAGAGTATTGCACCAGGTCTGCGCCGCGCCAAGCGTGGCCGGACGCGGAACCTCACATAGATGCGGCTCGGGGTCGGCCGGTTTCCTGGTTGCGTTCGTCGGCCGGCTGGGAACAGCGCTCGATGTGGGACCACCAGCTCAGCCCGCGCTGTTGCCGGCGTGGGCGGCGCCGGATAATGTGGGCCGCTCTATGCGAGCTTTGGTCGTCACGTCCAACCCCGCCACCGCGGTAACGGAGCCCGAATCTCCCGCCGCCGCGCTCAGCGACCTCGGGTGCGAGGTGGTGGCGGTCGGGTACGACGTCGATCAGCTCCCGGAGGACATCGAGCTGCAGCGTCCTTCGGTCGTGGTGGTGGACGCGGGGGCCCATCTGGAGGTCGGCCGGGCGGCCATTCGCCGCGTCCGTGAAGTCGGGTCGCTGGCGGACGTGCCGGTGCTGCTGTGCGTGGAGGTGTCGCGCCTGGCCGGCCTGGACCCGGAAGCCGGGGCGGATGACTTCGTCCTGTCGCCGGTGGTGGGGCCCGAGCTTTACGCCCGGATCCGACAGCTCGACTGGCGCATGTCGTCGTTCCGGGCAGCCGGCCGCATCAAAATCGGCGATCTGGTGATCGACGCCGTCGCGGTCGAGGCCTCGTACCGCGGCCGGGCGCTGAAGCTGCCCCGCCAAGAATTCCAGCTGCTGAAGTTCCTCGCCGAACGGCCGGGCCGCGTGTTTTCGCGCGAGCAGCTCCTGTCCCGCGTCTGGGGTTATCGGTACGCCGGTGGCACCCGAACCGTCGACATCCACGTTCGCCGCCTGCGGGCCAAGCTGGGCCCGGGCAGCGCGATGATCGAGACGGTGCGCCACGTGGGCTACAAGCTCCGCCCCCCGACCGCCTGAGCCCGGCGCCGGGTACCAGCTCGCCGATCCCCGCGCGGCTCGCGGAGGTCGCGGGTTCCAGGCACTCATCCGGGGCCTGGCGCGGTCTGGCCCGGCGGCGAGGTCGATCTCGACAGGGGGGCGGCCCGGAGGGTTCGACTTGAAAGATCGCGCAACTTACGGTAGTTCGCCGGTGCGCCATGCCCGAGATGAATCTGCTGCAAGCGGTGAACGATGCGCTGCGGGTGGAGATGCGGCGCGATCCCCGCGTGGTCGTGCTGGGGGAGGACGTCGGGAACTTCGGCGGCGTCTTCCGGGCCACCGAAGGATTGCAGGCCGAGTTCGGGCCGGACCGCTGCATCGACACGCCGCTGGCCGAGTCGGGCATCGTCGGCACCGCCATCGGGATGGCGCTATACGGCATGCGCCCGGTGCCGGAGATCCAGTTCGGCGACTACATCTACCCGGCGTTCGATCAGATCGTGAACGAGCTGGCCAAGCTGAGGTACCGCTCGGGCGGCGAGTATTCGGCGCCGGTGGTGGTGCGCACCCCCATCGGCGGCGGCATCAAGGGCGGGCACTACCACTCGCAGTCGCCCGAGGCCTTGTTCACGCACGTCCCGGGGCTGAAGGTCGTCTGCCCGTCGAACCCCATCGACGCCAAGGGGCTTCTGGCCAGCGCCATCCGCGGCGAGGATCCCGTCATCTTCATGGAGCCCAAGCGGTACTACCGGGCCGCGCGCGCGGACGTGCCCGAGGGCGAGTTCACGATCCCGCTCGGTCAGGCCAAGGTGGTCCGGCCCGGCAAGCAGGTGACCGTGCTGGCCTGGTCGGCCATGGTCCACACCGCGCTGGAGGCCGCTGAAAAGGGCGCGCAGCACGGGTACGACCTGGAGGTCATCGACCTGCGCACGCTGGTGCCGTTCGACGAGGCCGCGATCCTGGCGTCGGTGGAGAAGACCGGGCGGGTCGTGATCGCGCACGAAGCGCCGCGCACATCGGGCTTCGGGGCCGAGCTGGCGGCCACCATCGCCGAGAAGGCCATCCTGCACCTGGAGGCGCCCATCCTGCGCGTCACCGGCCTCGACACCCCGTTTCCGTACACGCTCGAGCACGAGTACCTGCCGGACGCCGTCAGGATCCTGGACGCCGTCGAGCGCGTGGTGCGCTTTTGAGCACCTACGAGTTCAAGCTCCCCGACATCGGCGAGGGGGTCGTGGAGGGCGAGGTCGTCCGCTGGCTGGTCAAGGAGGGCGACCTGCTGTAGCAGGATCAGCCGATGGTCGAGGTGATGACGGACAAGGCCACCGTCGAGATCCCGGCGCCGCGCCCGGGCCGCGTCGCCAAACGAATGTTCGCCGAGGGGGATCGTTGCCCCGTCGGCAAGGTGCTGATCGTCATCGAGACCGAGGCGGGGCAGGCGAGCGCGCCCGCCAAGGCCGCCGACGCGCCGGCGGCCAGGCCCAACGCGCCGGCCCCGGCGGTGGCGGCGTCGAGCGGCCCGGCGGGCGCGGTTCTGGCCACGCCCGCCACGCGCAAGCTGGCCCGCGACCTCGGCGTCGACATCCGCGGCGTGACCGCCACCGGCCCGAACGGACGCGTGACGTCCGACGACGTCCGCGCTGGCAAGCAAAACGGCGGCGCGCCCCGTGCCGCCAAGCCGGCCGGCTCGGCGGGCGACAAGCGCGTCCCGTTCCGGGGCGTGCGCAAGAAGATCGCCGAGACTCTGGCCAGATCGAAGTTCACGGCGCCGCACGCCACCTACGTCGAAGAGGTCGACTGCACCGAGCTGGTGGCCCTGCGGAACGCCGTCAACGCGCGCGCCGCCGGCGTGAAGCTGTCGTACTTGCCCTTCATCATCAAGGCGACGGTGGCGGCGCTGAAGAAGTTCCCGCAGATGAACGCCATGCTGGACGACGCGGCGGGCGAGATCGTCCAGTGGGGGCACGTCCACATGGGGCTGGCCACCGCGACCGAGGCCGGGCTCATCGTCCCGGTGGTGCGGGACGCCGACCACAAGTCGCTGGCGCAGCTGTCGGCGGAGATCGCGCACCTGGCCGAGGCGACACGCACCGGCAAGGCGGCGCGCGACGAGCTGACCGGCTCGACGTTCACCATCACCAGCCTGGGCGCCTGGGGCGGCGTGATGGCCACCGCCATCATCAACCCGCCCGAGGTGGCGATCCTGGGCGTGCACCGCATCGCGCGCCGGCCGGCGGTGGTGGCGGACCAGATCGTCATTCGCGACCTCATGAACCTGTCGATCTCGTTCGATCACCGGCTGGTCGACGGGTTCGACGCCGCGAGGTTCGTCGGCGAGATCAAGCGGCAGCTCGAGTCGCCCGGCGCCCTCGACGACGGGTCGGTCTGACATGGCTCCCCGCAGGCCGACCGGCAGCGCCCCCGTCACCGGCGCCTCCAACCCGCCCGCGACGTCGCGCCACATCCGCGCCGGGCTGGGCGACCCCGGCCTGACCGAGGTGGTGGCCTGGACCGACGAGGAGTACGCGCGCGCCACGCAGATCGACCGCGGGGAAAACCTGCGCGAGCTGGACGCGCCCGCGCTGCGCGAGGCCTACCGGGCGATGCTGCAGATGCGCGCGCTGGACGGAGCGGCGGCCGCCCTGGCCGGCGACGGGACCATCGGTTCTTACCTGCCGACCCGGGGCGTCGAGGCGGCGGTGATCGGCGCGGTGGCCGCGCTGCGGCTGGACGACATGGTGGCGGCCAACCGCCGCAGCGCCGGCGCGGCGCTGTACCGCGGGCTGCCGGTCCGGGCGTTCGCGGCGCAGCTCTTCGGCAACCGGGACGACCTGGCGCGCGGCCGCCGCCTGCCGGGCTGTCCGGCCATTCCCCGGGCGCTGAACGTGGTGCCCGGTTCGTCCCACGCCGGCACGCAGCTCCCCCACGCCGCCGGCATCGCCTGGGCGGCGAAGATGCAGCGCAAGCCGACGGTGGCGCTGGCGTATCTGGACCCGCACGAGATCGACGCGGAGGACTTCCACACCGGCCTCAACTTCGCCGGGGTCTTTCAGCTTCCCGTGCTGTTCCTGTGCCTCAACGATCGGCCGGATTCGCCGATGAAGACCGGGGAGACGGTGGCCGTCCGGGCCTTCGCCTACGGCATCGCCGGCTCGCGCGTGGACGGCGCCGACCTGGCGGCGGTGTGGGCGCATGTCCGGGCCGCGGCCGACCGAGCCCGCCGCGGGCAGGGGGCGACGCTCATCGAGGCGGTGGTGACCCCGGGCGCGAACCCCCTGGCGGTCAGCGGCGCGCGCCTGGCCGCCGCCGGCGCGCTGGACCCGCGCGCCGCCGCCGAGATGCAGGCGTCGGCCGAGGCGGAAGTGAAGAACGCCGTCGAGGCGGAGCGCCGCGCCGGCCCGCCCCCGCTGGCCGGAATCATCGAGGGCGTGATGGCGCAGCCCAGCACGGCCTTGCGCGAGCAACTGGACGAATTGACCCGGACGCGACAGATACCCTGACATGGCTCTGGTCCGTCGGGTGCTGATCGCCGGAGCGGGCATCGGCGGCCTGGCGACGGCCGCCGCGCTCCGCAAGGTGGGGATCGAGGCCGAGCTCTTCGAGCAGGCCCCGGAGCTGCGCGAAGTGGGCGCGGGGGTCGGCCTGTGGTCCAACGCGCTGGCCAGCCTCGATGAGCTGGGGGCGGGTGAAGAGGTCCGTGCCGCCACCCTGCCGGTGCGCTCGATGGTGGCCGCGCGCCCCGACGGGCTGGCCACCGCGACGGTGCGCCTGGACGACCTCGGACCGGACTTCGCCGGCGCCGCCTGCCGGTTCGTGCCCCGGCCGACCCTTCTGTCGGCGCTGGCTCGCCAGGTCCCCGGCGAGGGCGTGCACACCGGCGACGGCGTCGAGGCCGCCGAGAGCGGCGGCGCCTTCGTCCACATCCGGCTCAAGAGCGGCTGGATGCAGGAGGGCGACCTGCTGGTGGGCGCCGACGGGCTGCACTCGGTGGTGCGGTCGATGGTGGTCGGGCGCGATCGCATCCGCTACAGCGGGCAGACCTGCTTTCGGGGGCTCTCGCCCATGCCCCCGCCCAATCCCAAGGAGATGCGCGAGATTCACGGCCGGGGACAGCGCGGCGCCGTCTGTCCGGTCGACGCGCGCCAGGTCTACTGGTGGGTGGCGCACAACGCGCCGCTGAACGAGATCGTGCCGCCGGAGGAGCGCCGGGCGATGCTGCTCGAGCGCTACCGCGGCTGGCCCTTCGGGCTGCCCGAGGCCATCGCGGCCACGCCGGAGGGCGGCATCCTGCAGAACGATCTCGTCGACCGAAAGCCGGCGCGGCGGTTCGCGCGCGGCCGCGTCGTGCTGGTCGGCGACGCCGCCCACCCGACCACGCCCAACCTGGGCCAGGGGGCCAACATGGCGATCGACGACGCCGTCGTGCTGGCGCGGGCGCTGCGCGACGAGGACGGCCTGCCGGCGGCCCTGGCGCGTTACGAACGCGAGCGGGTGGAGCGGACGCGCCTCATCGTCAAGCGGAGCTGGGCGTTCGGCCGCCTGTTCCGGTGGTCGTCGCGCCCGGCGGTGAAGCTGCGCGAGACGCTGGTGCGCCGGACGCCCGCCCGGGTGATGACCGAAGCCCTGCGGTGGCAGATCCTCGAGGGCGTCGGCACGCTTTGAGCCGGGCGTCTCGCCGGCGAACCCGCCGCCTGAAAACGGCGCGAGCCGTCCCGGAGGTCGGCCCGAGGTTCCACGTCTGGCGGCGCGACGTCGCGGGGCGGCCGTTCGATCGAGGCGAAGCGCGACCGGGGGCGAATCTCCGATCGTCGGGCCGCGCGCGTGACCGCGACGCTCTCGACCGCTTTCGCGCGCGGGCTCGGTTTGCCGATCGCCGTGTTTCGGTATAAGGCTGCCGCATGGCGGACCAGAAGATGCGCGTCGACGCGGTGGTGATCGGCTCGGGACCGGGCGGCTACGTGGCCGGCATCCGACTGGCGCAGCTCGGCAAGAAGACCATCGTCGTCGAGAAGGACAAGCCGGGCGGCATCTGCCTGAACGTCGGCTGCATCCCGTCGAAGGCGCTCATCAACGCGGCCAAGACCTACGACAAGCTCCGCCACGGCGCCAAGATCGGCATCCTGGCCGACAACCTCCGCGTCGACATGGGGACCATGCAGTCGTGGAAGGGCGAGGTGGTCGGGAAGTTGACCGGCGGGGTGAAGACGCTGCTGAAGTCCAACGGCGCCGAGTTTCGGGTGGGCACGGCGCGCCTGACCTCGCCGCGCACCGTCGAGATCGCCGAGAACGGCGGCAAGAGCGTCGTCGAGGCCGACGCCGTCGTGGTGGCGACCGGCTCGCGTCCCATCGAAATTCCCGGCTTCAAGTTCGACGGGCAGCGCATCGTCGATTCCACCGGCGCCCTGGATTTCAAGGCCGTCCCGGAGCGGCTGGTGGTGATCGGCGGCGGGTACATCGGCATCGAGATCGGGACGCTCTACGCCAAGCTGGGCGCGAAGGTGACGGTGCTGGAGGCCCTGCCGGCCATCCTGCCCGGCAACGATCCGGAGATCGTCGCGCTGGTGGCGCGCAAGCTGAAGGCGCTGGGCGTCGACGTGCTGACCGGCGCCAAGGCCAAGGGCTGGGTGGAAAAGGGCGGCCGGGCCGCGGTCACCGCCGACGTCGGGGGCAAGGACGTCACCGTCGAGGCCGACAAGGTCCTGGTGGCGGTGGGGCGGCGACCCAACTCCGAGGGCCTGGGCCTGGAGGAGCTGGGCGTGAGGATCGAGCGCGGTTTCGTGCCCGTCGACCGGCAGCTCCGCACCAACGTGCCCGGCATCTACGCCATCGGCGACGTCGCCGGTCAGCCCATGCTGGCGCACAAGGCCTCGCACGAAGCCGAGGTCGTCGCCGAGGTGATCGCCGGCCACCCGGCCGAGATGGACGTCCGCTGCATCCCGGCCGTCATCTTCAGCGACCCGGAGGTGGCCACCGCCGGCCTGACCGTCGAGGAGGCCAAGCAGCGCGGGCGCGACGTCAAGGTCGGCAAGTTCCCGTTCGCGGCGCTGGGGCGCGCCATCGCCAACGCCGACACCGACGGCTTCGTGAAGGTGGTGATCGACGCCGGGACCCAGGAGGTGCTGGGGATTCAGGTGGTGGGCAACGGCGCCTCCGACATCATCGCCGAGGCGGCGCTGGCCATCGAGATGGGCGCCGTGGCCGGGGACATCAGCCTCACCATCCACGCCCACCCGACGCTGCCGGAGGCCATCATGGAGGCCGCCAAGGCGGCCATGGGCGAAGCGATCCATATTTTGAACCGATAGCGGAACCGGCGGGCGGGGTCGTTCGCCGAACTCGCCGGCCGATTCCGCTGCGCCACGCTCGGCTCCCTGAACGCGATGACCAACCCCCATCCCGCGCGGCTCCTGGACCTTGGCACCCGCGAGTACGGCGAGGTCTGGGCGCTGCAGCGCGACCTGGTGGCCGCCCGCCAGCGCGACGAGATCGCGGACACGCTGCTGCTGGTCGAGCACCCGCACGTGATCACCGCCGGGCGCAGCGCGCATCGCGAGAACCTGCTGGCCGTCGGCGACGTTCCGCTGTTCGAGATCGAGCGGGGCGGCGACGTGACGTACCACGGCCCCGGCCAGCTGGTCGGCTATCCGATCTTCCTGCTGCGCCCCGAAGAGCGCGACCTGCACCGCTACCTGCGCAACCTGGAAGAGGCGCTGATCCGCGCCCTGGGGCAGTTCGGCCTGGCCGGCGATCGCAAGCCGGGGTGGACGGGCGTGTGGACGGCGGGGGGCGCCCGCAAGCTGGCCTCGATCGGCGTGGCCGTGAAGCGCTGGGTGACCATGCACGGGTTCGCCTTGAACGTCTCGACCGACCTGTCGCGGTTCGCGGCCATCAACCCCTGCGGCCTGGACGCGGCCGTGATGGCGTCCGTCTCGGGCGAGCTGCAGCGCGCCGTCGGGATGGACGCGATGAAGCGCGCGGTCCGGGAGGCGTTCGCCCAGGTCTTCGGCCGCCGCTTCGACGAACAGTCGCCTTGACGGAGCTGGGCTTGGCCGAGCGGAGCCCTTCGAGGGGTGCTGTCTGATCCTTCAGCAGCCGCCGTCGGCCGGGCTGCCGCCGGCGCCCGCGGCGGTGAAGGTTCCGCTGGCGGCCGCCGAGAGCGTGTCTCCCCAGGCGTCGGGAGCGCCGCCGTCGATCGTGATGGTGACCGGCACGCCCACCGGCCAGCCGCCGGCGCAGGTCGGGCTGACGTAGGCGACGCTGCCGTCGCTGGCGTCGCCGGTGATCGCGACCGGCAGCGGGGCCAGCGACGTGGCGGCGTGGACGAAGGGCGAGAGGCCCGCCGCGTCCACCCGGTTCGAAAACGCGATCGGCACCATGAAATTGGCGGGCACCGGGTTGGCCGCGCCGCCGTCCGCGGCGGACGGCAGGCGCACCGTGGCGGTGAGCGGCCCGGTCATGACCGGGATGGACGTGGGCCCGACGAACGGCTGCCCGTTCGCGCCGACCAGCCGCGTCGGGTCCAGCGCGAAGGTGACGGTCGTGTTGCACGGGTAGCCGCCGCTGCCAGGCCGCAGAAACACGAACGAGCTCGAGCCGCCGTAGAAGGGGACGCTGTTGTACTGAACCGGGTCGGGGCTGGGTTCGATGCCGGCGTCGGCCCCCGGCGCGATCTGGACGACGGGCGCGCCGGCCTGTTCGATCTTCGAGCCGTCCAGCCGCTGGTCGAAGACGAAGTCGATCTCTTGCACGGCCGCCGTCACGACCGGACGGAGGCCGTCGGGCCGGGCGCTGGTCCAGACGACCGTGTGTGCCCCGCCCGCTACCCAGTCGACCTCGATCAGCGTGGGGGGCGCCGAGGGGCCGGTCGAGCCCGAGCAGGCGGCTGCCGCCAGCGCCGTGGCCAGCAGCCACGCCATGGGTCGCATCCGCCGTTTGTATCATGGACTATGTTGTCGGCGTGGCGCTGCCGCCCATCGAGATCGCAGACCCGGCCGACCCGCGAGTGGCCGGCTATCGCGCGTTGAAGGAACGAACGGTCATCGAGGGGGGCCGTTTCGTCGCCGAGAGCGAACGGGTCGTCCGCCGGCTGATCGACAGCGGCCTGGGCGTCGAATCGGTCTTGCTGACCGCGCCCCGACTGGCCACGCTGGCCGGCGCGCTCGACGGGCCCTTTCCCGTGTACCTGGCGCCGCAGGCGGTGCTGGACGGCATCGCCGGGTTCTCCGTGCACCGCGGCTGCCTGGCGCTGGGCCTGCGGCCGCCGCCGGCCGCCATTCCGGGCGGCGCGCGCACCATCGTCGCGCTGGAGGACCTGACCGACGTCGACAACCTGGGGGCCATCGCCCGCCACGCGGCGGCGTTCGGCGCCGACGCGCTCTTGTTGAGCCCGCGCTGTGCCGACCCGTTCTATCGAAAAGCCATCCGGGTCTCGCTGGGGGCGGTCTTCGGGCTGCCGGTGGTGCGGGCCGCGCGGTGGCCGGAAGACCTGCTGGAGCTGCGCCGGGCCGGCGTCACCGTCGTGGGCGCCGTGCTGGACCGCGACGCCACCCCGCTCGAGCGGTTCGTCCGGCCGGCGCGCGTGGCGCTGCTGTTCGGCGCCGAGGGCCCGGGGTTGTCGCCGGCGGCCCGCGCCGCCTGCGACCATCGGGTCACGATCCGGATGTCGCCCGGCGCCGACTCGCTGAACGTCGCGACGGCGGCCGCGCTGTTTTTGTACTCGACCCGGGCGCCTGCGCCCGCGCCGCCTCCAGCGCCGACCAGCTGACGAACAGCTTGCGCGTCTCGGGCTGACAGGTCGGGCAAAAGCAGGCGTCGCCGTCGCCGACCCGCACCGCCCGGATGGTGGTCCCGCACACCGGGCACGGCTTGCCGTCGCGCCCGCGCACCTTCAAGAAGTCGCGGACCTTCACCTCGGGCGGCTGGTTTCGGCGGCGGATTTCGTCGACCGCCTCGGGCAGCACCCGGCGGATGGCCGCATAGAGCGCGTCGACCGCCGCCGGCTCCAGCTTCTTGCAGAAGGTCTTCGGGTGGATGCCGGCCGCGAACAAGATCTCGTCGGCGTAGGCGTTGCCGATCGACGCCAGCGCCTTTTTGTCCATCAGGAACGGTCGGACCTGGTCGCGCCGCTTGGCGAAGACCTTGCCGAACGCCTCGCGCGTGAACGCCGGCGACAACAGATCGACGCCCAGCTCGCCGTAGACGGGGATCCGTCCTTCGTCCTCGGCGCGCGCCAGGTAGACCTTTCCCATCCGCTTTTCGTCCAGGTACTGCAATTCGGGCGCGTCCTCGAAAGTCAGCGCCAGCCCCAGCGCGGCCGGATCCTTCTTGCGCTGGGCCTCGGGCAGCGGCGCCAGCAGCTTGTAGCGGCCGACCAGCATGGCGTTGATCACCACCACCAGCCCCTGCCCGACGTCGAAACGCAGGAAGTGGCCGCGCCGCTCGACCGCCGCCAGGCGGTGGCCCACCAGCACCGCCGGGAACGGCTCCCGCACCATGAGCCGCAGCACCGTCGGATCGCCGGTGCGCGCCCCGGTGATGGTCTTGCCGGCCAGCGCGCCGTTCAGGACCTCGGCGACGTGGACCAGATCGGGGAGCTCGGGCATGCCCCCCCAAGTCTGTCACCGGACGTCTGGCATTCCAAACTGCGCCGTTTCAAACTGGCGCTCATGCCGCTCCCCGTGCTGGTGGTCGTCGTCCTGGTGTCGATCGGGGCAGTCGTCTGGCTGGCCTTCCAGGTCCGCAACCTCCGCCGCCAGAAGCGGAACCTCCAGCACTGGGAAAAGGGCGAGCCCCTCGAGGGCACGGGCGACTGGGACTGAAGATCGCGGCGCGCGGAACGCGTCAGCGCGGCGCGACCTTGTCGCGCAGGAACTCGATGTAGTAGGGAGCGTCCCGGCGTTCTTCCAGCTCGCCGCGTTCGACGGCATCCTCGCACAGCTTGCGGAGGTCGCCGATGCGCTTGGAGGGCGGCAGGTTGAAGGTCTCCATGATCGCGTTGCCCAGCCCGGGCGGCAGCGGCGGCACGCGCGCGTCCAGGTCGCGGATGGCCAGGATGCGCCCCTTCAGCGCCTGGATGTTGTCGACGGCTTCCTGGCGGCGCCCCGGCCGGCGCGAGGTCACGTCCGCGCACGACAGCTCGAGCAAATCGTCCAGATGCTCGCCCATCTCCTTGTCGAACCGGCGCACGGCCGCGTCGGTCCACCCCGGCTCGTAGGCGTTGGCGCGCAGGTGGTTCAGCACCAGGAAGCGGATGTCGCGCCGCTCGCTCTTGTCGAAGGCCAGCCGCCGCGCGATGGGGTCCCACATGCGCGCGCCCACCTCCGCGTGACGGTGGAAGGTGACGCGCCCGTCGGGCAGCATGACCCGCGTCGGCACCTTGCCGATGTCGTGCAGCAGCGCCGCCCAGCGGATGATCGGGTTGGCGGTCGACTGAACGACGACCTGCTTGGTGTGCTCCCAGACGTCCTTGTGGCGCCGTCCCGCCTCCTGCGAGAAGTCGACGGTCGCCTCCAGCTCGGGCAGCACCACGCCCAGCACGCCCGCCTCGTGCATCCACTGCAGCCCGGCGCCGAGCTCGCGCGACATGATGACGGCCTGCATGGCGCCGCGCAGCTTGTCGGCCCCCAGGTGCGCCAGCAGCGGCGCCGCGTCGCGCGCGGCGATCGTGACCTCGGCCGGCGGCGGCGGCGTCCCCTCGGCCACCGCCACGGCCACGTCCAGCAGCGCCGCCGGAGAGTCCTGGGCGGCGCCGGCTTTCAAGCCGCGCGTCACGTCGACCTGTCCTCGAAAAACCGCCGGGCGTCCTACGACGTGATCTTCTTCTTGTCCTGATCGCGCTTGCGCGCCAGGTGGTCGATGAAGGGCTGCGCCTGCTTCACGCGGCCGGCCAGCGACTTCTCGCTGATCGGATACATGGTCCCGAACTTCAGCCCCTCGTCGTACAAGAAGGTGCCCACCTCTTCGTCGTCGACGAACTGCGAAATCTTCTTCTTCGAGTAGACGCCCTTCAAGAACGAGCCCCAGCGGCCGTCCAGCCATTCGATGATGTCGTCGCCCAGCACGGTGCGAAACAGCGCCAGCTCGTCCCGGAAGCGCGACAAATCCTCGGAGAAGCGATCGCCGAACGCCGGCGCGCCTTCGCCACCCTCGGCGGCGATCTTGGCCGTGGCCAACCGCAGCTGCACCACGTCCTCGGCGAAACGGAGCGGCGCTTCGACGTTGCCGTCCTTCGGCGAAATCACGTGAACGACCGTCCCGGCCGCCATCTCGCGCACCGAACGCTCGAGATCGGGGTTGGCCACCGCCTCCAGCAGGATCTTGAGGTCGAACGGCAGAGAGACGAGCGCCTTCGCCATCGTCTCGAGAAAGTTGCGCTCCTTGTTGTCCATTGCGAGAAGGGCCAGAGAAGTACGACCCCCACCCACCTGTCAAGCAGTATAGCCCGGAGCGGGATCGCGCGGGGGACTTACGGCACACGAATCAGCGCCGCGTCGAGGGCGGCGGCGGCCGCGCTCCGGAAGCCGTCAAGCGGGCCGGGCGGCAGCTCGAGGGTCAGCACCGGCAGCCCGCGGTCGACCCCCAGCCAGGACCCGAACGAGCCGGGGGTGGGATACCCGATGTCGCCGCGGGCCGGCCACCCGCAGGCCTCGGCCACGGCCAGCGCCCAGTCCCGCGCCGGGCCGTCGTAATTGACGCAGGCGAAGGGGGCGTGCACGGCCAGGGCGGCCCGCACGCCGTCGCGCGCGACCAGCTCGGCGACGGCGCGGGCCTCGGGCTCCGACAGCGGGGCCGGCCCCGGAAAGTATCCGGGCTGGTGCTGGGGGCGGAACGATCGCGCCGGGAAGTTTCGGTTCAGATCAACGTCGCGCGCCGAGTTCTTCCGCCCCGCGGCCAGCCCGTCGGGGTTGGCGGCCGGCAGCACCCAGAGCGGCACGCGCGGCGCCGGCGGCAGGCGGGGCAGCAAGTCCAGCAGCGCGTCGACGCTGGCCGGTTCGTCGCCGTGGATCCCGCCCATCAGCAAAAGCGGCGCGCCCGCGCCCCCGAACCGGCGCGCCAGGAGAGGCCGCCCCTCGGTGGAGCGTCCGATTTCGTCGAAGCCGAGCGCGGCCAGGGCGGCCTTGCGCTGGTCAGGGGTTCGGGGCAGCACTGGACCACATTTCACGCCGCGGCTAACGTCGGCGCAATGCCGCTCACGCTCCGCGGGTTGAAGGCCGAGGCACGCAACCTGGCTGGCGGGGGCCAGGTGCCGGCGGCGCTGGCGGCGCACGACTGGATGCTGGCCGCGAACCCGCTGGACGGCGACAGCCGCCGGAAGATCGCCGACCTCTTGTGGCAGCTCGGCGCGCGCGACGGCGCCCTTCAGCTTTACCGGAGCTGCGCGCTGCACGACGCCCGTTCGGGGCACCTGCTGCCGGCGTTGATCGGGTGCAAGATCCTCGAGTCGCTGGGGCAGCCCACCGGTGACGTGGTCGGCGAGATGGCGCGCAACTACGCGCACGGCTCGCCGGCCCTGGGCAAGTTCGCGGCCCGCCAGGCGCCCGTCGATCTGGACGCGCCGATCGGACCGCCGCCGGCGTCGGCGGCGGCCGACGTCGGCAAGCTGATGAACCGGGCGCTGGCCCGGGCGCTGGACCTGTCCGTGTTCGTGCAGTACCCGCAGCAGTACCTGGCCGTCCCTTTCTTCTCCGAGCTGCCGCCGGGGCTGTTCGCGGCCGCGGTCCGCGCGCTGCGCCTCGTGCGCGCCGTCGACGGGCAGGCCATCTTTCGCGAGGGGCAGCCGGGGGACGCCTTCTATTTCGTCGCCGCCGGCGAGCTGCGCGTGGTCGGGCGCGATCCGCGCGGCCAGCCGGTCGAGTGGGCCCGCCTGCACGAGGGGGCGCTGTTCGGCGAGCTGGCGCTCTTGACCGCCGAGCCGCGGACGGCGACGGTGCAAGCCGTCGGGGACGCCGATCTCATCGAGGTCGGACGGGCGGCGGTCGGCGAGCTGGTGGCCGCCGTTCCGGCGCTGGGTGAACGGCTGGAGCGCTTCGCGCGCGAGCGTCTGCTGAAGAACCTGCTGGCCACGTCGCCCCTGTTCAAACCGTTCGATCACCAGCAGCAGATGGACCTGATTCGCCGATTCGAGGGCGTGGACGTGGCCGCCGGAACCACCGTCATCGAGGAGGGAGCCGCCGGGCAGGGGCTGTTCGTGATCCTGATGGGCAACGTCGAGGTGTCGCGCGGCGGGCGGCCGCTGGCGCGCCTGCGCGCGGGCGAGCTGTTCGGCGAGATGTCGCTCCTCCACGACGGGCCCACCACGGCCACGGTCCGGACGCTCACCCCGACCAGCCTGCTGTATCTGGGCGGCGACTATTTCCGCCGGCTGGTGGCGGCGCTGCCCGGCTTGCGCAAGTACTTCGAAGCCCTGGCCCGGGCGCGCGGCGCGGCGCCGTTTGCCGGGGCCGAGGGCGCGTCATAGACTGCGATCGTCATGAAGACGCTGGGCCGCGCGCTGAGCTTCCTGCTGTTGCTGGTCGTGCTGGCGGCCGGGCTGGCGGGGTCGGCCTGGGCTGGGCCGCGCTCCGGGGCCAGCTTCGGCGGACGGCTGGGCTTCCGGTCCGGCGGTGGCATGTCGTCGCCCGGCCTGTCCGGCGGAGGCTACCGCTCGCCCGGGGTCGGCTACGGCTCGGGGTACGGCAGCGGCTCGCATTTCTTCTTTTTTCCGGGGCTGGGGTACGGCCTGGGCGGCTTCGGGACCTTGGGCCCGTTGCTGGGCGTGCTGGTCGTCGGTCTGGCGGTCGTCTCGATCGCCCGGGCGGTGCGGGCCAGCCGCGGCGCGGGCGGCCCCGACGCGGGCTACGACGGCGGCGACCAGGCCGTCCCGATGCCCGGACGGGCCTACCTCTATCGCCTGCAGCTGGCGCTGGGACGCTCGGCGCGCGGCATCCAGGACCGACTGGCCGACTTCGCGGCGAAGGGGGACACGTCGACCGAGGCCGGTTTGGCTGCGCTGTTGCAGCAGACCGCCCTCGAACTGCTGCGCGAAAAAGACGCGGTCCGCTACGTGGGCGGCGAGGCGCGCGGCCCGCTGAGCCTGACCAACGCCGAAACCGCCATGAACGGGCTGGCGCTGGCCGAGCGGAGCCGATTCCAGGTCGAGCGCCTGCGCGGCAGCGACGGGCGTGTCGTCCGTTCGGAGGCGCCGGCCGAAGAGGGCAAAGAGGCGCTGGAGCTGGTCGTCGTCACGCTGCTGGCGGCGACGCGGACGCCCCTCGAGAAGTTCGACCGTCCGAGCTCGCCCGAGGAGCTCACGGCCGTGCTGTCCGAGCTGGGCGGCGTGCCGCCGGACGCCATCTTGGGCCTCGAAGTCATCTGGACGCCGGCCGACCCGAATGATTCCATGACCGAGACCGACGTGATGACGACCTATCCGGAACTCCGGAGCCTCTGAGCCCGTGACACCGGCCGCCCCGCTTGCCCGGCAGTTGCTGGAATTCACGCTGCTCGGCCTGTGCGGCATCATGCTGCTGATCGTCGGCTACTACCTCTGGGAGCTGATCACGCCCTACAATCTTCGCCGCGAGATTCACGAGAACAAGAACATGGCGGTGGCCGTCCTGGCGGGCTCGCTGGCGATCGGCATGGGGATCGTGATTGCCGCCGCGATGGTGTCGACCCGATGAATCCCCATCCGCGCTGTAACCGGCTGCGCGCGACGCGCAGACGACAAACGACTCGAAAGAAACCGACGCAAAAGCAGTGACCCGCAAAAGATCATCACGCAGTGCATCGGGTGCGCCATTGACTCCGGCCGATGCCGACGGATACAGTCAAAAGGCCCGCTGATTTCGAGGGTCTCGCGTGTTGAAGCTGAGCATCGAAGACGATGAGGGGAAGACGACGGTCGTCCCGCTCACGCGCGATGAGGTGACCATCGGGCGTCAGGAGGGGAACACCATCCGCCTGACTGAGCGCAACGTGTCACGCCGGCACGCGCGCCTCTCGCGCCAGAACGGCGCGCTTTACATCGAGGACCTGGCCAGCTTCACCGGCGTGCGCGTGAACGGCACCAAGATCGCGTCGCCCACGCCGCTGCGCGAAGGCGACGAGGTCGAGATCGGCGATTACCGGATCGCGCTTCGCGGGGACCACCCGCCCCTCACCGACCGGCCGACCATGCCGACCATGCCGGTGGTGAACGGGCCCATCGGCACCGTCGGCGGGGCGGTGGCCATCCCGACGCGCGCCTCGGTGGCCGCGATGGCCGCCCAGCCGGCGGGCCAGGCGCAGGCCGCGGCCCCGGCGCTCACCGCGGGGGCGCGGCCGCGGACCAAGACCTCGCCGCCCCAGCCCATCGTGGCGATGCCGCTCGAGGCCGCTCCGGCGGTCGAACCCGTCGAGGCGCAGCCGACCATCCCGTTGCGCACGCTGACCGACCAGGACTCGGGCCGGACCGAGGCGCTGGGGCCGGCCGCGCGCCTGGTCGTGCTGACGACCGATCTGGCCGGCCTGGAAGTGGCGCTGGAGAAGCCGTCGCTGGTCATCGGCCGCACCGACGAGAACGACCTGGTCCTGAACCACCGGTCGATCTCGCGGCACCACGCCAAGATCACGCGCGACGCCGATCGCTACACCATCGTCGACCTGCAGAGCGCCAACGGCGTGCGGGTCAACGGCGAGGATTACGAGCGGATCGAACTGAACCCGGGCGACGTGCTGGAGCTGGGCCACGTCAAGATGCGCTTCGTCGGCCCGCAGGAGCAGTTCGTGTTCGACGGCCGCGCCGTGGCCGCCGGACGCCGTCTGCCGACCAGCGCGATGGCGGTGGGCGGCGGGGCGCTGGCGACGGTCGCTCTGATCGCCCTGTTCTGGCACCACGGCAGCCGGAGCCCGGCGGCACCCGTTGCCCCCACGGCGACGGCGGCACCGACCCCGGCGGCGCCCCCCGCCGCGCCGGCCGTCGATCCCGCCGCGCCCCCCGCGCCCATCGCGACGCCCCCGCCGGCGGCGGCGCCCACGACGCCGGCCGGCTGGCTGGCCGCGGCCAAGGCTTCGATGAGCGCCGAGGACTGGGAGTCGGCGGAGACCGCGCTGGGGCGGGTCGACGGGTCGGCCGATCCGGCCACGCGACGGCAGGCCGCGGCGCTCTTGCGCAAGGTCGAGATCGAGCGGCAGGGGGTGGCCCTTTACGCGCGCTTCGACCAGGCCGCGGACCGGAAGGACTATGCCGCCGCTCTGGCCGACTTCGTGCAGATTCCCCCCGAGAGCCTCTATCGCAAGCGGGCCCAGCCGCGCTACGAAGAGGCGCGAACGCTGCTGATCGCGCAGCACATGACCGCCGCCGAGCAGGCGCGCTCGGAGGGGCGCTGCGCGGACCTGCGGCAGGAAGCCGGTCAGGTGTTGCGGCTGGATCCGAAGAACATGCTGATCCGCGATCTGGCCCGACTCTGTCGCGCCCGTCCGGAGCTCGCGGGGACGCCGGCCGCGCCCGTCCGGCCGGCGCGCACCCGCCCGGTGGTGGCGGTGACCGCGGGCGAGCCGGCCCGGCACGCCGAAGCGGCGTCCAGGGCGGAGGCGGCCGAGGCACCCGCCAAGGCCGAACCAGAGTCCGAAGACGCCGAGTCGCTCATGAAACAGGCCCGCGAGGCCTGGCTGCGCCAGCAGTGTGGGGCGGCCATGGACCTGTCGCGGCGGGCGCTGCGCGCCAAGCCCGGCTGGACCGACGCGTATCAGATCCTGGCGGTGTGCTCCTGCTCGCTGAAGGACGCCGAGGCGGCCGAGCACGCCTACGCCCGGCTGGACGACCGCAACCGCAGCTTGGTCCACGCCGTTTGCCAGAAAAACGGCATCAGCGTCGGCCAGTAGCCGTCGCCGTGGGCCGCCCGGTGCGCGGGCCGGCCGTGGACCGCGCGGTCAGCCGGCCTTCTTCGACAGCTCGGCGTAGGTCTTGTCGGCCGGGGCGGCCGTTTCGATGGGCAGGTCCGACGCGGCCCACCCGGCACAGCTGACGCGCCCGAGGCCGTCCTGCTCGCCGTGAAATCCCCCGCGCATGTCGACGACGCTGGTGTAGCCCGCCGCCTCGAGCAGGGCGGCGGCCTGCAGCGAGCGGCCGCCCGCCTTGCAGCCGACCACCAGCTTGGCGTCGCGCGGGAAGACGGCCTCGACCACCTTCTGGAACTCGGGGTTGGGGCTCATGCGCCCGCCGGTGAAATGCAGGAGTGGGATGTTCGCGGCGCCGGGCGGGTGCCCGGCTTCGAACTCGGGAATCGAACGCACGTCCAGGTACGCCCATCCGTCCGCCAGCAGGGTGGCCGCCTCGGGCGGAGTCACGCGTTTGACCATGAGGGCGGTGTTACCACAATATGTTGGCAGAGCCATGCGCAAAACCCCTCACCTGCGGGTCGTCGCGGCGGTCGTCGCGCAGAACGAGCGCTACTTGATCACCCAGCGCCGTCCCACGGCGGTGCTCCCGGGCTTGTGGGAGTTCCCGGGCGGCCGCGTCGAGGAGGGCGAGTCCGACGCGGAGGCGCTGTGCCGGGAGGTCCGCGAGCGGGTCGGCGTCGACGTGACGGTCGGCGTCTGCATCGGCCGCCGCACCCACGACTACGACGGCTATTCGGTCGACCTGGCGCTCTATCAGGCCGAGATCGCGGGCGCCGGCGAGCCCAGAGCCGTCCGGGTGGCCGACTGCCGCTGGGTCGCCTCCAGCGAGTTCGAGAACTACCGCTTCCCGGCCGCCGATCAGGCCACCATGGACCTGTTGCTGGGCATCAAGCGCTAGGAGGGCGTTGCCGTGAGGCAACGGTGAGCGGGAGCGAACCATGCCCGACGCCGTGCCGCCCGGAAGCGGCCTAGGAGGGCGTTGCCGTGAGGCAACGGTGAGCGGGAGCGAACCATGCCCGACGCCGTGCCGCCCGGAAGCGGCCTAGGAGGGCGT
>JAICYS010000169.1 GCA_025934105.1 Myxococcota bacterium | reverse complement strand
TCACGGCGCCCCCGGGCAGCCGGCGTCGTCCAGGCCGGCGTCCGCGGCGGCGTCGGTTCCGGCGCCGCCGCCGTCCGCGCCGCCGTCGAACGGGCCGGCGCCGGCGTCCTGGACGTAACGGAACGGGACCGTCTGGTTGGGGACGCTGCCCGACACCGAGTCGTCGGCGATGACGGCCTGGGTCCCCATCCCGGCGGGCGCGATCCCCTCGATGCGGTTCCCGTTGATGTAGCGCGGGCAGCGAAGCGGCGCGGTGCCGAAGTAGATCTGCGTGGTTTGCGGGACGAAGTTGTCGCCGATGACGGTGACCGGGAATCCGCCGGCGGCCGGGCCGAAGGTGGGGACGATCTTTTGCACCAGCGGGGGCAAGACGTAGGTGAACCCGGCGTCCTTCTGGACGGTGACCCCCGCGACGGTCACGCTGACCGGGACGGTGCCGGGCAGAGGGTGGGCCGGCGTCGACACCTGCAGGAAGTTCGGGCCCTGGCTGCGCACCAGGGCCGGGATCCCGTCGAACCGGACTTCGACCGCCGTCTGCATCAACCCCGCCCCCTCGATGTAGACCTGCGTTTCGCCCAACGTACTGCCGCTGGCCGGGCTCAGGGAATCGAAGGCCGGCGCGCGCACCAGGTTGAACTGCGCGCGCGCGTCGCCGACCTGCCCGGCGGCGTCGGTGGCGCTGACGTCGATGGTGAGCTCGTCGGTCGTGCTGGCGGCGCCCGGCGCCGGCAGCGTGAAGGCGCAGCTGACGGTCGCGCCGCCCGTCACCGGACAGGAGAAGGTTTGCTGCGCGCCGCTGCCCGAGGACATGACGGCCGTCATCCCGGTGATGGTGCCCGCCCCGTCCTCGGCGGTGGCGACGATGCGGACCGAGGCGCCCACGGCGAAGCTCGTCCCCATGGCCGGGCTGACGATGCGAACCAGGGGGGCGCTGACGTCGGGGCCCAGCGATTCGAAGGCGCTGGGCAGGGTCACGCTGCGGCCGCGGGGGTCGCTGACGGTGAGGTCGTACGGCCCGGCCGGCGTCCCGGCGGGCAGCTCGGCGGCCAGCAGCCCGACGCTCTGCCAGACGACGGTGTCGAGCCCCACCACCACCCGGCTGCGGCTGTCGTTGGACGTGAGCCAGGCCCGAAAGCCGCCGCTGTCGAGCGTGGCCGACCCGCTGTGGGCGTCCACGTGATAGATCGGCCGGAAGTTCGCACCCAGGATGGCCAGGGCCAGCGGGGCGTCGTCGTAGCCGGCGCTGGGCATCAGCTTTGCCAGCGACGGGGCGGCGTCACCGCCCAGCCCACAGCCGGCGGCGGCGCCCAGCAGGAACGCAGCGGTCAGGCGGGTGGGGGCAGGGAACCGGAGGGGGGTTCCGCTGCGTCGAGCGGCCGGCATGGCAGGCATTCTAGTCCCCCCTCAGTCGAAAAATGCCTCCGTTCGGATCTGGGCGCGCCGGTTCACTCCGCGCGCAATCAGCTCACGTTTCAGCTCGCTGATCATGGCGCCGTTCCCCACCAGGTAAAACGTCGGCGCCGTCAGCTCGGGCAGCCGGTCCAGCAGGGCCGGCGTGATCCGGCCCCGTTCGCCGCGCCACCCGGCGCCGGGAGCGGTCAGGAAGACGCGCAGCTCCGAACCGGCCCGGGCCACCAGGGCTTCGATCTCGGCCCGCGCGAACAGATCGGATTCCTGGCGGGCCCCCCACAGCACCAGGCTGCGCGGCGATTCGTGGCCGCTCTCGCGCCGGCGGGCCAGCTCGCCCAGCATCGGCATCACCGCGGCGAAGCCGGTTCCGGTCGCGCCGAACACGACGTCGCCGGGGTGCCGTTCGTCCAGCACGAAGAATCCGTGCGGCCCGGTCATGTTCACGACCGCGCCGAGCGGAAGCTTCATCAGGAACTCGGACGCCTTTCCTTCCGGGATGACCCGGATGATGAACCGCAGCAGTTCGCCGGCGTCGCTCTGGGAGGCGATCGAGTAGCTGCGGCGCGGGACCGCTTCGGAGTCGGGGCCGGCGGAGGGAATCGCGATCGAGACGAACTGGCCGGCCTTGAACTGCAGACGGGGCGGCTCGCGCAGCGCGAACGAGAGCTGGGCGATCCCGTCCGCGATCGGCTCGCGGGCGACCAGCTCGGCTGTGATGGGGGCGGGCATCGATCGCTAGATGATAGCCGAGGCGTGCTAGGTTCGGCCCATGTCCCGCGCCCCTCTTCGGTTGATGATGTTGCTGCTCGCCGGCGGCCTTTGCGCCGCGCCCGGCTGCCAGAAGCACGATGACGGCTCAGGCAAGCCGTCGCCGGTCCCGCCGCTCGAACAGGGCGCTGCGCCCGCCGAGCCGGCCCCCGTCAGGCACCCGCCGGCACCCGCCGCGCCGCCACCGGCCGCGGCGCCCGGCGCGGCGGCCGAACCGTCCGCGGGCGGCTCCATCAGCGGCAAGATCGTCCTCGGGGCGGCCGTGGCCAAGACCAGGCCGCAGGGGATGCTGTACCTCGTGGCGCGCCGGATCTCGGACAACCCGAACGCGCGCGGCACGCTGATCGCCGTCAAGAAGATGCCGGCGACCACGTTCCCGCTGCCGTTCTCGCTGACCGCGGCGGACATGCCGTTCCAGACCGGGCCGTTCGACGGTGAGCTGACCATCACCGCGCGCATCGACCAGGACGGCGACCCGATGACCCACCAGAAGGGCGACGTCTACGGGACGCTGCCCAAGGTGGAGGTGGGCGCCCACCAGGTGAAGCTGGCCCTCGACCAGGTCCAAAAAGAGACCGAATCGCTGGCCGGCAACGGGCCGATGATGGGCGGTGGCGGGCTCCCGCCCGGCCATCCGTAGCCCGACCCGACGGCCTCGGGGATCGTGTGATCTTCCTGGGGCCGCCCCTCCAGTGGTAGCGTGCGCGGCCATGGACTACAAGAAGCTGCGCGACATGGTCAGCCACCGGGTGACGTTCGAGTACGACTCGGGCGCGAAGGTGGTCGGCACCGTCGGGGCCTGCATGCCGCCCAGCGGCGCCGTGCAGATGCTGGTGCTGGGCAAGGTGCAGGTCCTGGACGCTACCGGCGGCCTGATCGCCAAGTACGACGAGCTGCCGATCGTCCCGAACAACCTGATCGGCTTTCAGGTCACCGAAGGCCCGTTGTGAGGGGCGCGGCGAGGTCCGTCGCCGTGCTGGCGGCTGCCCTCGCCGGCGGCTGCGCCGCGCCGCACGCCATCGTCGACGATCCGTTCGAGGTCGCCGAGACCAGCTCGGTCCCCGACATCACCGCCGTCACCGACGTCGGCGGGGGGGACGTTCCGCTGCACGGCGAGCTGACCATGGAGGAATCGGACGGCGTCGCCGTCATCGGCGAGACGCTCTGGGTCCGCGGGCGATCGTTCGGGCGGCAGCCGACCGTCGAGGTGGGCGGCCGGCCCGCCGCGGTCTTGGGGCGGACGCACGACGGCGGCCTGGTGGTGCGCGTTCCGCCCGGAACGCCCGCCGGGACCCAGGCGGTCGCCGTCAGCAACGAGGTGGGCCGCGGCGAACGCCCCATCGCGGTCCGCCGGTACGCTGCCGTGCTGGCGCCCGGCGCCGACCAGATCGGGTGGGTCGACGTCGGCGCCGACGGACCGATCTCGGCGGGGGCGACGGACGCGCCCGGGGCGCGCTGGCTGGCGCTGTCCAGCGACGGGCGAGCGGCCTACGTGGCCGGCCCGGACAGGCCCGCCGTCGACGTCATCGATCTGCCCGCGCCCGGCACGCCCAAGCTGGTGTACCGGCTGGAGCTGGGGCGGCCCGGCGCGCCCGACAGCGGCGGCGCGATCGTCGGAATGGCGGCGGCGGCGGCGGCGCCGGTGCTGGCGGTGGTGCGCGGCGCCGACGTCATGCTGGTCGACACCAGCTCGCCGCTGCACCCGGCCCGCAGCACGCCGCGGCCGCTTCCGCGCGAGGTCCGCGACGGGCGCGTGGTCGCGGTCGATTTGTCGCCCGACGGCAAGCGCCTGGCGGTCGCCACCGAGGCCGGCAACCAGGTGCTGCTGCTGGATCTGGGGACGCCGGGCCGCGCCCCGATCGCCGGCGCGCTGTCGGTGGTCCCCGACGTGCGCGAGAGCGTGCTGTGCGACGTGGCGTTTTCTCCCGGCGGCGACACGTTGTGGGTGCTGTCGGGCGACACGCCCCGCAGCGCCATCGTGGGCCCCCAGCCGACCGAACTGCGCGCCATCCGGATCGGCGCCGACGCGCAGAGCCTGGCCCACCTCAGCGTGGGGCGCACCGTCACCGTGCCCGACGCGGCCACGCCGGCCGGACTGGGTGTGGGGCGGGCGCTACCCCTGGCCAGCGGGGCGGCCATCCGGCTTCCGCCCGAGCGCCACGCCGTCTACTTCGCGGCGGGGCTGCGGGCCGGGGGCGGCACGTCGATCTTTTCGGTCGGCAGCGAGGACGCGGCGGAGGTCTCGCTGACCGCGCCCGATCGGTTCGGCCGGCCGGATGTCACGTTCGACGGGCGGTGGCTGCTGGCACCGGCCGCCGTCGACGACGGGTCGGTGCGGGTGCTGGCCGCGGCCGCCGAAGGCCGGCCGGCGCCCTCCGGCTCGGCCCGTCCGGTGACGGCCATCCCCGCGGGACCGGCCGCCGAGCCCGCCTCGATGCGCCCGATCCCCGAGCTGCGCATCCAGCCATGAAGCGCATTCACGCCATCGTGCGTGGCCGCGTGCAGGGCGTGGGATTTCGGGCCGGCGCCGCGCACGAGGCGCGCCGGCTGGACCTGTGCGGCTGGGTGCGCAATCGCCTGGACGGAACGGTGGAGGTGCTGGCCGGAGGCGACGACGCCGCCGTCGATCGGCTGGCCGCCTGGCTCGAGCACGGCCCGCGCGGCGCCCGCGTGACAGGCCTGGACGTGCACGATCCACCGCCAACTTTGACCAGCGAGGAGTTGACGGCTTTCGAAGTACGCTGACCCTTCCGGAGGACGACCATGGCGAATGAGCAGTCGGGCAACGAGGCGTCGGGAGTCATCAAGTCGGTGTCGCGGGAGGGGAGGCAGTTTCCGCCGCCGCCCGAGTTCGCGGCCAAGGCGCGCCTCCACGACCCGGCCGAGTACCAGCGCCTCTACCGCCGGTCGATCGACGATCCGCAGGGGTTTTGGGGCGACACGGCCCGCGCCGAGCTGACCTGGACGAAGCCGTTCACGAAGGTGCTCTCCTGGGATCTGCCCTGGGCGAAGTGGTTCGAAGACGGCGAGCTGAACGTGTCGGCCAACTGCCTGGACCGCCACCTGGCGACGCGCGGCGATCAGATCGCGATCCTGTGGGAGGGCGAGCCGGGGGACCAGCGGACGCTCACCTACCGGCAGTTGCACGCCGAGGTCTGCCGGGCCGCCAACGCGCTCAAGCAACTGGGGGTCGCGACGGGCGACAAGGTCGCGATCTACTTGCCGATGATCCCGGAGGCGGCCATCGCGATGCTGGCCTGCACGCGCATCGGCGCCACCCACACCGTCGTGTTCGGCGGGTTCTCGTCGGACGCGTTGCGGGACCGCATCAACGACTGCGGCGCCGTCCTGTGCATCACGGCCGACGCCGGCTGGCGGCGCGGCAAGTCGATCGCGCTCAAGGCGAACGTCGATCGCGCGCTGGCGGACACGCCCTCCATCAAGAACTGCCTGGTGGTGCGGCGGACCGGCGACGCCGTCGACATGAAGAGCGGCCGCGACGTCTGGTGGCACGACGTCGTGCCGGCGGCCTCGGCCGAGTGCGCGCCGGTCAGCCTGCCCGCCGAGCACCCGCTCTTCATCCTCTACACCTCGGGCACCACCGGCAAGCCCAAGGGGATCGTGCACACCACCGGCGGCTACCTGCTGGGCGCGCACCTCACCACCAAGCTGGTGTTCGACCTGCGCGACGGCGACGTCTACTGGTGCACCGCCGACGTGGGCTGGGTGACCGGGCACAGCTACGTGGTCTACGGCCCGCTGTCGAACGGCACGACCAGCCTCATCTACGAGGGCGCGCCCGACCACAAGGGCAAGGATCGCTTCTGGGACATCATCGAGCGGCACAAGGTGTCGATCTTCTACACGGCGCCCACCGCCATCCGCGCCTTCGTCCGCTGGGGCGACGCCGAGGTGACCAAGCACGATCTGTCGTCGCTGCGCCTGCTCGGCAGCGTGGGCGAGCCGATCAACCCCGAGGCGTGGATGTGGTACCACCGCGTGATCGGCGGCGGCCGCTGTCCGATCGTCGACACCTGGTGGCAGACCGAGACCGGCGGCATCATGATGACCCCGCTGCCCGGCCTCACCGCGACCAAGCCGGGAAGCTGCGCGATCCCGTTCTTCGGCGTGGATCCGCAGGTGGTCAAGCGCGACGGCACCCCCTGCCAGCCCAACGAGGGCGGCTTCCTGGTCATCAAGAAGCCCTGGCCGTCGATGTTGCGGGGCGTGCACGGCGATCCCGAGCGCTACCAAAAACAGTACTGGTCCGAGGTGAAGGGCGTCTACTTCACCGGCGACGGCTCGCGCCAGGACGAGGACGGCTTCTTCTGGGTGATGGGCCGCGTCGACGACGTGCTGAACGTCGCCGGCCACCGCCTGGGCACGGCCGAGATCGAGAGCGCGCTGGTCTCGCACCCGTCGGTGGCCGAGGCCGCCGTGGTCGGGCCGCCGCACGAGCTGAAAGGCCAGGCCATCTTCGCGTTCGTCACGCCGAAGGGCGGGGTGCAGGCCGACGCCGCCTTGAAGAAGGCGTTGTCGGACCACGTCGTGAAGGAGATCGGCGCGCTGGCCCGGCCCGACGAGATCCGCTTCACCGACGGGCTTCCGAAGACCCGGTCGGGCAAGATCATGCGCCGCCTCCTGCGCGAGGTCGCCACCAGCGGCACCGTGCGCGGCGACGTCACCACGCTGGAAGACATGGGCGTGCTCACGCGCCTGGCCGCCGTGCGCGAAGACGAGGAGTAGCCGACCAGACGAGCGCGGCGCCGCCCCGACCGCGAGGACGACGTTCCCGTCGCGGTCCGCTCGACCGCCGGCCGGCGCTCCGGGCTGGCCGCGCCTGCGCCGCCGGTCCGCATCGACCGCGCGCCAACTCCGGTCCGGTTGTCGGCCGATGGAGCGGTCCTTCGAGGAACCGGACCGCCGGAGCCGCCGCCTGGTTCAGCGCGGCCATCTTCACCGGGCCTTGACGGACGGCGCGGCGGTTTGGCATCATGGCCCCGCAGATGCGTTCGCCCACCGTTCTCTCGATTCGCTCGCGCTGGTCGCACCAGCAGCCGAGCGTCCGTGCGCTTTCGGCGGCCCCGGTTGCCGCCAAGCGCGCCCGAGAGAGCGTGCGCGACCGCTGAGCAGACCCGGTCGACCCACCCTCTCTCGCCAGTCGCGGAGAGGGTGAGGCGGTCTCACTCGCTCCAGGCTGGAACCCCCAACCTTCGGAGCGAAAAATGTCCGCCACGGTTTCCGACTCTTCCGACGACAGTGATCCCGACGATCGGTCGGGCGCGTCCGACGGCCAACGCCTCGCGACGCGCCCGTTCATCGACCTCGTCATCGCGCAGCTCTGGTTCGGCTTCGCGTACGCCATTTTCCTGCTTCTGCCCAAGCTCCTGGCCGCCAATTACCGGGCCGACGCGGGACAGGTCGGCTTCGTGATGGCCGCGTTCGGCGTCCTCAGCTTGGCCGTCAGCCCGGGCATGGGTCCGATCGTCGGGCGCCTCGGAAGCCGCGGGACGATGCGCGCCGCCAACCTGGTGCTGGCCGCCTCGGCGCTGGGCTTTTTGGCCGTGAGCGGCGCGGACCTGTTTGCCGCGTTCCTGCGCGGCCTGCAGGGCGTGGCCTGGGCGCTGGCGTTCGGCGGCGGGATGGCGCTCTGCGCCCAGATCGCGCCGCCCGCGCGCCTGGGCCAGGCGCTGGGGATCTTCGGCGCCGCCAGCCTCGGGATGAGCGCGGTCGGCCCGGTGCTGGCCGAGCCCATCGCGGCGCGGCTGGGGCCGCGGGCGGCGTTCATCCTGGCCGCCGCGGCGGCGCTGGTGGGCGCCTTCCGCTGCGGCCGGCTGCCGGACGACGAGCACCAGGCCGCCAACGACAACGGCCAGATCCGCCGCCGCGACGGGCGCTGGCAGGCGGTGTGGGCGCGCATGCCGACCTACGTGGCCCTGGCCACCATCTCGCTGGCCGGCAGCGCGCTGGTTTCGTTCGTCGCGCCGTTCGCGCTGGCGCGCGGGGTGGGGGACGTGCACGCCTTCTTCGTGGCCTACACGGTGGCCGCGCTGACCGCGCGCTTCGGCATCGCGCGCCTCGTCGACCGCGGCGGTCACGGGCAGGCGGCCGCCGGGGCCGGCCTGCTCTACGGCGCCGCGGTGGGCGCCATGGCGGTGCTGGGGCCGTCCCACCTGGTGCTGGTGGGGGCGGTCTTCGGCGTGGCGCACGGGATCATCTACCCCGCGCTGATGGCGCTGGTGTTGACCGACGTGGCGGCCCGCGATCGGCCCCGCCTCCTCGGGTGGGCCAACGGCGTGATGAACCTGGGCATCGTGGCGCTGGCGCCGCTCGGAACGTTGATCGGGCGCATCGGCTACCCGGCCGCGTTCGGCGAAGTGGGCGCCGCCACGGCGCTCATGGCGCTGGTCCTGCTGGCGCCGGCCGGCCGCGCGCTACGTCGGGCTCTCGGCTGGAGCTGACGGCGTCGAGCCGGCGCCCTCCAGCTCGCGCTTGCGCTTCATCGACTTCGCGACCAGCTCCGACACGTTCAGGACCTGCACGCGCTCACTCGCGTTGCGATCCTGGACGCCGTCGCGGAGCATGATCGTGCAGAACGGGCAGGCCGTCGCCACGGTCTGGACGCCCGACGCCAGGATTTCGTCGGTCCGGTCGTGATTGACGCGCGTGCCGATCTTCTCTTCCATCCACATGCGGCCGCCACCGGCGCCGCAGCAGAACCCCTGCTCGCGCGCGCGCGGCAGCTCGGCGCGGGCGTCGCGGCCGCCGGGCAGGGCGTCCAGGACCGCGCGCGGGGCGTCGTACTCGCCGTTCCAGCGGCCGAGATAGCAGGGATCGTGAAACGCGATCTGGTTGGTGCGGGCCGGCAGGTCGGCCGCCGTGGCCTTGGTCAGATCTTCGATCTCGATCTTTCCCGACGCCACCAGCTCGCGAATGAGCTGCGTGTGGTGGCGGACCTCGTAGCTGCCGCCCAGCTGCGGGTACTCGTTCTTGATGGTGTGCAGGCAATGCGGGCAGGCCGTCACCACCTTCTTCACCTTCTTGGCGTTCATGACCTCGATGTTTTGCTGCGCCTCCATCTGGTACAGCATCTCGTTGCCCGAGCGGCGCGCCGGATCGCCGCTGCAGCCCTCTTCCAGGCCCAGCACCGCGAAGTCGACGCCGCCTTCCCGCATCACTTCGACCAGCGCGCGCGTCTGCTTCTTGATGCGGTCGTCGAACGCGCCCGCGCAGCCGACCCACAGCAGGTATTCCGCGTCCGGGTGGTCGTCCAGCGTCGGCACGTCCAGCCCCTCGGCCCAGTCCATGCGCTTGTCGGCGCCGATGCCCCAGGGATTGCCGTTTCGCTCGAGGTTGGTGTAGGTGCGCGCCAGGTCGGGCGGGACCTTCTCCTGGACCAGGACCAGGTTCTGCCGCATCTGGATGATCTTCTCGGGGTGGTCGATGAAGACCGGACAGACCTCCTGGCAGGCGCCGCAGGTGGTGCAGGCCCACAGCACGTCTTCGGTCGTGCGGCCGCCGATGAGCGGGATCTTCTCGTCGCCGGCGTGCGGGTCGGCGCCCTGGCCGTGCTGGAAGCGATCGATGAGCACGTCCAGCGGCCCGCGATCCGGCATCCGCGAGCGCAGGTCGTCGCGCACGTCGTGAATGACCTGCATGGGCGAGAGCGGCTTGCCCGTGTTGAAGGCCGGACAGAAGTTCGAACAGCGCGCGCACTCGGTGCAGGCGAAGCCGTCCAGCAGCGACTTCCAGGTGAAGTCCTTCCCCTCCTGGACCACGCCGGTGCCGGCGATGTCGTCGGCCTCCATGTTCAGCTTGGGCAGGACGCCGCGCTGGCCCAGCTTGCGAAAGTAAATGTTGGGCAGGGCCGCCACGATGTGGCTGTGCTTCGAGTAGAGCAGGTAGTTGAGGAACGCCAGCAGGATCACCACGTGCACCCACCAGCACGCCTCCGCGGCCGGCCCGTCCAGCCGCCGCATCCCGAAGTAGGTGACCATCAAGAGGCCGATGGCGCTGAGGATGGCGGCCGCGTCGCGGCTCATCGGAATGAGGCGCGGCTGCAGCACGATGCGGCGGAAGAACGCCAGGCCCACCATCACCAGCACCGCCGCCGACATGAAGTCGATGACGTGCGTGAGGACGCCGGCGGCGGCCGGGCCGATGAGGGCGGCCCACGAAAACCCGGGGAACACGCCCTGCGCCAGGGTCTCCAGCGACCCGAGCGTGATGATGATGAAGCCCCAGAAGATGACGAAGTGATGCTTGCTGCCGAGCGCGCTCACGAAACGCGGCCAGCGCTTGGCCGGGATGGTGGTCTTTTCGACGACCTTTTTCTGGCCGAAGAAGTACGCGAAGACCGAGGCGACCCGCTGGTCCGGGTGGTCGAAGCGCGGCTCGGGACGGCCGGCCAGGATCATCCGCGCGAAGCGCCACAGCGTCCAGGCGAACATCCCGAGGGCGGCGGCCAACAGCGCCACGAAGAGGACGCGTTTCATTCGCGTCGATGGTAACCCGAACGCGCTATAAACGCCCGCATGGCCCTGAACCGCGAGCTGATCGACATCCTGGCCTGCCCGAAGTGCAAGGGCGCGCTGACCCTGCGCCCGGACGAGTCGGCCTTCGAGTGCGCCGCCTGCAAGCTGGCCTATCCGGTGGTCGACGACATCCCGAACTTCATCATCGAAGAAGCCCAGCCGCTGGGCGGCTGAGGCCGCAACTCGTCAATTTTTTGCGCTCTCGGGCGCCGACATTACTATCCCGAATATGAGCGGGGATCGACGCAGAGCTCCTGAGGAGCGCCGCCGGTGTGACCGCGTGCCGGCGGTGTTCGCGGTGAAAAAGGCGGTGGCTGGGGCCGAGGGCAGGCTCGCGCGCCACGTGCAGCTCTGTCAGGCCGAGGACATCGCCCCCGCCGGGATGACCATCAAGCGGCCGCGCGGCACGGTGGTGCAGCCCAAGACCGAGATCGCGCTGTCGTTCTCGCTGCCCGGCTCGCACGAGGAGATCTCCGCGCGCGGCCTGGTGGTGAACGACACCACCGTCGGCTCGTTCCGCCGCACCGGCGTCCGGTTCATCGCCCTGCGGCCGGAGCACGCGCAGCTCATCGCCGGCTATTGCCGCCGCCGGGCCTGACGCCGCGGGCGCCCGATGCGCGGCGGCGGCGCGCGCCGGACCCAGCTCACCCGCCGAGCAACATGCGTCGTCCGAGGGGGGCGCGTCTGACGGGTGCCTCGCCCAGCAGGCGGGCCGCGCCCCAGGCGGAGACGAGCTCGCCCTCGACGCCCAGGCCGGGGAGGTTTTCGCGGCCGACCAGGAACAGGTTCTTCACGCCGGTGGCGTGGGGCAGGCCGGTCACGTCGAACGCCCCCTCGGCGGCGCGGCCGTAAAGCGGCGCGGGCGGGCGCACCGGCGCCGGCGGCGGCGTGCCTGGCCGTTTGGGCCTTGGCGCCAGGGGACCCTCCGGCGCCAAGCCGTCGTGCGCCGAGGCCACCAGCGCGGCCTGCGCCCCAAAACCGGGGTAGAGCTGCTCCACTGTCTGCAGCAGCCGCGCGCGCAGGGCGCGCAGGTAGGCGGGGCCGGCGTCCACCAGGTGGGCCGGAACGGCGCACTCGATCCAGAGCGGGACGCGTTCGGGCTCGCGCGGGTTGGGGCGGCTCACCGTCAGCGCGATCGCGTTGTCTTCCCAGAGCGGCCGCGACGGGTCGGCCACCAGCAGCACCCGCGGGGGCGTGCCGGACGGCAGCGCCTTGGGGCCCACGATCAACGCCAGGGCATGGCGGTAGCCGGCCACGCGCAGCGGGCGCGGGCGGTCGCGCGCCGCCACGCCGTTGCCCACCGCCGACTGCAGCGTCGCCGCGCCGCCGGCCCAGAGCAGCCACCGGCAGCCGATGGTTTCGTCGCGCGGGCTGACCTTGACGCCCACGGCGCGCCCGCGGCGCAGGACCACCGCGACCGGCGCCACGTGCCGCCGCCGCTCGCCGCCGAAGGTCTCGAGCCGCCCGAGCAGCAGCTCCTGCAGGCCGGCCAGGCCGCCGTCGACCACGTGGAGGCCCCGGCGCGCCAGCGCGAACGCCCGCGCCTCGGCCAGCCCGCCGGCCG